>JBEPZM010000017.1:0-22453 GCA_041640835.1 Blastococcus sp.
CGCCACGGTGGCGGCGGACGTGCACGCCGCGGTCCGGGGTCAGGACGCCGTCGTCGTGGCGCTCGGCATCACGGAGAGCCCGATGCGGGTGCGCCTGCGGGGCCCGGCCGGCACGCCGCTGGACGTGCGCTCGCGCGGTACCGCCGCCGTCGTGGCGGCGATGCACGAGCACGGCGTGCGGCGCCTGGTGGTGCAGTCCTCGTACGGCGTCGGCGAGACCCGGGACCTGCTGCCGCTGTCCTCGCGGCTGGTCTTCGCGCTGCTGCTCAAGCCGCAGATCGCCGACCACGGGCTGCAGGAGGACGTCGTCCGGCGCAGCGGCCTGGACTGGACGCTGGTGCAGCCGGTCTACCTGACCGACGACGACGAGCCGGCCGTCCGGTCGACCGACGGGTCGGTGCAGGGGATGAAGGTGTCCCGCCGCGCCGTCGGCGGGGTGCTCGCCCGGCTGGCCACGGGCACCGACGACGTCGGCCGCTGCGTGTCGGTGTCGGGAGGTGCGACCGTCGCCGTCCCCGCCTGACGGGGCAGCTCTAGGGTTCGGGCATGCGTGCGGTGACGATCAGCGAACCCGGGAGCCCCGACGTCCTCGGCTGGTCGGAGGTGCCCGACCCGGTCTGCGGCCCCGGTGAGGTGATCGTCGACGTCGCCGCCACCGCGGTGAACCGGGCCGACCTCATGCAGCGGCAGGGCTTCTACCCGCCGCCGAAGGGCGCCAGCGAGATCCTCGGCCTGGAGTGCAGCGGCGTCATCAGCGAGGTCGGCAAGGGCGTCGTCGGCTGGTCGGTCGGCGACGAGGTGTGCGCCCTGCTCTCCGGCGGTGGGTACGCCGAGCGGGTCGCCGTCCCGGCCGGGCAGCTGCTGCCCCGCCCCGCGGGCGTGGAGCTGGCGACGGCGGCCGCCCTGCCCGAGGTCGTGTGCACCGTCTGGTCCAACGTCTTCATGCTGGCCGGCCTGCGTCGCGGCGACAGCTTCCTGGTGCACGGCGGGTCCAGCGGCATCGGCACGATGGCCATCCAGCTGGCCGCCCGCGCCGGCGCGCGGGTGTTCACCACGGCGGGCACGCAGGCGAAGCTCGACGTCTGCCGCGAGCTGGGCGCGGACGTCCTGATCAACTACCGCGACGAGGACTTCGTCGAGAAGGTGCGCGAGGCGACCGACGGCCGCGGCGTGGACGTCGTCCTCGACAACATGGGTGCCAAGTACCTGGGCCGGAACATCGACGCCCTCGCCGTCGGCGGGCGGCTGGTCGTCATCGGCATGCAGGGCGGCACCAAGGCCGAGCTCGACCTCGGCAAGCTCCTGTCCAAGCGGGCAGCCGTGCACGCCACCGGGCTGCGTGGGCGCCCCGCGACCGGCTCCGGCGGCAAGGCCGAGATCATCGAGGCGGTCCGCCGGGACGTGTGGCCCGACGTCGAGCGCGGCACCATCCGGCCGATCGTCGACCGGCGGCTGCCGATGTCCCGCGCCGCGGAGGCGCACCGGGCGGTGGAGGCCAGCGAGCACGTCGGCAAGGTGCTGCTGCTCCCGGCCGACTGAGCCGGCGCGGACCGGCTAGCGCGGGCGGGGCACCGGGCGCGGGCGCAGCGCGGCGACGGCGTCGATGACCTGCCCGACCTCGTCGGGGGTGTTGTAGTGCATCAGCCCGAGGCGGACGGCCCCGCCGCTCTCGGTCACCCCGAGGGCGTCGAACAGCTCGCGGGCGTAGGCGTCGCCGTCCCAGACGCAGATGCCCTGCCGGTTGAGCTCGGCGGCGACCTGGCGGGGGCGCATGCCCTCCACCCGGAACGCGATCGTCGGCGTCGTCCGCGCGGGGCGGCCGAGCACGTGCACGTGCCGCATCGCCCGCAGGGCGTCGTCCAGCCAGCCGAACAGCTCGCCCTCGTACCGGGCGACGGCGGCCAGCGAGGCGCGCAGCCGGTCGCGGCGCGACCCCGTCGCCTCCCCGTCCAGGGCCGCCAGGTGGTCGACGGCCGCGGAGACGCCGGCGTAGAGCTCGTACGGCGCGGCGCCGGCCTCGAAGCGGTCGGGCACCTTGTCCGACATCGGCAGGAGCTTGTCCGGGTGCAGGTGCGCCAGGAGCTGCGGGTCCGCGGCGACCGCGCCGACGTGCGGGCCGCCCCACTTCGACGCCGACAGCGCGACGAAGTCCGCGCCGAGGGCGGTGCGGTCCAGGTACATGTGCGGGGCGGCATGGGACGCGTCGACGTAGACCATCGCCCCGAACGCGTGGGCGCGGTGGGAGATCTCCGCGACCTCGGGGCAGGTGCCGATCGCGCTGCTGGCCGCGGTGAGCGCCACCAGGCGGGTGCGGCGGTTGACCAGGTCGTCGTACTGCCAGGCGGGCAGCTCACCGGTCTCGATGTCCACCTCGGCCCAGCGGACGACGACGCCGCGCTCCTCGGCCAGCTGCACCCACGGCCGGATGTTGGCGTCGTGGTCGAGGCGGCTCACGACGATCTCGTCCCCGGCCCGCCAGGTCCGCGCGATCGCCCGGGCGAGCGTGTACGTCACCGCGGTCATGCTGGCGCCCAGGACGACGCCGCCCGGGGGGCTGCCCACGAGGTCGGCCACGGCCGTGCGGGCACCGGTGACCAGGCCCTCCGCCCGCGCCGAGGCGGCGAACACCCCGCCCCGCTCGGCGACCGGCATCCGCAGCGCGTGCCCGACGGCCCGGGCGACGTCCTCGGGCAGCAGTGCACCGCCGGGGCCGTCGACGTGCACGTATCCGTCGGCCAGCGCCGGGAAGAGGCCGCGGACCCGAGCGACGTCGAGCCGGGCCTCCATGCCTGCGCACCCTAGTTGCCCCGGTGCCCGGACCGCGGAGGGCACGGGCGCCGGTCCGGCCGGGCGCGGACCTCGCGTTCGGCGGCTCCGGCGGCGGGGCAGGATGGAGCCATGACTGCACCCGGCACCGGCAGCGAACGTCAGCAGCAGGTCCTCGTCGTGGGGCCCGACGGTCAGCCCGTGGGCTCCCTGCCGATGAACCTGGCCCAGGGCGACGACGACGGGGACGACGGCGGCGCGATGCAGGTCAGCGAGATGGTCGAGCAGCCCGCGAAGGTCATGCGGATCGGCACGATGATCAAGCAGCTGCTCGAGGAGGTGCGCGCAGCACCCCTGGACGAGGCCAGCCGCAACCGGCTCCGCGACATCCACGCGTCGTCCATCCGCGAGCTCGAGCAGGGGCTGGCCCCGGAGCTGCGCGAGGAGCTCGAGCGGATCACGCTGCCCTTCAGCGAGGACGTGACCCCCACCGACGCCGAGCTGCGGATCGCCCAGGCCCAGCTGGTCGGCTGGCTCGAGGGCGTCTTCCACGGCATCCAGACGGCGCTGTTCGCGCAGCAGATGGCGGCCCGCGCCCAGCTGGAGGAGATGCGGCGCAAGGCACTGCCCGGCGGTCCGGGCGCCGTCGCCCAGCCCGACCTCCGCCCCGGCGGCGGTCAGTACCTGTAGGACTCCGCTGCGTGAGAACTGCTGGCCGCTAGGTCGCACGAGTGGGTGAACCGGCCGGTTCCGTTGAGTACGGAGTCGCCGCCGGGGCCACCGTCCTGCTGCAGCCGGATCCGCCGGCCTTCCACAGGAGGCACCGTGAGCACCGACCAGCAGTACGGCAGTCCCGCCACCGCGAACTCCACGAACGGCCTCAGCACCGCCGGCTTCGTCACCGGTCTGCTGGGCGCCCTGCTCTCCTGGTTCCCGCTCGCCGGGATCATCCTCGGCGTCCTGGGCGTCGTCCTCGGCGGCGTCGGCGTCTCGCAGGGCAAGCGCACCGGCGCGAAGACCGGGCTGGGCGTCGCCGGCATCGTCCTCGGCGCGATCGCCGTCGCCATCGCCATCGTGCTCATCGCGGTGGTGGCCGCCGACGCCTGAGCGTCCGCGTCCTGAGAACGCGAACGGCGCCGCTCCCCCGGTCGGGGGGCGGCGCCGTCCGTCGTCGTCAGACCTTGAAGCGGGCGACGGCCTCCTGCAGCTCGCCGCTCATGCGGGCGAGGTCCGCCGAGGCGGCCTGGGCGTCGTCGACGCGCTGGTTGGTCTCCTGCGTGCCGGCGGCGAGCCCCGAGATCGCGGCGGCGATGCCCTGCGTGCCGCTGGCGGCCTCGGCCACGTTCCGGTTCATCTCGTTGGTCGTGGCGGTCTGCTCCTCGACGGCCGCGGCGATCGTCGCCTGGAAGTCGTTGATCTCGCCGATGACCGAAGAGATCTGGCTGATCGCCTCGACCGCGCCCGCGGTGTCGGCCTGGATGGCCTCGACCCGCTGCGAGATGTCCTCGGTGGCCCGCGCGGTCTCCTGCGCGAGCTCCTTGACCTCGGAGGCGACGACGGCGAAGCCCTTGCCGGCCTCACCGGCGCGCGCGGCCTCGATGGTGGCGTTGAGCGCCAGCAGGTTGGTCTGCTCCGCGATGCCGTTGATCAGCTTGATGACGGTCGCGATCTCCTGGGAGGAGTCGCCGAGCTTGCCGACGGTGCGGGTCGTGTTCTCGGCGACCGCGACGGCCTGACCGGCCACGCGGGCGGCCTCGGTCGCGTTGTGCGCGATCTCCCGGATCGCCGACTCCATCTGCGAGGAGCCGGTGGCCACGGTGTCGACGCTGGCGGCGACCGCACCGGCGGAGGCGACGACGTCGTCGGCCTGGCCGGCCGCCGTGCGGGCGTTC
Organism: Blastococcus sp.; assembly: GCA_041640835.1. Lineage (GTDB taxonomy): Bacteria > Actinomycetota > Actinomycetes > Mycobacteriales > Geodermatophilaceae > Blastococcus. Next base: position 4,659 of record JBEPZM010000017.1, read on the forward strand.
GCCGAGATGCCCTCGGCCGCCGCGTTGAGCTGGGTGGAGGCCGCGGCGAGGCGGGTGGAGGAGTCGCCGACCAGCAGCAGGACGTGCGAGATCGCGTCGAGGGTCTCGTCGAGGGACTCGGCCATCTCGCCGAGCTCGGCGCCACCGGTGTGGCCGGCGCGGACGGTCAGGTCACCGGCAGCCACCTGGCCGAGGACCTCGCGGATCCGCTGCACCGGGCGGGTGACCCCGCGGGAGACGATGGTGGCCAGGACCACGCTGATCAGCAGGCCCGCGAGCATGATGCCGACCGTGAGGTTGCGCGCCTTCGCGTACTCGTCGGCGGCCTCGGCCGCCGTGGCCGCGGACGACGCCGAGGCGGCCGCGGTCGCCGCGGTGATCGACTCCTTGATGACGATCTCCTGCTCGCCCATGATCCCGAGGAGCTCGATGGCGCGCGCCGGGTTGCCGGCGATGAAGCCGGGCTGCGAGAGCTCGGCGAGCGCCGGCAGGTAGGTGTCGACGGCGGCGGAGAACTGGGTGAACGCGGTGCGCGCCTCGGCGGGGAGCGGCATGGCGTCGACCTCGACGGTCCGGTCGGCGAGGATCTGCATGTACTCGGCGGCGCTCTCCTTGGCCTTCGCGATGGTCGTCGCGGGCAGGACGGTGACGTTCGACCGGGCGACGTTGGCGGACAGCTGCCACCAGTCGGCCTCCAGGCTGCGCAGGCCGTCGAGCGGGACGGCGCCGCGCTCGTACACCTGCTCGGCCTTGTCGCTGAGCTCGGACATCCGGTTGATGCCGAAGGCGCCCACGCCGACGGTGGTCAGGGCGACGACGAGGATCGAGCCCAGCATCCGGCTCCGCAGGCCGAACCGGGCGCGGGCGACGCGCGCACCCGACTCCTCGGACGAGTGCCCGTCCGTCCCGACCGCGTGGTCGTCTCCGTGCATCATCCCTGCCCGCTTCCTGTACGACTGGACGTCGAAACCCGACGCACTGCCTATCGGCCGACGGGCGCGGAAGTTGAGCAGAGCGGTCAGAGGGAGGCCAGGAACGCCGCGACGCCGTCCTCGTCGTTGCCGACGGTGACGTCCGTGGCGACGGCGAGCAGGTCAGGGTGGGCGTGCGCCATCGCCACCGCGCGGCCGCCGCCGTCGCGCACCCACTCGAACGCGGCGATGTCGTTGGGCATGTCGCCGAACACCACCACGTCCTCGGGCCCGACGCCGTGCCGCGCGGCGACCGTCGCCAGCCCGGTCGCCTTGGTGACGCCGGGGGCCGAGATCTCGGCCAGGGCGTCGGTGGACGAGTGCGTGACCGTGGCCCGGTCGCCGACGACCGCCTCGATGAGCTCGACGAACGCGTCCGGGTCCATCGACTCGTGGCGGGCCAGCAACTTGGCCGCCGGCGCGGCGGTCATCTGCTCCAGCGTGGCGACGCCGACACCCGGCGCGTTGACGTCCCACCGCGGGCGGTAGACCGGCTCGTGGCGGAACTCCCAGCCGTACTCGACGGCGAACCACGTCGTGGGCTGCCGGTCGCGCAGCTCGGCGGTGATCGCCTGCAGCGCGTCGGGCGTCAGCGGGGCCTCGTCGACGATCTCCATCGGCTCGAGGTCGAGCAGCACCGCGCCGTTGCAGCAGACCGCCGTCCCGAAGCCCAGCACCTTCCGGACGCCGTGCATCCAGCGCGGCGGGCGGCCGGTCGCGAGGACGAACGGCACGTCCTCGACGCGCCAGCGGCCCAGTTCCGCGACCGTTGCGTCACTGACGCTGTCGTCGGTGCGCAGCAGGGTGCCGTCCATGTCGCTGGCGATCAGCCGCGGGCGCCAGTCAGACATCGCGCAGCACCGCCTCGAGGTAGCGGGCCACGCCCTCGGCCTGGTGCCCGCTGGTGACCTCCGACGTCAGGGCCCGGACGGCGGGGTGCGCGTTGGCGACGGCGACCGCGCGCCCGCCGGCGTCCTGCACCGCCCCCAGCATCGGCAGGTCGTTGGGCATGTCCCCGAACACGAGGACGTCGCCGAAGCCGACGCCGTACCGGTCCAGCGCCAGCTGCAGCCCGCTGGCCTTGGTGATGCCCGGCGGCAGCACCTCGATGAAGCCGAGGCCGGCGTGCGTCAGCTCGGCGTCGGCGGGGTCGACGACGGTGCGGGCCAGCGCCAGCAGCTCGTCCTGGTCGAGGGTCGCCGAGCGCAGGAAGGCCTTGAGGACGGCGCCGGGCGGCAGCACCTCGCCGCGCGGGAGGATCTGCGAAGGCTCGGGGTAGGGCCAGTCGAAGCCGTGCTGCACCCGCAGCCGCGCGTGCACCTGCCCCTGCTCGGCGGCCTCCTCGACCGCCAGGACGACCTCGCCGGCGGCCTGCTCGATCCGCTCGATCACCCGCACCGCCTGCTCCCGGGGGAGCGCGACCGCACGCAGCACCTCGTCGCGCTCGAGGTCGACGACGAAGCCGCCCTGCGACAGCACCGCCAGCCCGCGGCCGCCGAGGGCCGTGCGCACGCTCTCCAGCAGCCGCGGCCCGCGGCCGGTCACGCCGACGACCGGGATCCCGGCCGCCCAGCACGCGTCGATCGCCGCGCGGGTGCGGTCGGTGACGAGCCCGTTTCCGTCGAGCAGCGTCCCGTCGAGGTCGCTGGCCACCAGCTTCGGGCGCCACGGGCCCAGGTCGCCGAGCTCGACCACCCGGTCGGCGCCGTCCAGGATCCCGTGGGCGGGCAGGGCCCGGGGCGGGCGCTCGCTCATGCGGTGGGCACCGGGGCGACCAGCGTCATGCCGGGCGTCAGTGCCTCGACCCCGCCGAGCCACGGACGCAGCGCGACGGGCACGTGCACCGAGCCGTCGGCGCGCTGGTGCACCTCGAGCAGGCAGGCGATGGTGCGGGCGATCGCGCAGAGGGTGCCGTTGAGCGTGGCCGCCGTCTGGTTCTTCCCCTCCGCGTCGCGGTAGCGGATGGCGAGCCTCCGAGCCTGGAAGGTGGCGCAGTCCGACGTGCTGGTGAGCTCCCGGTAGGTGCCCTGGGTCGGGAACCACGCCTCGATGTCGTACTTGCGCGCGGCACTGGTGCCCAGGTCACCGGCGGCGATGTCGACCACCCGGTAGGGCAGCTCCAGCGCCTGGAGGAACTCCTCCTCCCACTGGAGCAGACGCAGGTGCTCGGCGGCGGCGTCCTCGGGTGCACAGAAGCTGAACATCTCGACCTTGTCGAACCAGTGCACGCGGATCAGGCCGCGGGTGTCCTTGCCGTACGAGCCGGCCTCGCGGCGGAAGCAGGACGACCAGCCGGCGTACCGCTTCGGGCCCGCGGAGAGGTCGAGCACCTCGTCGGCGTGCATGCCGGCGATCGCCACCTCGGAGGTGCCCACGAGGTACAGGTCGTCGCGCTCGATCCGGTACACCTCCTCGTCGTGCTCGCCGAGGAAGCCGGTGCCCTCCATCGCGGTGGGCTTGACCAGCGCGGGGGCGATGACCGGCGTGAACCCGGCGGCGACGGCGCGGCTGATGGCCAGCTGGGCGAGCGCGAACTCGAGCAGTGCGCCGGGTCCGGTGAGGAAGTAGAAGCGCGAGCCGGAGACCTTCGCGCCGCGCTCCATGTCGATGGCGCCCAGTGCCTCGCCGATCTCGAGGTGGTCGCGCACCGGGAAGTCGTAGATGGGCAGCTCGCCGACGGTGCGCAGCGTGACGGCGTCGTCCTCGCCCCCGGGCGGGACGTCGCCGTGGACGACGTTGGCGATCTTCAGGTGGGCGGCGCGCAGCGCGGCGTCGGCCTCCCGCTGGCCCTCCTCGGCCGCCTTCACCTCGGCGGCCAGCGCCTTGGCCCGCTCGAGGACGGCGGGCCGCTCCTCCGGGGTCGCCTTCTTGACCGCCTGGGAGGCGGCCTTCTGCTCCCCGCGCAGGTCGTCGACCCGCTTGACCCCCTCGCGGCGGGCGGCGTCGGCGGCCAGCAGCGTGTCGACCAGGGACTCGTCGTCACCCCGGGCGCGCTGGCTGGCACGGACGAGGTCGGGGTTCTCACGCACGAGCCGCAGGTCGATCACGACCCGATCGTACGGACGGGCCGGGGCCGCCCGCCCGAGGTCAGCGCCCCGCCCCCAGGAGGACCGAGACGGCCGCCTGCACCCGGAGGCTCTCCTCCTGGAGCTCGGTCAGTGCACGGTCCAGCTCCGGGGTCGCACCCGTGCCGGTCTGCAGGAGCTGGCAGAGCTCGGCCATCCGGGCGGCGCCCATGGCCGCGCTGCTGCCCTTGAGCCGGTGGGCCAGCCGAGGGACCGACAGCTCCTCGTCCTCCGACCACGAGCCGCGGTCCGCGGCGGCGGCGAGAGCCGCGAGCGTGGCGGGCAGGCCACCCACGTACTGCCCGTACAGGTGCGCGAAGGCCTCGTCCCCGAGGTCCCGGAGCTCGTCCACGGTCTCGGCGTCCAGGACGTCGGTGTCCGGGACGTCGGGGTGCAGGAGCTGAGCCGCGGGGTCACCGGCGCGGGGCAGGGGGACGACCACCGCGGACCTGACCGGAGCGCTCGCGCCGGCCGACGCCCACCGCTGCAGGGTCGCGTCCAGCGTGGCCAGGCGCACCGGCTTGGTCAGGAACTCGTCGGCCCCGGCCGTCATGAAGGCGGTGCGGTCGCTGGCCAGGACGCTGGCGGTCACGGCGACGATCCGCGGCTGCGGGATCGCCAGCAGCCGGATGGCCGCCGTTGCGTCCACGCCGCCCATCACCGGCATCTGCGCGTCCATGAGCACGACGTCGTAGCGCGACCGCTGCACCGCCTCGACCGCCTCGCGCCCGTTGACGACCCGCTCGCAGTCGTGCCCCAGCTGCGCGAGGTAGAGCCCGATCAGCTGGGCGTTGACCGCATGGTCCTCGGCGACGAGGACCCGCAGCCGGCCCCCGGAGGGCGCCTCCGCCGTACCGCCGACCGAGGCCGGCGCGTGCCGCGCGTCGTCGGGGTGCAGGACGGACAGCAGTGTCTGGAGCAGGCGCTCGGGCCGGACCGGCTTGTGCATCCGCGCCGCGAACGACGCCGCCTCCGTGGCGTGCAGGCGGGTGGAGCTGCTGAGCAGGACCAGCGGCGTGCCGGTCGCCCGCGGGTGGGCCTGCAGCCGGGTGGCCAGCACGTCGCCGGGCATGTCGGGCATGTGCAGGTCCAGGACGCATGCGTCGAACCGCTCGCCGGCATCGAAGCGGGCCAGGGCCTCGGCCCCGGAGGAGACGAGGACGGCGGTGGCCCCGAAGCGGTCCAGCTGGTGCTCCAGGATGCGCAGGTTGGTCACGTTGTCGTCGACGACGAGCAGACGGCGGCCCGTCAGGTCGGTGGACACGGCGCGGTCCCGGTCGGCGGCCGCGGGGGTCAGGCGCACGCTGACGGTGAAGGTCGAGCCCGCACCGAGGTCGCTGTACACGCTGATGCCACCACCCATGGCCTGGGCGATCCGCTGGCTGATGGCGAGGCCCAGCCCGGTCCCGCCGTAGGACCGGGTGATCGAGGCATCGCCCTGGCTGAAGGACCGGAAGAGCCGCTGCTGCTGCTCAGGGGTGATCCCGATGCCGGTGTCGATCACGGAGAGCCGGCACAGCAGCGTGCCGTCGTCCGACAGGTCGCCGTCGCTGGTCAGGACGACGACGACCTGGCCGGTGGAGGTGAACTTCACGGCGTTGCCGACCAGGTTCATGACCACCTGCCGGAGGCGGCCGCCGTCGCCCACCACCCGCCAGGCGCAGTCGCCGGGGATGTCGACGAGCAGGTCCAGGCCCTTGCCTGCCGCCTGTGGGGCGAGCAGCTGGGCGACGTCGTACACGACCTCGTCCAGCTGGAAGGGGGCCTGCTCGAGGTCCAGCTCGCCGGCCTCGATCTTGGAGAAGTCGAGGATGTCGTTGATCAGCATCAGCAGGCTGTCCCCGCTGCGCGACACGGTGTCCAGGTGGCCGCGCTGCTCCTCGGTGAGCTCCGTCGTCAGCAGCAGGTCGGTGAGGCCGAGCACGGCGTTGAGCGGTGTCCTGATCTCGTGGCTCATGGTCGCGAGGAACGCCGTCTTGGCCTGGCCGGCGCGCTCGGCGTCGTCGCGCGCCGCCACCAGGTCGCGCTCCCGGGCGACCACGAGCTCCCCGCGCTCCCGCAGGGCGTCGCCGAGGAGGTTCACGTCGCCGGCGATGTCGCGCAGTTCGGCCGGGCCGGTCTCCGGAACCCGGCTGTCCACGTCACCGGCGGCAAGGGCCGAAAGGGTGTCCCGCACCCGCTGGGCAGGGGGGAGCAGCGTCTCTGCCAGCTGCCGGTTCGCGCGGCGCACGGCGATCGCGACGACGAGGCTCACGAGGATGCTCAGGGAAGCTCCGAGCAGCACGACGAACGTCCGCTGGTCGCTGGCGCGCTGCCGTCGGTCCTCGACGAGCACCCGGACCTCGCCCTCCACCGCCCGATACCGATCGAACAGTCGCTTGTCCTGGCGCAGCAGCTCGCTCAGTGCGGCGGCGTCACCGAGGGCCGGCTGGACCGCGAACGTCGGCGACGCCCACTGCTCGATGTAGTCCCGCTCCGCCGCCTCGAGGGCCTCGACGTGTTCGGCCAGGTCCGGCTCTTCCTGCGCGAGCGCGCGGAGCGTTGCGTCGGCGCGGTCCAGATCCGCGGCGCCCTTCCTGTAGGGCTCGAGGAAACGTGACTCCCGGGTCACCAGGAAGCCGCGGAGGCCGGTCTGCTGGTCCAGCATCGCGATGTGACCGTCCTGCAGGGCGCTCAGCACGTCGTTCGCCCGGTCGACCCGTGGGCCGATGATCATCAGCACCACGAGGGCAAAGGTGACCGTCGCCAGCGTCACCGCCGTCAGCGCGGCCAGGCCCACCGCCAGCGGGCGGCGCAGCAGGGCGCGCAACGGCGGGGCGTCGGCGTGGTCACCGCGGGAGGTGGAGAGGGGCACTCCCCGGCTTTCGGCCGCCGACCGGCCGGTGTGAAGGCGAGCGGGCGCTACAGCTCTGCGCCGGTCGTGCCGATGCAGGTTGTGCCCCACCCTTCCCGATCGGAGCCCCATGAGCCACGTCCTGGTCGTCGACGACGACCCCGTCATCGCCGATCTCGTCGCCTTCCGGCTCGGCCGGCTGGGCCTCGAGGTATCGGTGGAATCCGACGGGGAGGCCGGCCTGGCCGCAGCGCGACAGCTGCGACCGGACCTGGTGGTCCTGGACTGGATGATGCCGCGGATGAACGGCCTGGAGGTCTGCGCGGCCTTGCGCTCGGACGCCGACCCGGCCCTCGCCCGCACCCCGGTGCTGCTGCTCACCGCCAAGGCACAGGAGCCCGACCTGGAGCGCGGCTTCGCCGCCGGGGCGACCGACTTCGTCGCCAAGCCGTTCAGCACCCGCGAGCTGATCAGCCGCGTGACCGCCGCCCTGCCTCCGGGCAGCGTCTCCGCATGACCGTGCCGCTCGGCGGCGTCCTGCTCGCGGGAGCGGCGGTGACCGCACTGATCATCGTGCTACTGGTCGCCGTCGCCACCGTCCACCTGGTGCGCGGTCGCCGTGCGTCGCGCGACGAGCGGCGCAAGCGGGAGCTCATGCCGCTGGTGCACGCCGTCCTGGACGACGACCCCGACGACGGCATCCCGCTGTCCGACGTCCTGGGCGCACCCGCCGACCTCGACGACATCGTGCTGGACCTGCTCCCCCAGCTCCGTGGCAGCGACCGGGAGACCCTGCGCCGGCTGCTGGCCGAGCGCGGCGTCGTCTCCAAGGCGGTCGCCGACCTCTCGGCCCGCACGCCATGGCGGCGCGGCCGCGCCGTCTCCCTGCTCGGTTCCGCCGCCGGCACGCACCACGTCGCCGGGATGGCCGCTCTGCTCGCCGATCGCTCGCTCGAGGTGCGCTGTGCCGCCGCCCGCGCCCTCGGCAAGGCCGGCGATCCCGGCGCCGTCGCCCACCTGCTGCACGCCGTCGCCGGTGAGCGCGCGCTGCCCACGGGAGTCGTCGGCATGGCACTGCTCGACCTCGGCACGACCGCCCTGCCGATGCTCCGCGACGCCCTGACCGGCGAGCACGGGGCCTCCCGCGCGCTGGTCGCCGAACTGCTCGGCGTGCACGGCGACCCCTCGGCCGCCCCGGCGCTGGAGGACCTCGTGCGCGACGCCCGCGAGGACCGCGGTGTCCGCCGGACGGCAGCCGCCGCGCTCGGGCGCATCGGCTCGCCGACGTCCACCGAGCCTCTGGTCTCCGCGCTCACCAACTCGACCGACCCCCGCCTGCAGCGCACCGCCGCCGAGGCCCTCGGCCGGATCGGCGACCCCACGGCCACCATCCCCCTGCTCGCCGGGCTGGCCGACGACGACGTCACGGTCCGCGCGGCCTGCGCCGACGCCCTGGCCGCGCTCGGTGCGGAGGGGCGGGCCAGCCTCGAGCAGGTGGCTGCCGGCCCCGGTGCTGCGGCGGCGGACGCCCAGGCAGCTCTCGACGAGCTCGACGGCCCGGTGCGCCGTCCGCAGCCGGCTGGTGTGGCATGAACGAGCTCTTCACCGACATCGTGCTCGGTGCCAGCTGGACCGTGCTCGGCTACACCCTGCTGCTGGACACGATCATGTTCTCCGTCGTCCTGCTCGGTGCCCGCCGGGTCGCCGAGGCACGCCACTGGAAGGGCGCCGAGGGGCACGCCGAGATCTTCGCCAGTCCGCTCACCCCCGCCGTGTCGCTGCTGATCCCGGCGCACGACGAGGAGGCCGGCATCCTCGACACCCTGCGGGCCGCCCTGGGCCAGCGGTACCCCTCCCTGGAGGTCGTGCTCGTCGACGACGGGTCCACCGACCGCACCTTCGACCTGGTGGCCGAGCGCTACCGGCTCACCGAGATCAACCCCCGGCGCACCGCGTCGCTGCCGGTGCGCGGCGAGATCCTGTCCGTGCACCGGGCGACGACCGGCGACCCGCTGCTGGTCATCCGCAAGACCAGCGTCGGGCAGAAGTCCGATGCCCTGAACGCGGCCCTGAACCTCGCCCGCCACCCGTTGGTGTGCATGCTCGACGCCGATTCACTGCTGGAGGAGGACGCCCTCCTGCGGGTCGCCCGGCCGTTCGTGGAGGACCCGGACAACGTGATCGCCGCCGGCGGCGTGATCCGCGCTGCCAACGGCGCGGTGACCGACCGCGGGACCGTGGTCGAGCCCCGCCTGTCGACGAACTGGTTGGTCCGGATCCAGGCCGTCGAGTACCTGCGCTCGTTCCTGCTCGGCCGGACCGGCTGGGCCGACGCCAACGCCCTGCTCATCATCTCCGGCGCCTTCGGTCTGTTCCGCCGCGACCTGGTGGTGGAGATCGGCGGACTCGACCACCGGTCACTGGGCGAGGACGCCGACCTGGTCGTGAGCATGCTGGCCCACCAGCAGCGAGCCGGGGCGCCGCACCGCGTCGTCTTCGTCCCCGAGCCGGTGTGCTGGACCGAGGTGCCCGAGACGCTGCGCGTGCTGGGCCGTCAGCGCCGGCGCTGGTCGCACGGCCTCGCGCAGCTGCTGTGGAAGCACCGCCGGATGATCGGCAACCCGCGTTTCGGGGCCGTCGGCACGATGGCACTGCCGTTCTTCCTGGTCTTCGAGCTGCTCGGCCCGGTCGTGGAGGTCTTCGGGCTGGCCAGCGTCGCCCTGGCCGCCGGACTCGGCATCCTGGACCTCGGGACCGCCGCCGTCATGGTCGGCCTGGCGCTCGCCGTCGGCACCCTGCTGTCCACCACCGCCATCGCCGTCGAGGTGCTGACCTACCGCCGCTACCGGCGTGGTCGGGATCTGCTGGCCCTCGTCCTGGCCGCAGTGGTGGAGAACGTCGGCTACCGGCAGGCACACGCCTGGTTCCGGCTGCGCGGCCTGGTGGCCGCGCTGACCCGCCGGGCGCCGGTGTGGACGGCGATGCCGCGGGTCGGCTTCTCCGGGGACCCCGCGCCCGCCGAGCTGGTGCCCGCGCGCTCCTGACCCGCCTCCCGGCCGATGTCAGCGGCGGCCGACGGCCTCCAGCGCGTCCACCCACGTCTGCACCCCGGCCTTGACCCGCTCGGCGTGGTAGACCCGGTTCCAGCCGGACCAGGTGAACAGGCCCAGGTCGGTGCGCTTCCCCGCGGTGGCCACCGCGATGCCGATGCCGGGAACGGTCACCGTCGCGGCTTCCTGGCCCGGGCCTGTCGCGGGCAGCAGCGCCTGCAGGCTGGACGGATCGGCCATGCCCAGCAGCGCCCACGGCAGGCGGAGCGTGAGGGTGCGCCCGGAGACGGTGACGGTGTTGCGGCTGTCGTAGCCGGACGCCTGCGGGTCCGTCGGGCCGGAACGCAGAGCGCCCACGTCGAACAGCTCCGCGGGGAGCTCGACGCCGGTGGTGGGCACCGTCAGCGGCCGGTTGGTGCTCAGCTGCGAGGGCACCCAGGCCGCGGTGCCCCGGTCGGGCAGCTGGTCGGGGCCGAAGTCGAGCAGCACCGGGTCCAGCGCGCGACGGGTGTACATCTGCCCGCTGTCGGTCGCCGGGTCGATGACCACCGCGTAGTCGGCTGTGGCGTCGTCGACAGCATCGGCCGGGTCGCCGGGCAGCTCGCCGGCGCCGCCGTCGACGACGTCGAACGCCAGCGTGACCGGGGCGGTCGGGGTGGTCGGCAGCGTCAGCGCCAGGGTGACCCACGCCGGGTCGTGGGAGACGGTCAGCTGGGCTCCGTCGCCGGTGAGGCTCTGCGGCACGCTGTCGGGAGCGGACAGCGGGTCCTGGGCCAGCACTCCGAACCACTGCTCGTTGGTCAGCGGGTCGTGCCACAGCTGCCGTCGGTCGGCGGGCAGCTGCCGGGGCAGGGTGTTCCAGGTGAACTTGAACCATTCGTCGGCCCACGCGAACAGCAGGCCGCCGGCCAGACCGAGGTCGTGGATGGTGTGCAGCATGGCGGCGTCCATGGCGAGCGCCTCCTGCTCGGAGTGGTCGCCCTGGTGCCGGCCGTTCGTGCCGGTGTGCGCCGACCCGAGAGCCGAGGGCACGCCGAACTCCGAGATCATCACCGGCATCCCGGCGTGGTGGTCCCGCAGCGACCGCAGGTAGGCGGCGTAGGCGTCCACGGCGCCATCGGCGTCGGGGGCATTCAGTGCCGGCTCGTGACGCAGGAAGTCGGGGTAGTACGGGTAGGCGTGGTAGCTGGCGAAGTAGCCGCCCCGCCACGCAGCCGTCGGCTGGACGTGGTTGGCGTCGACGTCGGACAGGTCCTCATCGGTCAGCGGCTCGTCGGGGTGGCGCAGCGGGTCGGTGGTGGGCCAGTTGGTGAACGCCAGCGGCGCCAGCGCGCCGCGGCCGTGCAGCTCGGTGGCGAGGGTCTCCATGCGGGCGGCGATCCACCGCTCGGTGGGCGTCGCATCGACGGTGCTGGTGAAGAACTGCCCGGCGACGGCCGGAGCGGTTCCGTTGCGGGCATCGGAGACCGAGGTGGCGGTCGCGTCCCACTCCACGCCGGCGATCCAGCCCACGGTCCACGGGGACACGTCCGCGGTCCACGTGCCCTCGGCGCGACCGGGGGTGTCCGGGCGGGTGAAGTCGCCGTGCACCGCGGCGACCGCGTCGACGAGCTCGGCGTCGAAGGCGGCCGTGGGTGCGGCGTCGTAGAGGTCCTGCGTGTCGACGTAGGACTCGTCCGGCAGGTACACCCCGGCCATCAGGTACAGCGGCGCGTCGGGGTGCGCCAGGTTGTAGCGGCTCAGCTCGGTGTAGAACGCCGGCGGGTGGATGGTGTAGATGCGGACCACCCGGATGCCCATCTGGCCCATGAGGGTGAACCAGCGGCGGTAGGTGTCGGCGTCGATCGACAGCTCGCCGGGCTGGTATCCGGGGGTGGTCGCCCCGAGGTTGACCCCGGGCAGGAAGGTCACATCGCCGTCGGCGGTGTGCAGCCGGTACTCGCCGCCGACGGTCTGGGCCACCGCGCTGCGTCCATCGCCGAGGTCGGCCGGTGCCGGAGCCCAGGACGTGCCGCCGGTGGGTACCGGGGTGAAGCCCAGCTCGCTCGACGCACCGGACGTAGCGGACGTAGCGGGGGTGCTGCAGGCGGCCAGGCCGAGGGCGAGGCTCCCGGCCAGCAGCGCGCCCGCGGCCCGGGTGCGGCGGCCCGTCACGCCGGCAGCCCGTGCTCGTCGTCCGGACCTGCGCGCGAGCGCCATGGCGCCACCACCGTCCGATCGGGGTTCCGACGAGGGCGTTCTCGTCGGCGGCCCGCAGCGTAGGGCCTGTCGGAACGCAACGTAGCGCGTCGAATACGTTGCGTACGAATCCTTCGAGGGGCAGAGTTGCCGAAGAGCGCGTCTCCGATAGGCATCCCGGCGTCCGATGGGCCTGCACCGGCATCCCCCGGACCGCTGTTCGGGGACAATGGGCGCCATGCGCTTCCTGCAGCGGCCCGACCACGACCTCACCTACGCCGACGTCTTCATGGTGCCCAACCACTCGACGGTGGGCTCCCGGCTCGAGGTGGACCTGACCACGCCGGACCGCGTGGGCACGACCATCCCGGTGGTGGTCGCCAACATGACGGCGATCTCCGGCCGCCGCATGGCCGAGACCGCGGCGCGCCGGGGCGGCCTCGCCGTGCTGCCGCAGGACATCCCGGTCGACGTCGTCGCCGAGGTCGTCTCCTGGGTCAAGCAGCGGCACCCGATCTACGACACCCCGATCACCCTCTCCCCCCATTCCACGGTGGGCGAGGCGCTGTCGCTGCTGACCAAGCGCGCGCACGGGATCGTCGTGGTGGTCGAGGACGGCTCGCCGGTCGGCGTCGTCACCGACGGGCAGTGCCAGGGCGTGGACCGGTTCACCCAGCTGTCCGAGGTGATGACTCGCGAGCCGCTCACCATCCCGGCGGGCACCGACCTGCCCAAGATCTTCGACGTCCTCTCCGGCGAGCGGGTGAGCGCGGCGCCCGTGGTCGAGGGCGACCGGCTGGTCGGCGTCGTCACGAGGAAGGGCGCGCTGCGCTCGGCGATCTACACCCCGGCGGTCAACGCGGACGGGCACCTGCTCACCTCGGCCGCCGTGGGCATCAACGGCGACGTCGCCGGCAAGGCGTCGGCCCTGCTGGCGGCGGGCGTGGACGTGCTCGTCGTCGACACCGCGCACGGGCACCAGGAGAAGGCGATCGAGGCGCTGCGCGCGGTGCGCTCGGTGGCCGGCTCGGTGCCGGTCGTCGCCGGCAACGTGGTGACGGCGCAGGGCACCCGCGACCTGATCGAGGCCGGCGCCGACGTCGTCAAGGTCGGCGTGGGCCCGGGCGCCATGTGCACCACCCGGATGATGACCGGCGTCGGCCGGCCCCAGTTCTCCGCCGTCGAGGAGTGCGCCGACGAGGCCCGCTCGCTGGGCAAGCACGTGTGGGCCGACGGCGGCGTCCGGCACCCGCGCGACATCGCCCTCGCCCTGGCTGCCGGTGCGGCGAACGTGATGGTCGGCTCCTGGTTCGCCGGCACCTACGAGTCCGCCGGCGACATCCACGACGACGGCTCGGGCCGGCTCTACAAGGAGTCGTTCGGCATGGCGTCGGCGCGCGCGGTCAAGGCGCGGACGGCAACGCAGAGCGGGTTCGAGCGGGCGCGGGCGGGCCTGTTCGAGGAGGGCATCTCGTCGTCCCGGATGTACCTGGACCCGGCCCGCCCGGGCGTGGAGGACCTGATCGACCAGATCGTCGCCGGCGTGCGGTCCTCCTGCACCTACGCGGGCGCCCGCACGGTGGACGAGCTGCACGAGCGCGCGGTGCTGGGGGTGCAGAGCGCGGCCGGCTACGAGGAGGGCCGCCCGCTGCCGACCAGCTGGTGAAGCCGCTCCCGCTCCCGGTCTTCGAGGCGCTGGTCGCCGACGCGCTCGACGAGGTGCCGCCCGACCTGCTGGCACTGATGGACAACGTCGTCGTCCTGGTCGAGGACCGGAACCCCGAGGAACCGGACCTGCTCGGGATCTACGAGGGGTTCGCGCTCACCGAGCGCGGCTGGGAGTACGGCGGGGCGCTGCCGGACCGGATCATGATCTACCGCGAGGCGATCTGCGACATCTGCGAGACGGCCGAGGAGATCGTCGAGGAGGTCACGATCACCGTCGTCCACGAGATCGCGCACCACTTCGGCATCGAGGAGGAGCGGCTGCACGAGCTCGGCTGGGGCTGACCGTGCACCCGCGGACTTTCGGTGCAGGAAGTCCGGGACCTTCGGTGCAGGAAGTCCGGTCAGGTGCGGCCGGTAGCGTTCCGGGACGTGCCCGACAACATCGCCGCCGCCGGCAAGCTGCCGATCAAGATGCTGCACGACCGCATCCTGGTCGCGCTCCGCAAGGAGGACGGCGACCGGCGGTCCAGCGGCGGCATCCTCATCCCCGCGACCGCCCAGGTGGCCAAGCGGCTGATGTGGGGCGAGGCCAAGGCCGTGGGCCCGAGCGTGCGCCAGGTGAAGGTCGGCGACCAGGTGCTCTTCTCCCCCGAGGACCAGCACGAGGTCGAGGTGCACGGCGAGGACCTGATCATCCTGCGCGAGCGCGACGTGCACGCCGTCGCCGCCGAGCGCATCGAGGAATCGACCGGCCTCTACCTCTGACCCCCGGGCGGGGGCGGCTCGGCGCGGGCGTGACGGGTGATGACCGCGGTCATGTCCTCGAGCCAGCGGCGGACGACGGCCAGCTCCTCGTCGCTGTAGCCCTCCATCGCGCCCACCAGGTCACGTGCGAGCCCGCCGAAGTGCTCGGCACCGGCGGTCATCGCGGTCGGGGACATCTCCAGGCCCACGCGCCGCCGGTCCTCGGGATCGCGCACCCGCCGGACGTGGCCCACCCGCTCCAGCCGGTCGACCAGCGCCGTCACCGACGCCGAGCGGAGGTCGACCGCCTCGCCCAGTCGGCCGGCCGTCAGCGCCTCCCCCCGGCGGGCGGCGTCCATGATCGCGACCAGCGCCCGGACGTCGGTGCGGTTGAGCCCGTGCACGTCGGCGAACCGCTGACCGACCGCGTCCAGCTCGACGTTCAGCCGGCGCAGCAGGAGGCCCAGCTCCTGGCGGGCACGGGTCGCCTCGTCGTCCACCCAGCACCTCCCGCTCGCACGTCGTCCCGGTCCGCGATAATCTCTCGACGATCGAGATAATCGACCATCAAGGGACATCATGCCTCGCCGCACCCGCATCCTCCGCTGGCTGATCCCGGCCCTCGTCGCCATCGCCTGGCTGGTCCTGGCCGGCCAGCTGGGCTCGTTCAGCGGCAAGCTGGCCGAGGTCTCGGAGAACGACTCCGCCGCCTTCCTCCCCGACAGCGCCGAGTCCACCCAGGTCACCGAGCTGAGCCGGGAGTTCCAGAGCGAGCGCACGCTGCCGGTGATCCTGCTCTGGGAGAGCGAGGACGGCCCCCTCGACCCGGCTGTGCAGGCCGAGGCGCAGGACCGGCTAGACCAGTCGATCACCATCGCCGAGGACGCCGGCGCGCTCAAGGGCGAGGCCTCCCCCCTCATCCCGTCCGAGGACGGCGAGGCCGTGCAGGCGGTGCTGCCCTTCGATCCCGACCTGGGCGACACGCTGAACGAGGTCATCGCCGACCTGCGCGGCCTGGACGGCATCGACGGCACCACCGCCTTCGTCACCGGCCCCGGCGCGATCTTCTCCGACTTCTCCGAGGGCTTCTCCGGCATCGACGGCCTGCTGCTGCTCGCGGCGTTCGGCGTCGTCCTGCTGATCCTGCTGGTCGTCTACCGCAGTCCGCTGCTGCCGTTCCTCGTCATCGGCACCGCCGGCATGGCGCTGGTCGTCTCCCTCGCGGTCGCCTACTTCCTCGCGAAGCAGGGCTGGATCGCGGTCAACGGCCAGAGCCAGGGCATCGCCTCGATCCTGGTGGTGGGCGCGGCGACCGACTACGGCCTGCTGCTGGTCGCCCGGTACCGCGAGGAGCTCCGCCAGGAGCAGTCTAAGTACACCGCGATGCGGGTGGCGCTGAAGCAGTCGTGGGAGCCGATCCTGGCCTCGGGCGGCACGGTCATCCTCGGCGTCCTCTGCCTGCTCTTCTCCGACCTCGGCTCCAACCGCGGCCTCGGCCCGATCTCCGCGGTCTGCATCGCCTTCGCCATGCTCGCCGCGCTCACCTTCCTGCCCGCGGTGCTCGTGCTGTTCGGCCGGGCCGCCTTCTGGCCGTTCCGCCCGAAGTACGGCGAGGAGCACGCGCACGGCAAGGGCTGGGAGCGGATCTCCACGTCGGTCGGCCGCCGTCCGACCCGGTACCTGCTCGGCAGCGTCGGCGCGCTCGTCGTCCTCGCGCTCTTCGTGCCCACCTTCGACTCCGACGGCATCCCGCTGTCGCAAGCCGTGCGGGGCGGCTCCGAGTCCGGCGACGGCCAGGAGGCCATCGCCCGCCACTACGAGGCCGGCGCCGCCAGCCCCGCCGTCATCATCACGCCGGCCGACAACTGGCAGGAGGTCGCGGACGCCGCGGCCGCGACCGACGGCGTCGCCGAGGTCGAGCCGTTCACCGGTGAGCCGGCCGGCCCGCCCGGAGCCGCCGCCGGCGAGCCGCTCGAGGTCGACGGCCTGGTCCGCCTCGAGGCCACCCTGGACGACGCCCCCGACAGCGAGGCCGCGCAGAGCACCGTCTCCGAGCTGCGGACGGCGGTCAGCGACGTCGACCCCGACGCCCTGGTCGGCGGCGCGTCTGCGCAGGACCTCGACACCCAGGAGACCGCGGCCCGCGATCTGCTGGTGATCGTCCCGCTGGTGCTGCTGGTGATCACCGTCGTGCTGGCCCTGCTGCTGCGCGCGGTCGTGGCGCCGCTGCTGCTGGTCGGCACCGTCGCGCTCAGCACGGCGGCGACGGTCGGCGTCGCGGCGCTCGCCTTCGAGCACCTGTTCTCGTTCCCGGGCAGCGATCCGCAGGTGCTGCTGATCGGCTTCGTGTTCCTGGTGGCGCTGGGGATCGACTACAACATCTTCCTGATGACCCGCGCCCGCGAGGAGTCGATGCGGCACGGCACCCGGGACGGCGTGCTGCGCGCGCTGGCGGTGACCGGCGGGGTGATCACCAGCGCCGGCCTGGTGCTCGCGGCCACCTTCGGCGCGCTCACCGTGCTGCCGCTGGTCATCCTGATCCAGCTCGGGTTCCTGGTCGGCTTCGGCGTCCTGCTGGACACCTTCGTCGTCCGCACCCTGCTGGTGCCGGCCGCGGTCCACCTGATCGGCGACAAGGTCTGGTGGCCCAGCGCGCTGGCAAAGGGCGCGACCGAGCCCGAGCCCGAGCGCGAGCTGGAGCGCGTCTAGCCGCAGTTGATCATCGTCTGCGTGCCGGGGCCGACGGCGTGCCCGACCGTGTCACGTGCACGGAGACGATGATCAACTCGGAAGGGAGCCAAGCGTCAGCCGGCGACGGCGATCCAGCCGATCAGCGCGACCCCGACCAGCACCCACGCCAGCGGGGCGCGGTTCACCCAGCGGGCGGCGCCGAGCAGCCGGTTGCCGAACAGCACCCACGCGGCGACCGTCGTGCCGAGGGCGACCACCGGGTAGACCCACCACGCCAGGATCACGAAGACGGCGGCGATCGAGTCCCAGTTCGCCAGGCCCATCGTCCCGCCGACGGCGAGGAAGAACCACGGCAGCAGGAACAGCAGGTAGGCGCCCTGCAGGATCCCGAGCTCCAGCGCCGTGGCCCGGCGGGACGCGGTGGCGGGCTCGTCGGGGCGCCGGTCCAGCGGCGTCGCGGGCATCACGGCGGCGGAGCGTAGCGGCGCCGCGCGCCGGGCGGCCTAGACCGCGCCGGAGCGCACCCCGGCCAGCCAGTCGCCGGCCTCCGCGTAGGCGTCGTCGGCGGACTCGGGCGGCACGGGCCGGGTCTCCC
>JBEPZM010000018.1:0-22084 GCA_041640835.1 Blastococcus sp.
CCCCACGCGCGCGGCCGCGCTCGGCGCCGAGGTCGGCGACGACGGGCAGGACGTGGCGATCGTCCTGTTCACCACGGACCGGGACGGGCTGGCCGACGGGGCGGCGCTCGAGCACGAGCGCGAGGGCTGGGACGCCCTCGCCGTGGCCGCGGGACGCCCGTACAGCGCCCCGGGGTGGGCGCTGCCGTGGTGGCGATCCGCCCGTCCCCCCGGCAGCGAGCTGGCCGTGGTGACCGTCCACGAGGGTCCGGCCCTGGTCGGCCTGGCGCCCTGCTACGTCGGCCGGACGGGTTCCGGCCTGACGACCGCGCGGCTCGTCGCCGACGTCGACGCGTCCTACACCGAGCCGCTGGCGACGGCCGCCCGGCGGCGGGACGTCGCGGCTGCGGTGGCGTCCGCGCTCGCCGACCGGGACGTCGACATGCTCTCGCTGGAGAACGTCCCCGCCGACAGCCCGTGGCCGGACCTGCTCCGGGAGACCTGGCCCGGACGGCGGCCGCACCTGGCCGCGGTCTCCGCCGTGGGCGCCCCGTGCGTGGACCTCCCGCCCGGCGGGCCGGAGGAGTGGTTCGAGGGGCGCAGCCGGAACTTCCGCCAGCAGGTGCGCCGGCGCCAACGCGAGTTCGGCAAGCTCGGTGGACGCCTGGAGGTGGCCCGCACCCACGACGACGCCCTCGCCGGCCTCGCCGAGTTCGCCCGCCTCCACCACGGCCGCTGGGCGACCCGCGGCGGCTCGCAGGCCCTGCACGGCTCCCTGCCGCTGATGCTGGAGCGCGCGGTCGAGGAACTCGGACCGGCCCGGCTGCAGGTGTGGACGGCGACGGCGGACGGCGACACCGTGGCCGCGGCGCTGTTCGTGGCCGCGGGCGAGGAGATGCACTACTGGCTGGGCGGGTTCGACGAGGCGTGGGCGCCGCTGTCCCCGTCCCTGCTGCTGCTCGTGGAGGCGGTGCTGCGGGCCCCCGAGTTCGGCTGCCGGAAGATCTCGCTCGGCCCCGGCGTGCAGCCGTACAAGGCGCGGATGGCGACCGGGGAGGACCACCTGGTCCGCGTCGACCTGCTGCCGCGGACGCGGAGGTATCCCTACGTGCGGCTCCGCCAGGCCCCGTACCGGCTCCGCCGGGTCGTGGCCAACCACACGTCACCGGAGACGAAGCAGCGGCTCCGGGAGGCCACTGAACGGCTCCGTCCCACCCGGGAGGCAGCGCCATGACCCAGCGACTCCTGTCCGCACGTCCCGCTCCGCCGGCGGATCCGGGGACCGTCGGAGGAGGCACGCACGTCTCGGTCCTCACGACCGTGGCGGAGCTGCGGGCGATCGCCCCGGAGTGGGACGCGCTCGCCGACAGCCCGTTCACGACGACCGCCTGGCTGTCCTCGTGGCGGGAGGCCTACGGACGCGGGCGGGCGGCCGTGCTGGCCGTCCGGGACCGGCACGGCACCCTCGTCGCCGGGCTGCCGTGCCGCCGGATGCCGGGCGGCGCCTGGGCGGCGATGGCCAACCAGGAGAGCGGCGCGTGGGGCGCGGTCGCGTCCTCCCCCGGGGACGAGCGCCTGGCGTGGCAGGCCCTCGCCTGGTCCGGCGTCCCCCGCATCCGCCTGGAGTGCCTGCTGGACCCGGACGGCACCGGCACCACGCCGGCGCACGAGGAGCTGGCCGCTGCCGGCTACCGCGTCGTCCGGACGAACGGCTCGAGGAGCCCCTACGTCACGCTGCCGTCGACGGTCGACGAGCTGATGTCGTCGTTCGGCAGCCGGCTCCGGCGCCAGCTCCGCCAGTCCGGCCGGCGGCTGGAGGGCCTGGGCCGGCTGCGGCTGCGGGTCGTCCGGGGCGGGCCCGAGCTCCCCGCGGCGCTCGACGCGATGCTGGCGCTGGAGGCCAGCGGCTGGAAGACCCGCGCCGGGACTGCCGTCCTCAGCAATCCGTGCCTGGAACGGCTGTACCGCGGGTTCGCCGCCCGTGCCGGTGAGCAGGGCCTGTTGCGGCTGCACCTGCTCGAGCTGGACGGCCGGCCGGTCGTCGGGAGCTTCGGCTGCGTGGTCGGGAACGTCGCCCACCTGATGAAGACCGGGTACGACGAGCGGCTCGCGGAGCACTCGCCGGGGACCTACCTCCTCGGCGAGATCCTGCGGCTCTCCGTCGAGGAGGGCCTGAGCGGCTGCGACCTCCTGGGCGCTCCGGACCCGTTCAAGATGCGGTTCGCCGACACCGTCCGGCCCCGGATCGGGCTGCGCGCCTACCGGGGCCCGCGGAGCCTGCCGGAGTCGCTGTACTGGACCCACGGCCGGCCGGCCCTGAAGTGGCTCGCGGTCCGGACGGTCCGGCGGCCCGAGGCCTCCCCGGCTCCCTGAGCGACGGGGGCGGCGTCAGCCGCCGTCGGCCAGCGCCAGGTACCTCGCCGCGACCTCCGCCGGGTCGAACAGGGCGGCGGCCAGCTCCGCCGTCCCCGGCGGTACCGGCACGGCGGCCGCCTCCTCGATCACCGCGGCCAGCGCCTCGGCGTCGCCGGGCAGGAACGTCCGGTGGCCGAGAGCGGCGCAGACCTCGGCCAGCCCTCCCGTGGCGGAGCCGACGAAGGGGACGCCGAGGACCGCGGCCTCGACGGCGACCAGGCCGAAGCCCTCCTCCCGGGAGGGGAGCACGACGACATCGGCCTGCCGCATGAGCGGATAGGGGTTCGCCAGCTGACCGGTGAACGTCACCCGGCCGGTCAGGCCCATCCCCGCGACGGCGGTCTCCAGCTCCGGCCTGAGCGGGCCCTCACCGACGAGCCGCAGGACGAAGGGGTCCGGCAGCGCGCGCAGCGCACGCAGCAGGGTCAGGTGGTCCTTCTGCGCGTGCAGGCGCGCGACGCACAGCAGCACCCGCTCCCCCGCCGTCCGCGACGCCCCGGGATCCGGCGTCGCCCCGGCCAGCCGCCGCACCTCGGCGGCGTCCACCGGGTTCGGGATCGTGACCACCCGCTCCGGGTGCGGCAACAGCCCCTCCTCCCCCAGGCTGCGCGCCGCGGCGTCGGAGACGACGACGATCCGGTCCGGCCGGCGGTAGACCACCGGCAGCGTCCTGGCGAGCAGCGAGAGCCCGGCGCCGTCGCTGCGCAGGCTCTCGGCCATGGCGTGCTCGCTCGCCACGTGCAGGTAGCCGCCTCCGGCAGCGCGGGCCGCGCTGACGACGACGTTGGTCCAGGTGAGGAAGGAGTAGACGGCGTCGAACCGCTCCCGGCGGGCCAGGGCGGCGAACCCGGCGACCACCTGGCCGAACCGGCGCAGCCCGGACCCGGTCGAGGGCAGGTGCACGTGCCGGCAGCCGGGCGGGATCCGGTCGGCCCACGGCAGCTCGTCCCGGCCGGCGAGCTCCGCCCTGGTCAGCCGGGGCTCGACGGTCACCACTGTCACCCGCGTGGTGCGGGCGAACTCCCGGGCGAGGGTCTCGGCCACCCGCTGCGCGCCCGCACCGCTGAGGCAGGGGACGACGACGGCCAGGGAGGAGGGTGCTCGTCCTGCCACGGCGGTCAGCCCGTCGTCCGCACGGGCTGCAGCGTCGTCACGGCGAGGGCCAGGTAGGCCGCGAGGCTGACGTGAAACAGGCCGGTCATCGGCGAGAAGAGGGCGTCCCAGAACAGGAGGATCGTCCAGAGCACCACCAGCGGGCTGGACCTCGCCCCGACCGCCACGGCACCGGCGCGGCCCGCGAGGCACAGCACCAGGAGCCAGAACGGCACGGCCCAGACGCCGGCGCGGCCGAGGCTGTCCATCAGCGCCGAGTGCGCCGCGACGCCGGGCACCTCGCTGTACCTCCAGACGTCGTCGATGTCCCGGCGGACCAGGCCGAGGTCGAGCAGCAGCTGCTTGGACTCCGCGTAGGTCTCCCCGTCCATGCGGGGCGCGGACCCCCAGCCCGTCCAGGGCCGCTGCGCGACGAGGTAGGCCTGCTGGAACGGCTCCGGCCGGATGTTCACCAGCAGCGTTCCCGGGCTCGAGCCGAACTGCGCCACCTGGGCGGTCGTGCGCTCGCCCAGGAGCCCGGAGGCCGCCGCCTGGACGAACAGGCCGCCGGCCAGCACCACGACGACGAGGCCGACGAGCACCGCGGAGCGCCGGACCCGGTGCCGGCTGGGTCCGCGTGCCACGAGCAGGGCCGTGACCACCGCGACGCCGGCGAGCGAGCGCTGGTCGGTGACGTACGCGAGCACGCAGATCCCGCCCAGGGCCAGCAGCGACGGGAGCCGCCGGCCGCGCCGCCACCAGAGGTCCGTCAGCGCCAGCAGCACGATGCTGATGGGGACGTTGAGCCCGAACTTCCAGGTGGCCGGGTCGGTCAGCGCCGCGTTGCCCTGGCCGATCGCGACCCCGATCGCCAGGCCCAGGCCGGTGCCGGCCAGGAGGAGGCGCATCCGCGCGAAGTCGCCGCCGGACACGTGGACGAACGCCGGCACGATGGCCAGGACGGTGACCGCCGCGACCACCGGCTGGCTGACCGTGAGCGCGAGGCCGTTGGCCCGGTCGCTGTACAGCTGGCCGACCGCCCAGAGCCCGGCCGCCCAGGTCAGCAGCACCAGGAGCCGGTTGCGGACGATGGTCCCCGCCACGAGGGGGAGCGCGGCGACGCACACCATGTCGATGAGCTGGAGCTTGTCGTCGACCACCGGGACGGCGGTGAGCGCCGCCACGCCCGCGACGAGGAGGCCGGGCGGCAGCTGGTCCCCCGCGCCGCCGCCCCCTGGCGAGGTCTGGATGCCGGGGTGACCCGCCCGGGGCGGAGCGGCGGTCATCGCGGCCCCCTCCCCGCCGTGGGCAGGGCGGGGGCCGCCGATCCGCTCCCCCGCCGGCACACGGAGTTCCAGACCTCCAGGGAGAGCAGCGTCCAGATCCGCAGCTCCTCGTTCCGGCGTCCGCTCTCGTGCTCGTCGAGCAGCCGCCGGACCGCGCCGCGGTCGAAGAGCTCCGCGGCGAGTGAGTCGGGATCGGTGAGCCGTTCGCGCGCCATGTCCCGCAGGCCGGTCCGGAACCAGTCGTCGAGCGGCACGCGGAAGCCGACCTTCGGCCGGTCGACGACCTCGGGCGGGAGCAGGGTGCGGGCGACCTGCCGCAGCACCCACTTGCCCGTGCCGGACCGCAGCTTCGTGCGCGACGGCAGGGAGAAGGCCAGGGCGACGACGTCCGGGTCCAGGAACGGCGGGCGCAGCTCGACCGAGGCGGCCATGGTCATCCGGTCGCCGCGCTCGAGCAGGTTGTCCGGCAGCCATCCCGTGAGATCCCCGGCGAGCATCCGGGTGAGCGCGTCCCCCGGCGGCGCGTAGCCGGCGAGCCGGTCGTGCCCGGCGTCGCTGCCGAGCAGCAGCCTTCGCTCCGCCCGGAGGAAGGGCGCGAACCAGGCCTCCATCCGCTCCGCGGCGGTGCGCTCGCCCATCGCCCGGACGGCGATGCGGAGCCGGCCCGACCCCGCGGGCAGCGCGGCCTCCAGCCGGGGCAGCAGCGCGGCGCGGACCGCGGACGGGACCAGGCCCGCCAGCCGGGTCGCCCGGGCGTACCGGTGCTTGGGGTAGCCGGCGAACAGCTCGTCCGCGCCCTCGCCCGAGAGCACGACCTTGACGTGCTCCCCGGCCAGCTCGGCCAGCCGGTGCACCGCCACGTCCGACGCCTCCGACACGGGGCCGTCGCGGTGCCAGGTCAGGGGCTCCCACAGCCGGAGGAAGTCCTCCGGGCGTACCCGGACCTCGGAGTGCGTCGTGCCGAGGGCGGCGGCGACCGTGCGGGCCCAGGGCAGCTCGTCGTGCCGGGCGTCCCCGAACCCGGCGGCGAACGTCTGCACCGGCCGGCCGCGGGCGGCCTGCGCCATGAGCGACACGACGAGACTGCTGTCCAGCCCGCCGCTCAGGTAGGCGCCGACCGGGACGTCGGCCACGAGGCAGCGGTCCACCGCCGTGGTGAGGGCGGACCGCACCGCGTCGACAGCCTGGTCGTCGCTGATCCGCCGAGGCCGGGGGGTGACCGGTACCGACCAGTACCGCCGGGCCTCGCCCACCCCGCGGTCGTGCACCCGCAGCGAGGTACCGGGCTCCACCTTGCGGATGCCCTGCAGCAGGGTCCAGGGCGCGGGCACGCTGCGCCGCGCCAGGTAGTCGGCGACGCTGTCCAGGTCGAGGTCGGGGGTCCGCCCGAGGCCCCGCAGCAGGGCCTTGGTCTCGCTGGCGAAGAGGAACACCGAGCTGTCGGCGTAGTAGTACAGCGGGAGGATGCCCAGCCGGTCGCGGTGCAGCCAGAGGTCGTCGCTGCCCTCGTCGTACAGCGCGTACGCGAACTGCCCCACCAGGTCCGCCACGGCCTCCGGCCCGCGCCGGGCGTGCGCCGCCAGCAGCACCTCGGTGTCACCGGAGGTGCGGTACGGGTAGTCCAGGTCCGCCCGCAGCCGGCGGTAGTTGAGGATCTCGCCGTTGAACGAGACGTGCAGCCGCCCGTCGGCGCTGCTCATCGGCTGCTGCGAGTGCTCCAGGTCGATGATGGACAGCCGCCGGTGCCCGAGGCCGACGCCCCCGCGGACCAGGAAGCCCTCGCCGTCGGGGCCGCGGTGGCGGAGTGCCGAGGCCATGTCGCGCAGCACCTCGACGTCCGGGTCGCCCCCGTCGAACCGGCGCATGCCGACGATGCCGCACACGGTCAGCCCTCCTGCGGCACGGCGCCCAGCGGCGCGGCGACCGGGCGGGGACGCCGCCACCAGCGGAGCCGCCGGACGTTCACGTCCCCGGGCCGCTTCGCGAGGGCCTGTTCGTAGGCGCCCAGCAGCTGGGGGACCTGGCGCGACCAGGCCAGCTCGTCCCGGTAGCGCGCCCGGCCCGCCTCCCCCATCGTCCGGCGCAGCTCGGCGTCGTCGAGGAGCCGGCAGATCTCCTCGGCCAGGGACGTCGCGTCGTTGGGCGCGGCGTAGAGCGAGGAGGACCCGGCCGAGTTCCGCCCCTCCTTGTTCTCGAACTGCACGATGGGGCGGCCGAGCGCCATGTACTCCACGATCTTGTTCATCGTGGAGATGTCGTTGAGGACGTTGACCTCGTCCGGGTTCACGCAGACGTCCGCCGTGGACAGCAGCCGCACCAGCTCCTCGTCGGAGATCCGGCCCAGGAACCGCACGTGGTCCGACAACCCCATCTCCTCCACCCGCGCCCGGAGCCGCGCGGCCTCGGGGCCGCCGCCGGCGAGGGCGAAGGTGACGTCGTCGCGCCCGAGCTTCCGGACGACGACCTCCGCGGCGTCGAGCAGGTACTGGAGCCCCTCCTGGACCCCCATGACGCCGACGTAGCCGACGAGGTACCGCCGCCCGGCCTTCATCGCCGGGTCGGGCGGCACGGGGTCGAACCCCCGCGCGGGGCCGGAGCGGACGACGAAGGTGTCCTCGGGCGCCATCCCGCCCCGCTCGATCGCGATCCGCCGGTAGCTCTCGTTCGTCGCGATGGAGGCGACCGCGCAGCCGAAGGTCAGCCGTTCGAGGAGCCGCGCCAGCGCCACCACCCGGCTCCCGGGCGCGCTCCCCTTCGCGACCAGGAGCTCGGGCGAGGCGTCGTGGTGGTCGAACACCAAGCGGGCGCCGCGGAAGAGGACGAGCGGCAGCGCGACGAGGAAGAGCAGGTCCGGGGGGTTGCAGGCCTGGACGACGTCGATCCGCCGCCGCCCGCTCACCCGCCACGCGCGCCAGGCCATGGCGCGGAGGGCGATCGCGTACTCGACGAGGAAGCCGGGCAGCGTGCGGGCCTCCATCCACGGCCGGTACCGGTGGATGTGCACGCCGTCGAGCTCCTCCCGCGCGGCGGGGTGCTGCTCGGTGCGGGGGCAGACGACCGTGACGTCGTAGCCGGCGTCCCGGAGCGCGCAGGCCTCCTGCCACACCCGGCGGTCGAACGGCACGGGCAGGTTCTGCACGAGGACGAGCACCCCCGGCCGCCCGGACGGCGCCCTCCTCACCACGCCAGGCCCTCGTACTCCGGGTGACCGTCCCTGCTGCCGGCGGCGACCCCGCTGAGGTCGAGCAGCCGCTGGCCGGGCCCGAGCCGGTCGACGACGTCGCGGTACGCCGGGTTCCCCTGCCCGATCACGACGACGTCGGCTCCCCGCAGCACGTCGTCGAGGTCCGGCTGCAGGAGGCAGGCGATGTGCGGGATCGCGCGCAGCACGTGCTCGCGGTTCGCGCCGACCAGCCGGGGCACCGAGACGCTCTCGTCGTGGACGGCGACCTCGTGGCCCTTGCCCAGGAGGCGCTCGACCAGCTCCAGGATCGGGCTCTCGCGCAGGTCGTCGGTGCCGTGCTTGAACGCCAGCCCGAGGACGGCGACGCGGTGGCCGCCGTACCTCTCCACCTTGGCGAGCGCGAACTCGACCTGCGCGCGGTTGCTCCGCAGGACGTTCTCGAGCACGGGGAGCTCCACGCCGTGCACCCGCGCCCGGTAGGTCAGGGTGCGGAGGTCCTTGGGGAGGCAGGAGCCGCCGAACGCGTAGCCGGGGTTCAGGTAGGCCGCGGACACGTTGAGCTTCCGGTCCTGCTGGAGCAGCGTCATCACCGCGCGGCTGTCCACGCCCTCGGAGGAGCAGAACCGGCCCATCTCGTTGGCGAAGGTGACCTTGAGCGCGTGCCAGGCGTTGGCCGCCAGCTTGACCGTCTCGGCCGCCGGGATGCCCGTCTCGAACACCCGTCCCCCGAAGGCGCCGTACAGCTCCCGGACGGCGGTCATCGCCCTCGGGTCGCTGGCGCCCAGCACGGTCATCTCCGGCTGCCGGAAGTCAGTGACGGCCGCGCCCTCCCGCAGGAACTCCGGCGAGAAGGCCACGCCGAAGTCGACGCCGCAGACCTTGCCGGACTCGCGCTCCAGGATCGGGACGACCAGCCCCTCGGTGGTGCCCGGTGGCACCGTCGAGGTGAGGACCACCAGCTGCCACCCCGGCCGCGCGGCGAGGGCGTGCCCGATCTGCGCGGCCACCTTCTCCAGGTCCTGCAGGTGCGCGTCGCCGGTGGGCCCGGTCGGCGTCCCGACGCAGATCAGGCTGACGTCGGCGGCCGTCACCGCGTCGCCGAGGTCGGCGGTCGCGCGGATCCTGCCCGCGTCGCAGCCGTCCCGGATGAGCTCGGGGAGCCCCGCCTCGACGACCGGGCTGAAGCCGGCGTTGAGCTGCTCGACCTTGACGGCGTTGACCTCCACGAAGGTCACGTCGTGGCCGAGCTCCGCCAGGCACGCGCCCGCGACCGACCCGACGTACCCGAGTCCGATGACTGCGATCCTCACTGGTCAACCTCCGTCCGGTCCGGAGGCCGCCGTGCGGGGGCCACCAGGGTGATGCCGACGTCGAGCACGTCCGAGCCTCCGAGCCATCCGCTCAGGAGCATCTGGGCGGCGGGCAGCAGGCGGCCGAACGCGGGGCTGCACCAGCCCTCGCCGCCCTCCGGCGACCCATACCGCACGGACCTGCGCCAGCCGTCGGGCACGTCGATCCGGAGGACCGGCGTGCCGGTGTCGCAGAGGAGCCACCCCTCCGGCGTCTCCGTCACGTCCAGGTGCGGGGCGGCCAGGAGGGACCAGGTGACGGGCAGGCGCCGCGCGCCCTCCAGCCGGTCGGTCAGCCGGAACCGCCCCGCGGCGTCGCCGGCGAGAGTCCGGTGGTGCAGCACGCCGTGGTCCCGGAGGTAGCCGTCGTGCTCGGCCTCGACCTTCCAGCCGCACGACGACGACCGGGCGGTGAGCAGCCGGCCGCGCGCCCGTCGCGACCGCCGCCAGTTGAAGGGACCGGCCATCTCGCTGGAGTCGGCGCCCGCCACGGTGAGCGTGTTGTGCACCCGCGTGCTGCGGAGGTCGGAGCGCCACGAACCCGGCCCGGCGTAGAGGTAGGTGCCCGCGTCCACGAGCACCGGCCGGCCGGCGTGGTGCAGGTGGACGCTGAGGGTGTCGGCGTGCGCGTGCGCCGCCAGGTCGCCCATGCCGAGCGGCCCGTGGTCGAGGACCCACAGGACCTCGTCCGGCCCCGGCGCCGAGCGCCAGACCGTGTAGCCGCCGTCGGCGAACGTGGACAGCCCGCGGGCGGGGGCGGCCGGCGGTCCGGGGAGGCTCCGCGCCAGCAGGTCCAGGACGGCGCGGGGGTGGTCGGCGTGCGGGCGCGCGGCGGTGAGCAGGCGCGTGTCGTCGTCGTCCCCGATGCGGACGACGTTCCCGCCCCGGTCGACCACCGTGGCGAGGAAGCGCGCGCCCGCCTGCACCCGCTCCCGGACCCCGGCCGCCAGGGAGGAGCCGCCGGGGGCGCCGGCGCGCAGGCAGATCGCCACCCACTCGAGGACGAGCAGCCCGTAGCCCGTGGCCTGCTCGGCGGGCACGCCGTCGGGGTGGAACTGCCGGCCGACGACGTCCTCGAACTCGCGCCACCACGCCGCGGCCTCACCTGCGGGGACGAGGTCCGGGTAGGCGGCCGCCGCCACGAGCAGCCCGGCCAGCTCGGCGACGCGGTGGTTGTTGGCCGACGAGTGGCGGGACGGGAACCGCCGGATCCACCCGACGTGGTCGGCGACGCTGCGTCCGACCAGCTGCTCGAGCGCGGCGTCGTCCTCCCGGCCCGCGGTCAGCTCCAGGACGACGACCAGGCTCAGGACCCGAATGGCCAGCTCGATCCCGGACCGCCAGACCACGCCCGTGCGGGGCGGGTTCTCGCGGATCCACGACCGCAGCTGCGCGTGGCAGAGCGCCCGGCACCGGTCGTCGTCGTCGGCGGCGCCGGCCGCGGCGACGGGCAGCAGGTGGACGAGCCGGTTGAGCTCCCAGACGTACTTGACCTCCGCCCCGCCGCCGGGGCTCGGCGGCACGTCGAAGCAGTACCGGGACGGCCAGCGGTCGCCGGTGCGCGGATCGAGGTCCCACGCCGGAGTGCCGCCGGCGGAGACGGCCGACCGCAGGTCGAACACCGGGGCTCCGCCGTCGGCGGCGTCCACGCCACGTTCCCGCCAGAACTCGCGCACGCCCGGGTCGTCCCGCCACCGGAGGACCGTGTCCGCGAGCCCGGTGTCCTGCCGGGTGCCCACCGGGCGGTCGGCGGGGGCGTGCGGCAGCCGGCCGGTGAACCGCCGGCCCTGCTCCGCGACGCGGTGGGGCAGCTCCTGCACCGGCATCGAGCGGAGGCGGTGCAGGTACCACGCCGGGCGGTCCAGCGCGGCGCGGATCCTCGGCGCGACCGTGCGCTGCGAGGAACCGCTCACGACTGCACCCTGCGGACGTCCGCGACCTCGGCCAGCCGGTTCCTCGTCGCGGTGAGGGTCACCCCGTTCACGTGCCCGTTCGAGGCGACGCGACGACGTCGTCGGGCGTCCCAGACCAGGGCCACGCCGACGCCCGCGAGCGCGCCGGCGATGAGCCCGAGAGCCACGTACGTCCGCTGCACCCCGTCGGGCTGCAGCGGCGCGTAGGGGGCCCGCACCACCTCCGCCGCGGCGGGGCTGCCGGGCGTCGTCCGGGTCTCGAGGTCGGAGATCACCGTGTTGGCCACGAGCCCGATCTCCCGGGCCACGGCGAGGGCCCGGAGCCGCGACGGGTCCGTGACGGTGATGTCGATGAGGAAGGTGTCGATCGGGTTGGTCGAGGTGAGGGACTCGGCCACGGTCAGCTCGGACGGCGCGATGTCCAGGTTGTCGCGGACGACCTCGAGCATCGAGGACGACGTCATCAGCGCGGAGTACGTCGACATGCGTCCCCGGACGTACTCCCCGTTCTGGACGCGGGCCTCGGCGTTCTGCCCGGTGCCGGAGAGGACCAGCTGGGTGGTCGCGGTGTACGTGGGGGTCACCAGTGACGCGGCCGCGAAGCCCGCGGCTGCACCGAGGCAGGCGACGGCGGCGATGAGCGCCCAGAAGCGGACGATCACGTCGCCGATCGGCCGGTGCGTCATGTGCGGATCCCCGTGTGCTGCGTAGGTCGACCGTCGTGCCCCTGCCGGGCACGACGTCGTTCTTGAACCGGCCGCAGCGTGCCCAGGCAGCGCCCGACCGCCTCGCGCACATAGGACTAGGACGTCTGGGGGGACGCCGGGTTCCCGGGCGGCGGAGGGATCCGGCCGGCGCTCCGGCGTGCCAGGCTGCGCGCAGTCGGCACCCGAGGAGCGCTGCGGTGGACGGACACGGGACGGCGGAGCAGGAACGCCGGACGGGCGTGCGCCGCCTCCCCCTGTTCCTGCTGCTGCTCGTCCTCGTGCTGACCGCGAACCTGGTGCTGCTGCGCGAGGACGCGGACACCGTCCCCGACGCGGGCACCGCGGTGCCGCTCGACCCCGGGATCGACCTGCGCGCGGACCTCGAGACCGGGGACGCACGGCAGTTCGACGCCCTCGAGTGCGCCGAGCCGGACCGCCAGTTCCAGGTGGTGCGGTCCCCGGTCCGGCAAGGCGTGCACGCCGCCCGCTTCGAGCAGCGGCCGGGGGACGTCTGGGAGAACGGCAGCATCCGCTGCCTCGGCGCGATCTACGACTCCGGGGAGGAGCAGGGGGACTCGTACTTCTACGCCCTGTCCGCCTATTTCCCCGACGTCGTGTCGGACAACGTCATCTGGGAGCTGCACAGCCGGCGGGACATCTACGAGGTGGACCCCAACACCTCGGTGTCACCGCACGCCCTGGGCGTCGTGGACGGCGGCCTGGCGTACCGGCTGCTGGCCGGGCCGGCGTTCTGGAACGGCGCGACCTGGACGGGGTGGTCGTACTACGAGCCCGCCCTCCCCCTCCTGCCCGAGGTGCCCCTCCGGACGTGGATCGACATCGTCGTGCACATCGACTTCAGCCGGTTCGAGGACGGCGCCGTGCAGGTGTGGGTGCGCACCGGCGACGACCCGTGGCCCACCGAGCCGCAGGTGGAACTGCAGGGCGTGCCGACCCTGCAGTGGATACCGGGCTACGACGAGCGGATCTGGGGCATCGCCAACGACCCCGCCGTGCCGGAGACGGTTCCCCCGGGCTCGCTCTACACCGCCCTGGGGCTCTACAGCGGGGGAACACGCACCGAGGTCACCGACGTGGTGGTCCTGGACGGCTACCGCCGCGGCATCTCGCGGGACGCGGTGATGGCGGACTTCCGCTGACCCACCCCAGCAGGACTAGTGCGTCTGCACTCCCTCGTCCATCCGCGCTGGGTTGGGCTGTGCCGGACAGCCGGGGCCACGGGGGCAACCGGCCAGCGAGAGGACCACCGCGATGCCGCCTCCTGACGCCGCAGCTCCGCCGGCCCCCCGGCTGGCCGTCGTGACCATCACGAAGGACGATCCCGTCGGCATCCGGCGCACCCTCGCCTCCGTGCCCGCCGGCGACGGCGTGGACACCGAGCACGTGGACATCGAGCACGTGGTCGTCGACGGCGGCTCCGATCCCGAGGTGGCCGAGCTGCTCCGGGAGTGGCAGGCGGCGCGCCCCGACCGGCGACGCCTGGTGACCGATCCCCCGCGCGGCATCTACCCCTCCATGAACGCCGGGATCCGGGACACCACGGCGCCGCTGGTGATGCTGCTGAACGGGGGCGACGAACTGGCTCCCGGAGCCATCGAGCGCGTGGTCGCCTCCTCCGCCGAGCACGGCTGGCGGTGGGCCTACGGCGGGCTGATCGCCCGGGACGCCGAGGGGCGGCTGCTCGGCAACTACGTCGTCGGCCCGTTCCGGCGGACCCGCTTCCGGATGGGTCTGGACGTCGTCCCGCACCCGGCGTCCTGCGTGACGCGGGCGCTGTACGACGAGATCGGGCTGTACCGGGAGGACCTCGGACCCAGCGCGGACCAGGAGTTCTTCCTGCGCGCGGCGACCGTGGCGCCCGGGGCGACGATCCCCGGGCTGCTGGCGACGTTCCGGCTCGGCGGGGTGTCGGGCACCGAGGGCCTGGTCGCCCGGGAGGTCACCTGGCACCGGCTCCGGTGCGCGGGGCGCACGCCTCTGGGCGGGAGCCGGGCGACCGACGCCGTGGCCACCGGCGGGCTGATCGGGCTCCGGGTCGGCCTGTGGGCGGTGGCGAAGGTGCGCCGCGACCCGCATCCCTACCTCGAGCGGGACCCGGTCACCCAGGCCGCCTGACCGGAGCGGGTGCGTGAACGCGGTGCGGAGCGCCTCCCGGTCCCCCCTGGTCGGGGTGGTGGGGGCCAAGGTCGTGACCTTCCCGGTCTCGGCCGTCTGCGGGCTGCTCTGGCTCCGGCTCGTCATCGGCTCCCTCAGCACCGCCGACTACGCCTTCGTGGCCGTCGTGGTCGGGCTCCAGTTCGTCCTGTACCTGCTGGACTTCGGCACCTCCTCGACGGTGCTGGAGGAGGCCGGGCGCTACCGCGTGCACCGGGACCTCCAGCCGGTGGCCTCGGCGCTCGGCCGGGCGTGGCGGGTCATCGTGCTCGGCAACCTCGTGATCCTGCTGGTCGCCACCGGGCTGGCCCTGGCCGGTGCCTGGGGCCCGATCCTCGGCTTCCCGGAGGAGTCCCGGGCGGCCGGTCTGGGCATCGTCGCCACGCTGGCGGTGAACCTGGTGGCCCGCCCGATGGCGCTCGGCACCGCGCTGGTCGTCGGGCTCGGCCGGCCGTCGGCGGCACCCTGGGCGCAGGCGCTGGCCGCGGTGGTGAGCGTCGGGCTGGTCGCCTGGTGCGTGGCGGTCGACGCGCCGCTGCCCCTCATCGTCATCACCCCCGTCCTCGGTCAGACGGTGGCCGCGCTGGTGCCGCTGGCACTCTCGGCCCGGCTCGCTCCCGGAGTGCTCCGGGCGGCGCTGCGGGAGACGGTCCGCCGGGCCGGGCAGGGCCGCCGGCTCCGCGACCTCGCGGTCCCGATGCTGCTGATCCAGGTCATCGCGCCGCTGGGCACCGGGCTGGACCGGGTGGTGCTCAGCCACGTGAGCACCGTGGAGGCGGTGGCCGTGTTCGCGCTGGCCGCGCAGCTCGCCGCCAGCGCCGAGTCGTTCATCACCGTGCTGCAGCCGGCGCTCTGGGCGCAGTTCGCGGAGGCGCGGGCGCACGGCGGCATGCTGGCCGCGCTGCGCCTGTCCTACGCCTACGTGCGCCGGCTCTGGCCGCTGGGCGTCGCGTTCGGGGCGGCGTTCACCGTCGCCGCCTACCTGATCGCCCCGATCGTCGCGGACGGGCGGATCGACGTCCCCCTCGTGCTCTGGCTGATCTTCGGCGCGACCTATCCGCTGGCCGTCGTCCACATCATCCTGGGCAACGCGCTGACCGATCCCGCGGGACTGCGGTCCCAGGTGTGGCTTCTTCTGTTCACGACGCCGCTGAACGTGGGCCTCACCATCGCGTTGTCGCCGTCGCTGGGCGCCGAGGGACCCGCGCTGGCCACGCTCGTGACTGGGGCCATCCACCTCCCGCTGCTGTGGCTCCTGGCCCGGCGGCGGATGCGGGAGGCCCTCGTCTCCCCGGCCGGCGCCGCGCCGGCCCCCGCGCACGCCGTCCGAGGAGAGCCCTCCGATGCCTGAACCGGTTGCCGCCCGCGTCGCCGTGCCGTTCCTGGACGAGCACCCCTCCAGCTACGTGGTCCGGGGCCTGGTCGCCGCGCTCGAACGGGCCGGCCTGAGGCCTGTCCGCCTCCCCCGCCGGGTCGGCTCCGTGCTCGCCCGGACCGGGGTGCGGCCCCCGCGGTCGTCGCGCGCGCCGGTCGTCGTCCCGATGATGGGTCCGCGGTTCGACCTGCTGCACACCGCCTGCCTGTTCGGGACGCCCGTCCCCTACTGCTGGGACGTCTGGGAGCCCCGGTGGGACGACTGGGTGGACGTCCTTGCGCGGCTCCGCCCGCCGCTGGTCATGACCACCGCGCTGCAGAGCGCCGAGCACCTGCGGGACCGGCTGCCGGGGATCCGCGTGGAGCACGTGCCGGAGGCGGCCGACCTGCACCGGTACCTCCCGGGCGCCGAGCTGGCCGACCGGCGGATCGACGTCCTCGAGCTCGGCCGGCGCAACCCTCCGTGGCACGACGCCGTCGCCCCGCATGCCGCCGGGCTCGGCCTGCGCCACCTGTACGAGCCGCAGCCCGGGCAGCTGGTCTTCCCCGGCGGCGAGCGGGAGATGCTCGAGGGGCTGGCCGACAGCAGGATCTCGGTCTGCTTCCCCTCGTCGGTCACCCACCCGCTCCGGTCGGGGTCGGTCGCGACGATGACGCACCGCTACCTGGAGAGCATCGCGTCCCGCAGCCTCGTCCTGGGCTCGGCCCCGGCGGAGCTGCCCCTGCTGCTGGGCTGCGACCCGGTGGTGCCCGCCGACCCGGACGACCCCTGGGGCCAGCTCCGCTCGGTGCTGGACTCGATCGGCTCGTACCAGGCGCAGGTGGACGCGGCGCGGGAGAGGCTGCTCGCCGTCGGCGGGTGGGACACCCGGGCCGGGCAGATCGTCGAGCTGCTGCGGGAGGTGTGACGCCGCCGACCGGCGGGGGTCCGGCCGGCGGCGGGTCACCGGGCTCCGGGCGTCAGCGCCCGAGGCTGTGCTTCACCTGGTCGTGCACCCACGCGTAGGTCCGCTCCAGCCCATCGACCAGCTTGATCGACGGCGCCCAGCCGTAGCGGTCGCTGATCACCGTGTTGTCGCTGGACCGGCCCCGCACGCCCTGCGGTCCCGGCACGTGCACGTGCCGCAGCTCCGCCCCGGCGATCTGCTCGATGAGCGTGGCCAGGTGGTTGATGCTCACCAGCTCCTCCGAGCCGAGGTTCACTGGCTCCGGGGAGTCGGCGCGGGCGATCATCTGGGTGCCCTCCACGCAGTCGTCGACGTACATGAAGGTGCGCGTCGCCTCGCCGTCGCCCCAGATCTCGATGCTGGACTCGCCGGTGAGGACGGCGGTGGCGATCTTGCGGGCCAGTGCGGCCGGCGCCTTCTCCCGCCCGCCGGTCCAGGTGCCCTGCGGCCCGTAGACGTTGTGGAAGCGCGCCACGCGCGTCTGCAGGCCGGCGTCCTCCAGGAAGTGCCGACACAGGCGCTCGGTGAAGAGCTTCTCCCACCCGTAGCCGTCCTCCGGCATGGCCGGGTAGGCGTCCTCTTCGCGGAGCGGCTGGACGTCGGTCTCGTTCTGCCGGTAGTCCGGGTAGACGCAGGCGCTGGACGAGTAGAAGAACATCCCCACCCCGCGCTCCCGGCCCGCCAGCAGCATGGACGTCGACGGCAGCACGCTGAGCATGCAGTCGAGCTTGTTGTGGTGGATGAAGCCCATCCCGCCCATGTCGGCGGCGAGGTTGTAGACCTCGTCGGCACCGTCGGGGATGAGCGCCGTGGCGTTCGTCAGGTCGCCGACGTCCAGATCCGGGTGGTTGACGGCCTCGTCCGAGACCTGCCACCACTGGTCGATCGGCTTCACGTCGGCGACGTGGACACGGTGTCCCTGGGAGACCAGGTCCCGCACCAGGTGTCCGCCGATGAATCCTCCACCACCGGCGACGACGACAGTCTTCGTGCTCATGGAACAGCCCTTCTCTCCCCGGACGGCCGCCGAGAGCGCGAACCGTTGCGGCGCAGGGAACCGCCCGGGGACGGGGTGGGGGCCCACCGGAGGAACTAGTCCGTCTGGCGGGCGGAGCCGCACGACGGGGCCGGAGGCTCCTCGCGCGAGGACCGGCGGCGGACGGAACGGGGTGCGCATGGACGAGGCGCCCCTGCGCGTGGTCCTCGTCGGCCCGCCGCTGTCCGCCAGCGGCGGCATCGGCCGCGTCATGTCCTACGTCCTGGCCGGCCTGCCGCCCGGGGACGTCGACGTCGAGGTGCTGGACACCCGCGGCACCTCGACGCACCCGGTCCGGTCGCTGCTCCCCCTGCTCCGGTCCTGCGGGCGGCTGCTCCTGCTCGGGTTCCGTCGCCGGGTGGACGTCGTCCACGTCAACATCTCGTCGCACGGGAGCGCGCTGCGCAAGGGGCTGGTCGTGCGGACCTGCCGGCTGGCCGGCCTGCCGGTGGTCCTCCACCTGCACGCCAGCAGCTTCCCCGAGTTCTACGCCCCGCTGCCCGGGGTCGCCCAGCGGTGGGTCCGGCGCACCTTCGACCTCCCGGCGCGCGTCGTCGTGCTCAGCGAGACGTGGCGCGCCTACGTCCAGGAGGAGCTCGGCGTCCGTCCGGAGCTCGTCACCGTGCTGCCCAACGCGGCACCCGGCAGCGCCGTGCCGGCTCCGGCGCGGCGACCCGGCGAGGAGCTGCGGATCCTCTTCCTCGGGCGGCTGGGCCCGCGCAAGGGCGCCCCCGAGCTGCTCGACGCCCTGGCCGACCCCCGCCTCGGCCGGCACGCCTGGCGCGCCACGCTGGCCGGCGACGGCGACGTCGCCACCTACCGCGCGCGGGCCGCCGACTCCGGGCTGGCCGGGAGGACCGACTTCCCCGGCTGGATCGCCCCGGACGCCGTCGACGGGCTGCTGGCCGGCGCCCACGTGCTGGTGCTCCCCTCGCACGCCGAGGGCATGCCCATGTCGGTGCTGGAGGCGTTCGCCGCGGGCGTCCCCGTCGTCTGCACGCCGGTCGGCGGGCTGGCCGAGGTGGTCGTCGACGGGGGGAACGGGCTGCTGGTGCCCCCCGGGGACGTCGACGCGCTGGCCGGCGCCCTCGCCCGGGTCCTCGACGACGAGCCGCTCAGGCGACGGCTCGCGGCCGGGGCCCGCGAGACCTGGCGGTCCGCGCACGCGATCGACGACTACCGCGTCCGCCTGGTGTCGGAGTGGCGGGCCGCGTCGCCCCGGCGCGGACCTCGCAGCCAGTTCCCGAGCGGCAGCGACGGTGCACGCTGCGCTGCGACGCGCCCGGGAGCCGCCGTCGGGCCGCTCGGCGACGACGGGGGCGCTATCCGCGACGGCTCCCGCCCCGCCAGCCTTCGGCCCTGATCCGACCCACTCCCCGAACCATTCCTGCACCGATCGCCCGCGCACATCCGTGCCTGCTGGGAGCCGAGAATGAAGCGTGTCCGACCCGCCACCGAAGCCGATTACCCGGCCGTTCTCACATTGGAGCGGCAGCTCCTCCAGGTGCACGCGGACGGAATGCCGGCGGATTTCGACCCGTCCGCCTCCGACTTCACCGAACACGGCTTCCGCCGGCAGATCAGCCGTCCGTGGTCGACAGTTCTCGTCGTCGAGGTGGACGGCACCGTCGCCGCCTACGCCGCGATGAGCTTCGTGACGGCGACGCCGGTCGAGCGGGTGGTGGCCCGGCTGCCCCAGCGGGTCGGCCCGGTCGTCCAGGCGGCGCACCAGTCGCTGTCCCGCATCCGCCCGGGCCGCACGAGGCCCATCGTCCAGCGCCCTGTCGCCTTCATCGACTCGTTCGCCGTCGATGCGTCGGTGCGGCGGCAACGGCTCGCCGAGACGTTGTGGGACGCGTGCGTGCACTGGGCCGAGGGGCACGGGGCTCCGGAGATCCAGTGCGAGGCGTTCGAATTCAACAAGCCCGTTCTCGGATTCATCGAGCACCTGGGTCTGACGCTCTACAAGCGCCGTTATCGCTTCCCCCTCTCGGGCAGCAATTCCGCCGATTCCGGGCAGAGCGCGTGACGCGGGGGTTGCACGCAGCGAGCCCGGTCGGCGTGTCGTGCACCGGAGTGTCGCACCGCGAGATCAGGGCCCCCTTCCGGCGCTGACCTGTCAGATGTTCCACCTGCACACGACCGAAGGGGTGGACGTGACAGTCAACGGGGAACCCGCATCGACAGTCGTCATCTGCGACCAGCACCTGCTGTTCGGGGAGTCGTTCGCGCAGGCGCTGCAGGAACGGCGTCGGGAAGCCGTCGTCGTGCCGTGGCCCGAGGACGTGCTGTCGATCCTCGAGAGCCGGCCGGTCGGGTCAGTCGTCCTGGACGTGGGCTTCCCGCACGGGGCCGCGCTGACGGTCACCCGGCGCATCCGCAGCACCTGGCCCGACACCTGCGTGGTGTGCCTCGGGGAGGAGCCGGACCGGCGGCACTACACGGACGGCGGCGCCGACGTCGTCCTCAGCAAGAAGCAGCCGC
Organism: Blastococcus sp.; assembly: GCA_041640835.1. Taxonomy (GTDB): domain Bacteria; phylum Actinomycetota; class Actinomycetes; order Mycobacteriales; family Geodermatophilaceae; genus Blastococcus. Next base: position 19,942 of record JBEPZM010000018.1, read on the forward strand.
TCGGTGCGCTCGTCGAGGCGGCCATGCGGACGCACCACGTGCGCGCGCCGTCGTCGGGCAGCCGGCCGCACCCGGCCGGCCGCGGCCGGTCGGCCCCCCCCTCGCGGAGGGACCAGCCGCTCCCGGCACGCTTCCTGACCAGCCGCGAGCGCGACGTGCTGCGGCTGCTCGTGCTGGCCCATCCCACCTCGCAGATCGCGGCCGAGCTGGGCATCAGCGTCGCGACCACGCGCGGGTACGTGCAGTCGACCTTCATCAAGCTCGGCGTCCACTCGCGGGTCGAGGCGGTCACGTACGCGGTGCGGAACGGTGTCGTCTAGTGCCACCACTGCGCACCTGGGCCCACAAGGCCGGCCGCGCCCAGCACGAGGTGGCCCGCATGCACCGGGCCTTCGGCCTGCCCGGCGGCGCGCTCGCGGTCGTCTGGGTCGCGAACCGGGCGCTCGGCCACTCGGGCCGCCTCGCGGCCGGCGCCCTGCGGGCCGCACGGGAGCGGGCGACCGACGCCTGGCTCGGCGTCGACACCCGCGGCTGGGTGGACTCCGCGAGCGGCCTCCGGCACGTCGCCGCAGGTGGTGACCCGAAGAGCTACGAGCCGCTGGACCTGCTGTGGTGGATGCGGGTGCTCGCGGCCGTCCCGCTGGATCCGGCCCGGTCGACGTTCGTCGACCTCGGCGCGGGCCGCGGTCGAGTGCTGGTCCTGGCCGCACGGATGGGCTTCCACCGGGTGATCGGCGTCGAGCTGGATCCCGTGCTGACCTCCGATGCGCGGCGCAACGTCGCGCGCTGGGCCGCCTCCCGCCGTGGGCAGCGGCAGGGGACGGCGATCTCCGTCCTGCACGCGGACGCGGCGGACTTCGAGTGGCCGCACGGCCCGGTGCTGGTGTCCCTGTTCAACCCGTTCGGGGCCGAGACGCTGCGCCGGGTCCTCGAGCGCCCCCGCCGTCCGGGGGACGAGGTCTTCGTCGCCTACTTCAACCCGGTGCACCGGCAGGTGTTCGAGGCCCAGCCCGGCGTCGTGCTGCACGACCGGGGCGTGGACTGGGACCTGTACCGGCTCGTCGGCCGCCCGGCGTCGGCGGTGGCGCGGGCCGACGACGCTGGGCCGGCGGAGCAGGCGCGCGACACCGCCTGACCGTCGGCTCCCGGGCCGGGAACGACACACGGGGCGCACCCACCGCTGATCGGTGGGCACGCCCCGCGTGTGCTCGTTCAGGCGCTCGGCGCCCGGAGATCCCTTACTGCGGGAACCCGGACTTGGCCGAGGCCACGTCGCGGTAGCGGCGCAGGTTGTCCTGGTACAGGGTGACCTGCTGCGTCCGCTCGCTCCAGCGGGAGGACCCGGCGTACAGGCCGGTCTGGAGGTACAGGCCGGACTGGCCGCCGACCGTGTCGAGCGTCGACCGCTTCGTCGGGACCTTCGGGTCCTGACCGCCCGGGATGAAGGGCAGCGTCGGGCCGGTCTTGGACCAGGCCGGCGTCGTGGGCCACTGCTCGCCGGCGGCGCGCACGAACACCTCGACCCGACCGTCGTTGCCCTCGGAGGTCTGGATCCGGACGATCACGTCGTACCAGGTGTCGGCCTGGATGTTCGGCCGCAGCACGATCCGGTCGTTGTAGCTGGCGGTCGAGGACCACGCGCGACCGTCCCAGATGCCGGCGCCGGTCATCATGCGGTACTCCAGCCGGCCGTCCCGCAGCAGGATCGCGTGCGGGGCGAGGGAGACGTGCCCGCCGAGGGAGTAGATGTTCTCCCGCTGGTGGAGCTCCCAGATCTGCTGCTGCGGAACGCTGCCGGCGGCGTTGAAGGAGAACCCGTAGGCGAAGTCCTTGCCGCCCGTGGTGCCCTCGTTCGTGTCGTACCGGCTCGCGAGCGCGCGGAAGCTGTGCCCGGCCCAGATGTTCGACGGGTCGTTGCGCATCTCGAACTTCGTGGCGCACCCGGTCGAGTCACGCCGCGGGCTGTTCACCCAGGAGAACTGCCGCGCCGGGTCGCCGGCCTCGAGGGCGCCCTGGCCACTCGTCCACTGCGACGCGTTGCAGGTGTCGCCGTCGAGGTCCAGCGTGACGCCGGACGGCGTGGCCGCCGGGCCGGTGCCCGGTGCGGGGGCCGGAGCCGGAGCCGGCGCGGGAGCCGGGGCCG
>JBEPZM010000019.1:0-21916 GCA_041640835.1 Blastococcus sp.
CGCGTCGGCGGTGTCCAGGCGCACGGGCCCGTCCAGCGCCCGGATCCGCCGCACCTGCTCCTCGACGTGGGCGACCAGGACGTCGCCGGCGGCCGACGTGGGCGTGAGCTCGGGCGCGCGGGCCGCCGTCGTGACCACGAGGGTTCCCCGTCAGTCACCGGTCGCCGTCATGACCACCGGCGTCTCCGGGGTCCGGGCGGCCTGCTTCGGGACGGCGGGGTCGGCGGCCTCACCGGCGTCGGCGTCGGCGTCGGCCTCGGCCTCGGCGCGCGCCAGGTCGGCGGCCAGCTCGTCGGCGGCGAACTCGGTGGCCGCGTACCGGAGCCGGTTGGCGGCCCGGACGGTGGCGACCACGTGGTCGGCGAGGTCGGTCGCGTAGACGGCGATCAGACCGGCGTGGCCCTCGTCGAGGGTCTCGCCCAGCTCCTTGAGGACGCTCCGCGACATCCCGCCGCTCGCGTGCCCGACGACCCCACCGACCGCCGCACCCGATCCGCCGGCCGCGACGGCCAGCCCGATGCCGACGGGCGGGAACAGCGCCGCGGTGACGCCCACGGCCAGGCCCCAGCCCAGCCCCACGGCGGCACCGTGGCGGGTCGGCTCCTCGTGCTTGCGGACGATCCGGACCCTGCCGCGCTCGTCCTTGGCGATGACCGCCGCGTCGAACTCGTGCGAGCTGCGGAGCTCGCGGTACAGCGCCTTGACGGCCTCGTAGTCGGTGAGGGCCGTGTCGACGTCGTCGTACGCCCCCACGATCACGTACATCGTGTCCTTGGTCTCTGCTGCCATGTCGGATCCTCGGGGTGGGAGTCGGTCGCGTGCCCCACGGTCGGTCCGCGCGCGCCGGTCCCGCATCACCTCGCCCGGATGAGCGGCCGTCAGGCGTCGTCGCCGGAGGCCAGCCAGTCCCTCGCCGCCGCCAGCCGGGCCACGGGGAAGGCCCGGAGCTGTCCCGGGACGAGCACCGACAGCACGCGGAGCGCGGGCCGGAGCCAGTCCTCGTCGCTGACGACGGCGACCCGCTCGTACGCCGTGGGGTGCCGTGCCGCGAACTTCATCTCCTCGGCCAGTGCGTCGCCCTCGTACTCCTTCAACCCGATCCCGAGCAGGTAGAGCAGCCGGATCGGGTGACCGGCGGCGATCTCCCGCCGCAGCACCGGCTCGACGACGTGCTCGAAGTCGTCGTCGTCCACCTTCCCGACCGCCTCGAACCCGATGGTGCCCGTGGGCATGTCCGACATCTGCCTGAGCATCGCGCCAGTCCTCCCTCGCCGGTGTCCCGGGACGGGACCGCGCTGCCCATCCAGCCCCGGTCCGGGGCCGTGGGCCTCATCCGTCGCGGGTGACCTCGCGCGCGGCCGGGCAGGGCGTCCGGTCATCCACCACGGGCGAGGCGGGCGGCCCCGGCCGCTGGTGTCCTGTCGGGGATCCCCCTCACAGATGCGGAGACGTCATGGCGCTGCACGAGTACCCGGCCGCGGCAGCGTTCCCCGGGGTGATCGGCCGGACGACGGACGAGTCCAGTCCGGCCTGGCCCCAGCCCTCGAGGCCGGTGCCCGGGTCGCCGAACGTGCTGATCGTCGTCCTCGACGACACCGGCTTCGGGCAGCTCGGCTGCTACGGCAGCCCGATCGCGACGCCCAACGTCGATGCGCTCGCCGCAGACGGCTTGCGCTACAGCAACATGCACACGACGGCGCTCTGCTCCCCGAGCCGGTCCTGCATCGTCACCGGCCGCAACCACCACAGCAACGGCATGGCCGCCATCACCGAGCTCGCCTCGGGCTACCCCGGCTACAACGGCGTCATCCCCTTCGAGAACGGGATGCTCTCCGAGATGCTGCTCGGGCATGGCTACAACACCTACATGGTCGGCAAGTGGCATCTGTCGCCGAGCAATTCCGAGACCGCCGCCGGGCCCTACGACCGCTGGCCGCTCGCCCGAGGATTCCAGCGCTTCTACGGGTTCCTCGGGGGCGACACCAGCCAGTGGTATCCCGAGCTCGTCTACGACAACCACCAGGTCGAACCGCCGGCCACACCCGAGGAGGGCTACCACCTCACCGAGGACCTCGTCGACAGGTCCATGCAGTTCATCGCCGACGCCAAGCAGATCGACCCCGACAAACCCTTCTACCTCCACCTCTGCTTCGGGGCCGCGCATGCTCCCCACCACGTCGCCAAGGAGTGGGCGGACAGGTACGCGGGCCAGTTCGACGACGGCTGGGACGCCTACCGGGAGAAGGTCTTCGCCGCCCAGAAGAAGCTGGGCATCGTCCCCGAGGGCACCGAGCTCTCCCGGCACGACCCCGACGTCCAGGACTGGGACACGCTGCCCCAGGAGTCACGACGGTTGTTCAGCCGCATGATGGAGGTCTTCGCCGGCTTCCTCACCCACACCGACCACCACCTGGGGCGGCTGCTGGACTTCCTGCGGGAGCGCGGAGACCTGGACAACACCATCGTCATGGTGATCTCCGACAACGGCGCCAGCGCCGAGGGCGGGCCCACCGGCACGACCAACGAGGCGCAGTTCTTCAACAACGCCCCGGAGTCGCTCGAGGACAGCCTCGCGCGCATCGACGAGATCGGGAGCCCGACGACCTTCAACCACTACCCGTGGGGTTGGACGTGGGCCGGCAACACGCCGTTCCGGCGGTGGAAGCGGGAGACCTACCGAGGTGGCGCCTCCGACCCGTTCATCGTCTCCTGGCCGCAGGGCATCGCCGCGAAGGGCGAGGTGCGCACGCAGTACGCGCACATCATCGACATGGTGCCGACCGTGCTGGACATGCTCGGCATCGAGCCGCCGGCCACGATCCGGGGCGTTCCCCAGTCGCCGCTGCAGGGGGTCAGCTTCGCGACGAGCTTCGACGACGCCACCGCGGCGAGCGACCACCTCACGCAGTACTTCGAGATGCTCGGCAGCCGCGCGATCTACCACGACGGCTGGCGCGCGGTCTGCCCCTGGCCCGGCCCCTCCTTCGCCGAGGCCGGCATGGGGTTCGGCGAGCCCATCACCGCCGACGCGCTCACCGAGCTGGACGCCACCGCCTGGGAGCTGTACCACGTCGACGAGGACTTCGCGGAGAACAGGAACGTCGCGGCGGACCACCGCGCGAAGCTCATCGCGCTCATCGGCACCTGGTACGTCGAGGCCGGCAGGTACGGCGTCATGCCGGTCGACGGCAGCGGCCTGCAGCGCGTGATCGCCGAGAAGCCGCAGGCCGCGGCGCCTCGCGACAGCTACACCTTCATCCCTGGTACGCAGTCGATGCCGTTCTTCGCCGGGCCACGGGTGCTCAACCGCCCGCACAGCATCACGGCCACGGTCGAGATCCCCGAGGCCGGCGCCGAAGGCGTCCTGCTCTCCCAGGGGTCGGCAGCCGGGGGCTACTCGCTCTACATGAAGGACGGCGCGCTGCACTACGCCCACAACTACGTCTCCCGCAGTCTCCACGTGGTGTCCTCGCCGCAGCCCGTTCCGGCCGGGGCGCACCGACTGCGCTTCGAGTTCGAGCCGACCGGTGAACCGGACCTCGCGAAGGGGCGCGGGGCGCCCGGACGGCTGCAGCTCTACGTCGACGGGACGCTCGTGGCCGAAGGGGAGGCACCGGTGACGATCCCGTTCGCGATCAACCCGGGGGCACTGACCTGCGGCTCCAACCCCGGCTCACCGGTGACCCCCGACTACGCGTCGCCCTTCCCGTTCACCGGCACGTTGCACGAGGTCACCGTGGACGTCTCCGGGGAGCTCATCCACGACAGCGACAGCGAGATGCGGATGGCGATGGCCCGGCAGTAGCCGGTCAGCGCTCCTCGAGGATCCGCCTCAGGGCCGCCCCGAGCGCATCCCGGTCCGCCTCCCACGTCTCGAGCGAACGATGCAGATCGACGCACAACCGGCCCAGCGACCAGGCCCGCCACTGCCTCCCGGCCAGGACGCCCACGAGGAACTCGACGCGCTCGTCGCAGGCCTCCGCCGGTCCCGCCGGCGGGAACTCGCCGACGTCCGCCCCGGGCACGTCCGCGAGGAAGCGCACGACTGTGTACCTGTCGATCACCCCGACGACCTGTCGCGCGAGCATGCGGTCGGTGAGGTCGCGCCAGGGATAGGGGGCCAGCGCGGCGGCCACGACGGCAGCAGGCTCGTCGTCCGAGAACGCAGGCACGAGGTCCACTTCCCCGGTCTGATCTGGTCGGGGCGGGGCTCTCAGGTTGAACTCGACCGCACGTCGTCCGGAACCGGACCGGACGCTACCCACGTCGCTCGGCCCTCATGCGTCCTGCCGCGCCCGCCGGCCGGGCGCCTCACGCGGGCCGGATCACGGCCGCCGGCTCGATGCCCAGCACCCGGCGGATCCGCCGGGCCCAGGGGTCCTGGGTGCGGTCGAACACGGTCGCGACAGCGGTCGACGCGACGACGATGAGGGCGATGCACAGGAGCCACCCGATCAGCGCCAGCGTGACGCCGAAGAGCCCGTACCGCTCGCTGTAGGACGCGAACAGGCGCGGCATGTAGATCGCCGACGCCACCCCGTAGATGCTCGTGCCGGCCGCCGTCAGCGCAGCTCCGGGGAGCAGGCGTCTCCAGGCGATCCGCCGGTCGAGCAGCAGCCACGGGACGCAGACCCAGACGGCGAAGGCGGCCACCACGGAGACCGGGGCGACGAGCACCGACCCGACGAGCGAGCGGGCGGCGTACAGCAGACCGATCCCGAGCACCAGCACGGCCAGGCCCATCGCGGCGTTCACTGCACCGCCGACACCGGGTGGAGCGTCGACCTCCCAGGCCTGCAGATACATGCGCTGCAGCCGGCGGGCGAGCGAGACGCCCGAGAAGAGGAGGAGGAAGACGCTGAGCACGCCGGTCGAGCCGTCACCCGTGTGCTCGAACAACTGCTTCACCGAGTCGGAGGACTCACCGGTGAGCGAGAACCTCCGGATGATGGCCGTCGCCACGACGTCGCCCCGGTCCGCGGGAGCCAGCGCACTGACCAGGAGCAGCAGCGGGATGAGGGCGGTGAATGCCTGCGCGGAGAGGACGACGGCCCGGTCGAGACCCTGCAGCGCGACGAACTGCCGGAGGCTCCGGCCCGCGAAGGTCGTCTCCAGCCGCGCCGCGAACGTACGGAGGTCGTGAACCTTCACCGTGGCGCTCCTCCCCCTGCCGGCCACCGACGACGCGGCGAGTGGTGAGGGCTGCAGCCTGTGCAGCGGCGCCGGCCCGGTCATCACCCGCGGAGAACGATCGGCCGGGGCGGACCCTCTCGCGCGAGCCGACGTCGGGTGCGCGCCTGCGCCACCGGGACGGTCCCGGCGCCGTGACCGCCTGATCACGGGCACGGGTTCACCCGGAACGTATGACGCCCCGGGCAGCGCGGAGGGACACGGTGGCCTCGATCCGGGCACGCATCCGGAACGTCGCACCCGAGGAGCACCGATGACCGAGTTCAGCACAGCCCGTCCCGACATCGCCGAGACCCGCGGAACCTACGGGCACGGCCCCGAGCAGACCGGCTGGGCCGGCTGGCTCGTCTTCGCCAGCTTCATGATGTTCCTGGTGGGGTCCTTCCAGATCGTCCAGGGGCTGGTGGCGCTCTTCGACGACGGCTACTACGTGGTGCGCGAGACCGGACTCGTCGTCAACGTCGACTACAACGTCTGGGGCACCGTCCACCTGATCATCGGCGTGCTGCTGGTGCTCTGCGGCGCCGGCGTGCTGACCGGAAACGTCTTCGCCCGCGCGGTCGGCGTCCTGCTCGCCGGGCTGAGCGCGCTGGCGAACATGGCGTTCATCGGCTCCTACCCGGTGTGGAGCATCATCATCATCACCGTCGACGTGCTCGTGATCTACGCACTGACCGTGCACGGCGGGGAACTCCGCAGCTCCAACCGGTGACCCCCCGCGCCGAGCAGCAGCCCTCCCCCGGCCCTCCCGTGCAGCGGGGGCACGTGGGAGTGGCGCTGCGGACGGCGACGGCCGTCGTCCTCCTGCTCGTCGCGTACTACCAGGCTCCGCTGGACCGGCCGCTCACCGCCGGCACCGCCGCGCTCTTCGTCGGCGCGCTGGTGCTGGGGGTGCTCGTCGTCGTGGCCCAGGTGCGGGCCATCCTGGCGTCGACGACCCCGCTGGTGAAGGCGGTCCAGGTGATCGCGCTCGGCCTGCCGCTGCTGCTGGTGCTGTTCGCCTCGACGTACGTCGTCGTCGACGGGCAGCAGACCGGGGCGTTCAGCGAGCCGCTGAACCGGACCGACGGGCTGTACTTCACGGTGACCACGTTCGCCACTGTCGGCTACGGCGACATCAGCCCCCGGACCGAGCTGGCGCGGGTGCTCGCCACCGTCCAGATGCTGGCCGGCCTCGTCGCCGTGGGCGTGATCGCGAAGGTGGTGCTGGGCGCCGCCCGCGTGGCCAAGGAACGGATCACCGCCGCCGACCGCGCCGCCCAGCGGTGACGCCACCCGTCGGTCAGCCGCGGTTCGGTTCGGCGGCCGCCCACCGCAGCCACGTGCGGATCCACGACGGCACCGCGGGGACCGGGAGCATCCCCGCCACCACCGCGCCGACCGCCACGAGGGCCAGCACCTGGCGGGCCGTCCCCGTTCCGTCGGGAGACACGAGGAGCAGGATCCCGGCGGCGCCCGCCGTGCCGGCAGCGACTCCCGCCAGCACCAGCGGGCGGTGCCGGCGCAGGGGCGCGGTCACCGCCCAGAGCACCACGACCGCCCCGGCACCCACCACTCCCCCGACGAGGGCCGTCCCGACGAGTGCGGCGACGACGAGCACCACACCACCGACCCAGGACGCGTCCCGGTGCCGGCCGGCGGCCGGGCGGGCCCGACCCGGCCGGACGGGCACGAGGGCGAGGACGGCGAGCAGGACGATCGCCCCGGCCCCGCCGACCAGCCCCGCCCGGTAGAGCCCCCCGGGGGCGAAGTCGATGTCGACCGTGCCGGCCGCCCCCGCGGGCAGCACGTAGCCCTGCTGCCAGCCGTCGACGGCGACCGACTCGAGGCGCCGGCCGTCGAGGGTCGCGGCCCAGCCGGCGTTGGTGTTCTCCGGGACGACGAGCAGCGTGTCCTCGTCCCGTGCCGCGACCTCGACCGTCCGGTGCTCGGCGTCCCAGCGCTCCACCGCCACCGGTTCCCGCGACACCGGGGACGTGCTCGCCGCCCCGCCGGTGCGGACGAGGGTGGCCGAGTCCACGGCCAGCGCGGCGGTGTGCATCGCGATCAGCCGGTGCCGGCCGGCGCCCAGACCGGTGGCGACCGCGTCGTCGCAGAGGGACACGGGGATCCTCCGCACTGACTGCAGCGCGCCGAGCGTGGTGTCCACCCGGGTGTCCACCAGGCGGTCGTCCATCAGCAGGAGCGGCCCCTCGCCGCACGGCAGGACGACCGGGGTGTCGGCGGCGGGAGCCGCGTTCGGGCCGCCGACCTCCACCTCGCCGACGCCGATGCCCAGCGGCAGCGTCCACCGGAGGTAGGGATCGAAGGACTCCCCCTGGGCGGTGGACGTGAAGGTGAGCTCGAGCCGGTCGGTGACCACCGGGGCGAACCGCGCGATCCCGTCCTCGGCCAGCGGAACGGTGGTGCTCAGGTCCCGGCCCTCGACGGTGACGCTGTCCGGGCGGAGCGCCGCGACCCCGGGGTCCGTGACGATGCGCAGCACGTCGACCGTGCGCGGCTCGGGCCAGGTGAGCACGAGGGCCGGCCGCTCGACGCCGGGGCCGGCCAGCCAGGACGTGGCCGGGTCGCCGTCCACGGCCGCGGCCGCGCCGGCGCGGGGGTCGAACAGCTCGAGGCTGGTGGCGGTCGCCCGCACCCCGCCCCGGCCGACCGCGAGGAGGTCGTCGAGCGCTGGGCCCGGACGGGGGACGGCGGTGACCGCGAGCTCGTAGTCGGCTCCCCCGCCGGTCGAGAAGGTCCGGTCCAGCGCCCCCGCCTCCTCGCCGACCGTGACCAGCTCGCGGCCACAGCGGACCGGCGCGGTCAGGCAGCCGGGGCGGCCGGGCGGGGCGTCGAACGCGTAGACGTCGGCCGCCGTCGCCGGGGTGGGTGTGACCACGGTGCGGTCGATCCCCACCCCGGGCAGGGACACCTCGGCCAGCACCAGCGGTGCGGAGTCCGCGTCGGTCGTCGTCCCGCTGATCGTGAGCGTGCGCGACGGCCCCCTGGGGAGGGGGAACGTCTGGGGGTTCCCGGTGTTCTCGACCTGCACGACCTCCGAACCGGTGTCGGTCGTCAGCCGGAGCTCCGCCGGCCGCTCCCCGCCGAGGACCCTGCCCAGGACGACGGTCACCTGCTCGGCGTCGAACGGTTCGTCGGTCGTGAGCCGCCACCAGTCCGGCCGGGACCGGCCGGGGCCGTCGGCCGGCTCCCACGCGGTGAACAGGTCGGAGTCCACGGCGGCCCACGGCTGGGCCTCGGGCCGGCTGCCGGAGAGCCCGGCGATGTCCGACGCCGAGCTCGAGGCGGTCGGGGTCGCGCCGAGGTACTCGACGACGCTGAGCGCCTGCGGCAGGCCCGGGAAGGGGTAGTCGGCGGCCACGTGGTCCTTCACCAGGGGCGCGTCCGCGGTCAGTGCCCCGGAGGTCGCACCGGTCAGCCGGCCGAAGTTCCGTTCCCGGCGCAGCAGCGCGTCGCTGACCATGGTCGACCCCGGGTCGAGGGCGGACTCCCCGGCGAGCAGCACCGGGCGCCCGGTGACCAGACCCCGGTCCTCCAGGCCGAGCACGGCGTCCGGGCCACCGTGGACGGTCACCGCCGAGGACAGCGGCGCGGTCCACGCCCGGGGTGCGGGGTCGGCGACCGCGTAGATCTCGATGGCCGGCGCCGGCTCGCTGAGACCCCCGTCGAGCACGGTGCCCGGCGACAGGCCGACCTGCGGGTAGTCGTCGCCGAACGTGGCGACGCGGGTGATCCCGGGCGAGCCGAGGAGCGTGCGGCGGACCACCGACGACCGGGTCGCGCCCGTGTCGGCGGGGTCGAGGTCGTTGCGCAGGACCAGGTGGGAGATCCCGGCCCGGGCCAGGTACCGGGTCAGCCCGGCGGAGCCCTCGCCCCGGGCGAGCTGCCGCTCGACGGCGTCCAGCATCCGGATGTGCGCCTCGGGCACCAGCGGGATGGCGGACCGGACCTCCCAGGGCGACTCCGCCAGCGGCTGGAGCGGCTCGTCGATGGTCCGGCCCCACGCGTAGCTGCCGAAGGACGAACCCGGGACCAGGAGCGCACGACCGCTGGGCTGCTGCGCGGCGAGGAAGTCCGCCGTCTCCCGCCAGTGCGCGGGGATGTCCGCATAGCCGGTCGGCGGCGTCAGCCGGCCCGCCAGCGCCGGGGACGCCGTCCCGGCCACCCCCAGCACGACCGCGGCCAGCACGACGGCTGCGCACGCCCCCTTCGTCCGGGCGACGGCGAGCCCCGTGTCGGCCTCCCCCGCGCCACGCACGGCCCGGACGAGGACGGCCAGCAGGTGCGCCAGGCCGAGCGCGAGGGGCAGGCGCAGCACCGGATCGAACTTGTGCACGCCGCGCAGCGGGGCGAGCTCCCGGTCGAGCGCCTCGTGCAGCGGCCCGGCCCAGGCACCGTCGACGGGAGCGAGGTGGCCCAGCGAGACCAGCCCCAGCCCGGCGAGCAGTCCCAGGACCAGCCAGGTGCGCTCGGGCAGGTCGTGCCGGGTGAGCGCCACCAGCCCGGCGACGGCGAGCACCAGGGTGGCCGCGATCGGCACGGCGTCCTTGAGGAGCGACCAGCCGGCCGGCAGGTGCGGGCCCGACGAGGGAGAGGCCAGCTGGGCGACCCAGTACGTGGTGCCGCGCAGCACGCTGAGCACGTCGGTGGGCGCCGTCGTCGTCACCGCGGTCTCGACGTAGTCGAAGACCGGGATGCTGTACCGGCCGAGCAGGAGCAGCGGCACCGCCCACCAGAGGGCGGCGAGGCCGGCGCACAGCGCCCACCACCCGATCAGCCGGCGGCGCAGCGGGCCGGGGGGCCGCGTCGCGAGGTAGAGGACCGCCAGCGGGAAGACGGCGGCCGTGGCGACGGCGTTGACCCCGCCGGCGCAGAAGACCGCGAGCCCCGAGAACGCCGCGGCCCGCCGCGCCGATCCGTGCCGCGACAGCCCCGCCAGTGGCACGAGGACCCACGGGGCGAGCGCCATCGGGGTCACCTCGACGGAGGTGGCGGACAGGACCGTCAGCATCCGTGGCGCCATCGCGTAGGCGATCCCGGCCACCAGCGCCGTCGCCGGCGTCCCGATGCCCAGCCGGCGGGCGAGCAGCACCACGCCGAGGAAGGCGGTGCACATGAGGGCCGCCAGCCACAGCCGCTGGACCACCCACATGGGCAGGCCGACGAGGTCACCGACCGCGAAGAAGGGGCCCATCGGGAAGAAGTAGCCGTACGCCTGGTACTGCAGCTGCCCGGCGGACCCCTCCGGCTCCCACAGCGTCAGGGCCCGCGTCAGGAACTCCAGCGGGTCCACGGCCAGGTCGAGCTTGGTGTCCCCGACGAGCTCGCCCGGGGACTGCGCGAGGCAGAGGACGACGAACCCCAGGCAGACGAGCCCGGGCAGCGCCGCGCTACGGAGCCGGGCTCGTGCCGCCGACGGGGTCGCAGCTGTGCCGCGGACGTCGCGGCCCGACTCCCCCGGGACGACGGGGGCCCCGGCGACGGTGGCCGTCATCCAGGATCCGGCCCGACCGGCCCGGCCGTGACGGCAGCCCGTTCACCGGAGCGCGGGCACAGCCCGCCGGAATGGCACGGCACGGCTGTTACGCACGGTCGTACGACGACGAGGACGGGTGGACGCCGCGCGGAACTCGCATTTCCTCCGGCGCGTCCGACATGCGGCGCACCCTGGCAGCCGGTCGGGTGAATCGTCAAGCGGACCAATCTTCCGGGTGACATCGACCATTCCGGCCTGTTCCGTTCCGCTCATTTCCCGGAACGGCCCGCGACGCCCGCCCGCTGGTGGGAACCGCCCCCGAGCGGCCCGAACGGGTGCCCGTGCAGGGCACACACCGTCGCGGAATCGGTACGGGCGCGCATTGTGACGGGTTGACCGGCGGCGAACGGCGCTCCATAGTGACGCCCCGCCAGCGCATTTATCCGAGCACGCTCCGAGTGCTTTCCGGCACCGAGAGGAGCACAGGGACGTGACGAGCCAGCCGTGCGCCCGGCTCCGGGGCTCCACCGCCGGTCCGGCCACCCGGCCGAGGCAGCCCGGCGCAGCTGGTCGCGCGGAGGGATGCCTCCGATGACCCTGGTCGAACCTGTCGCCGCCGGCCTGGTGTCGCCCGAGCCGGTCAGCGGTCCGGCGGGGAGCTCGGCGGGGACGGCGCAGGTCGAGCGCCCCGTGCTCGTCCAGCTGCGGGGCCCGCGTGACGGCGGATCGGTGGCCGAGCGCCCGGCGGCGCCGCCCGCACCCTGGCCGACCGCCGACCTCGAGATCGCGATCCCCGCCTACAACGAGGCGCTGCGCCTGCCGGAGACGCTGCGCCGCACCGTCGACTTCCTCCGCGACCAGCCCTGGTCCTCCCGCGTGGTCGTCGTCGACAACGGCAGCTCCGACGGGACCGCCGACGTCGTGCGTGCCTTCAGCGCCGCCACGGACGGGGTGGTGCCGGTGGAGCTCGTCGGCTGCGCACTGCCCGGGAAGGGCGCCGCCGTCCGGCGGGCGCTGCTGCGCAGCCGGGCGCGCTTCGTCGGCTTCTTCGACGCCGACCTCGCCACTCCGGTCGAGACGCTGTGCACCGTGATGGCGCACCTCGAGGCCGGCGCGGTGGCGGTCATCGGCTCGCGGTACGCCCCCGGAGCCCGGCTCGTCCAGCACCAGCCCACCGCCCGACGGCTCGGTGGCGCCGCGTTCCGCGCGGTCTCCCGCAGCGTCGTCCCCGGGGTGCACGACACCCAGTGCGGCTTCAAGTTCTTCGACCGTGCCGCTCTCGTGCCGGCGCTGGTCACCTGCCGCACCACCGGCTTCGCCTTCGACGTCGAGCTGCTGCGGCACCTGCAGAACGCCGGCGCGGAGATCCTGGAGGTCCCCGTCGCCTGGAGCCACGGGGACGGGTCGTCGTTCTCCCCGCTGCGCGACGGGATGTCCGCCTTCCGGGCCGTGCTGCAGTTCCAGCGCGTGGCGGCCGGGCGCGTGTCGTGACGAGCAACTCCGAGCTGCTGCGCGGCTCCCGGATCCTGGTCCTCAACTGGCGCGACATCCGCCACCCCCTGGCCGGCGGCGCCGAGCAGTACATGCACGAGATCGGCACCCGCTGGGTGCAGGCCGGCGTCCAGGTCACCTGGCTGACCTCCGCCGTCCCGGGCCAGCCCGAGCACGAGCGGCTGGACGGGATCCACATCCTGCGGGCCGGGAACGCGCTGTCGGTCTTCTCGCACACGGCCGCGCGGGGTGCGCGCGCCCGCGGGCACTTCGACGCCGTCGTGGACTGCCAGAACGGGACGCCGTTCTTCGCGCCGCTGTTCGCCGGGCGGCGGACGCCGGTGGTCCAGCTCGTGCACCACGTGCACCAGGACCAGTTCGCCACCCACTTCCCCCCTCCCCTCGCCGCCCTCGGTCGGTGGCTCGAGGGGCCTGCCGCGCGCCGCGTCTACCGGGACCGGCCGATCGTCGCGGTCTCGCCGTCCACCCGGCACGAGCTGCGCGCCAGGCTGGGATTCCGCGGACCCATCCACGTCGTCCCGAACGGCACCGTGGTCCCGGAGCGGAGCCGGCGCGCCGCCGAGCCGACCATCACGCTGGTGAGCCGGCTGGTGCCGCACAAGCGCATCGACCTGCTCCTCGGCCACCTGCGCCCGGTCGCGGAGGCGATCCCCGCCCTGCGCGTCGACATCGTCGGCGACGGACCGGACGGCGCCCGGCTGCGGAGCCTCGTCGACGAGCTGGGCATGCACGCGACGGTCACCTTCCACGGGCGGGCCTCCGACGACGTCCGTGACGAGCTCCTCTCGCGGGCCTGGCTGACTACCTCCACCTCGCAGGCGGAGGGCTGGGGCTCGTCGGTCCTCGAGGCGGCCGCCCGGGGCGTGCCGTGCCTGGCCCTGCGCGTGCCGGGCGTCCGGGACTCGGTCCTCGACGGCGAGACCGGCTGGCTGGTGGACGAGCCGGGGCGGCTCGGGGCGGCCCTGACCGGTGCCCTGCGCCGGCTGGCCGACCCGGTGCGGGCCGAGCAGATCGCCGAGACCTGCCGGGCCTGGGCCGGGTGCTTCTCCTGGGACCGCAGCGCCGACCTCCTCGCCGGCGTCCTCCGCGCCGAGATGGCCCGCATGGCGGCAGCCGTCACCGACGGCCCCTCGGCGGAACGCCGGGAGGCCCGTTCGGACATCGCCGTCATGGCCGTCGTCCCGCGGCGGGCGACCGGGCTGTCAGCTCAGCTGCGGGCGACCGACGAGGTCGTGCAGAGCGAGGACCGGACCGCGGTCGTCCTGAACGGCTGCGACGAGACGGCCGGCCTCTCGGTGATGTCCCGGCTCGGCATGCGGCCGCTGTCCATGCAGCTGATGGACAACCGGCTCCTGCTGGCCGGTCCCACCACTCCGCAGACGTCGTCCGATCCGGCGCTCGGTCAGCTCGGGCTCACCAGCGCCTGACCCGTCCCCGGCGGCCCACGAACAACTCAGGGGCCGCTCCCGGTCTCCCGGAACCGACCCCTGACCTGCACGTTCCTTCTGTCGGGCTGACAGGATTTGAACCTGCGACCCCCTGACCCCCAGTCAGGTGCGCTACCAAGCTGCGCTACAGCCCGCGCGCCTTCCGCTTCCCGGGACGAACCCGGGCGCGCGACGACCGCCCCGGAAGATTACCGCACCCCCGACGACGAATTTCGCGCCCCCCGATACGTTTCGGGCGCCCGCGACGTCAAACCCGGTGACACCTGGCGACGGCAGTGCCAGCCTTTTCCGCAACGGGCCGTCGCCATCCTCCTCGACCAGGGCACCAGGGTGCCGGAGGGACTCCGTCATGGGCAGATCGTTCGCATCGCGCGTCAGCAATCGCCGCTTCAAGTGGGTCATCCTCGTCTTCTGGCTGGTGCTCGCCGCGGCCGCGGGGCCGCTGGCCGGCGGCCTCACCGACGAGCAGGACAACGAGGTCTCCTCGTGGCTGCCCGGGGACGCCGAGTCGACGCTGGCGCTCGAGCAGCAGAACGAGCTCGGCTCCGATCCCGACGTCATCCCGGCGGTGGTCGTCTACGAGCGGACCGACGGCCTGACAGAGGCCGACCTCGCCGCCGTCGAGGAGGACGCCGCTGCCTTCGGGCGGATCGACGAGCTCGACGGCGAGATCACCGGACCGATCCTCTCGGAGGACGGCCAGGCCGCCCAGCTCGTGGTGCCGCTCAACGTCGGCGAGGACGGCTGGGAGGCCATCGGGCCGCTCGTCAAGGACATGCGCGGCGTCTCCACCGACGGCCCCGACGGCCTCGAGAGCTGGATCACCGGGCCGGCCGGCAACGCCGCCGACTCCTCCGAGGCCTTCGAGGGCATCGACGGCGCGCTGCTGTTCGCCGCCCTGGGCGTCGTGATCCTGATCCTGCTGTTCACCTACCGCAGCCCGATCCTGTGGATCCTGCCGATCTTCTCCTCGGTCGTGGCGCTGTTCTGCTCGCAGGCGCTGATCACCCTGCTGGCGCGCCACGCGGACCTCACCGTCAACGCCCAGAGCGCCAGCATCCTGACCGTCCTGGTCATCGGGGCAGGCACCGACTACGCGCTGCTGCTCGTCGCCCGCTACCGCGAGGAGCTGCGGCTGCACGGGGACCGGCACGAGGCGATGACCGAGGCCGTGCACCGGGCCGGGCCCGCGGTGCTGGCCAGCGGGGGCACGGTCATCCTCGGGATGCTGTGCCTCTCCTTCGCCGACATGAACTCCACGGCCGGCCTCGGACCGGTCGCCGCCATCGGCGTCGGCGTGACCCTCGTCGTGCTCATGACCCTGCTGCCGGCACTGCTGGTCATCTGCGGCCGCTGGGTCTTCTGGCCGGTGCGCCCGGCGCTGGGCAGCCCCGAGCCGAGCGCGACCGGCTTCTGGGCCCGCGTGGGCGGGCTCATCAGGCCGCGCCCCCGGGCCGTCTGGGTGGTCACCAGCCTGCTGCTGCTGGTCGCGTGCCTCGGGATGTTCGGTCTCAACGCCAAGGGTCTGACCCAGGCCGACTCCTTCCGCGGCACCCCTGAGTCGATCGAGGGCGAGGAGGTCGCGAGCGCGCACTTCCCCGCGACCGCCGGGAACCCGGTCTACATCGTGACCACCGCCGACGACGCCGACGCGGTCGCCGACGCGGTGGCCGGCACCGACGGCATCGGCGCGGTGGCGGCACCGGAGGTCACCGGCGATGCCGCGCTGGTCGAGGCGGCGCTCGCCGACCCCGCGGACAGCCAGGCCGCCTACGACACGATCGAACGGGTGCGCACCGAGCTGGACGACGTCGGCGACGGCCAGGCGGTGGTCGGCGGCAACACCGCCGTCAACCTCGACGTCCAGACCGCCTCGCAGCGCGACAACCGGGTGATCATCCCGCTGATCATGCTGGTCGTCCTGCTGGTGCTCGGGCTGCTGCTCCGGGCGGTCGTCGCCCCGGTGATCCTCATCGCGACAGTCGTGCTGTCCTACGGCGCCGCGCTCGGCATCAGCGCGCTGATCTTCGACGCGTTCCTGGGTGTCTCGACGACCGACAGCTCGTTCCCGCTGTTCGTCTTCGTCTTCCTCGTCGCCCTGGGCATCGACTACAACATCTTCCTGATGACCCGGGTGCGGGAGGAGGCGCACGACCACGGCACCCGCCGGGCGGCGCTGATCGGCCTGGCGGCGACCGGCGGGGTGATCACCTCGGCCGGGCTGGTGCTCGCGGCGACGTTCGCGGTGCTGGGCACCCTGCCGCTGACGTTCCTGACCCAGCTGGGCATCGCCGTCGCGCTCGGGGTGCTGCTGGACACGTTGATCGTGCGGTCCGTGCTGGTCACCGCGCTCAACCTGGACGTGGGCCGCTGGATGTGGTGGCCCAGCCGGCTGGCGCAGCAGCGCGACGAGCCGGAGGACGCCGACGGCCGCGGGGACGGCGACGTCCAGCTGCCGTCGCCGCGCACGCGGCAGGAGGCGGCCACGCAGGACGCCGCGCAGGACGTCCGGCCGCGGACCTGAGGGCGGAGCTGACCGACGGGGAGGGCCGGTGCGCCGGCCCTCCCCCGCTCAGCTCTTCTTCGCGTCCCGGTCGCGGCCCTCGCGGACCTTGACCGACACCTCGATCGGCGTGCCGGCGAAGCCCCACTGCTCGCGCAGCTTGCGCTGCAGGAAGCGCCGGTAGCCGGCCTCGAGGAAGCCGGTGGAGAACACCACGAACCGCGGAGGGCGGACGTCGGCCTGCGTCACGTACTTGATCTTGGGTGCGCGCCCGCCGCGGGCCGGCGGCGGCGTCTCCTGCACTAGCGCCCGGACGAACTGGTTGAGCTCGGCGGTCGGCACCCGCTTCTCCCACGACGCCAGGGCGGCGCGCAGGTGGTCGGCCAGCTTGCCGACGCCGCGGCCGGTGGAGGCGGAGATGTTCACCCGCGTCGCCCACTTCACGTGGGCGAGGTCGCGATCGATCTCGCGCTCCAGCTGGTCGTGCCGGTCCTCGTCGAGGGTGTCCCACTTGTTGAAGGCGAGGACCAGCGCGCGGCCGGCCTCGACGACCTGGGTGATGACCCGCTGGTCCTGCTCGCTGATCACCTCGTCGGCGGCCAGCAGGACGACGCAGACCTCGGCGGCCTGGATCGCGGCCTCGGTGCGCAGGCTGGCGTAGTACTCCATGCCGCTGGCGGTGTTGACCTTGCGCCGCAGGCCGGCGGTGTCGACGAAGCGCCACTCCTCGCCGCCCAGCGTGACGATGGAGTCGACCGGGTCGACAGTCGTCCCGGCGACCGAGTCGACCACCGAGCGCTCGTCCTTGGCCAGCCGGTTGAGCAGGCTGGACTTGCCGACGTTCGGCCGGCCGACGAGGGCCACGCGGCGCGGCCCCTCCTCGTGCTCCTGCTCGCGGGGCGCCTCGGGCATCGCGTCGAGGATCAGGTCGAGCAGGTCACCGCTGGAGCGGCCGTGCAGCGCGCTGACCGGCTGCGGCTCCCCCATCCCCAGGCTCCACAGCTCGTGGACGTTGCCCTCGCTGCGCTCGTCGTCGACCTTGTTGGCGACCAGGATCACCGGCCGGTCGCTGCGCCGCAGGATGCGGGCCGCGGCGAGGTCGGTGTCGGTCGCGCCCACCTGGCTGTCGACGACGAGGACGATGACGTCGGCGGTCTCCATGGCGAACTGGGCCTGCCGGGTGATCGACGCGCCCATGCCGACTGCCTTGGGATCCCAGCCGCCGGTGTCCATCACCGTGAAGCGCTTGCCGTTCCACAGCGCGTCGTAGGAGATGCGGTCCCGCGTGACCCCCGGGACGTCCTGCACGACCGCGGCGCGGCGGCCCAGGATGCGGTTGACCAGCGTCGACTTGCCCACGTTCGGGCGGCCCACGATGGCGACGACGGGCAGCGGCCCGTCCTGATTCGGCTCGGTCACGTTCGGTCCCCTGTCACCAGCGCGGCCTGAGCCAGCGCCACGATGCGGTCCACCACGGCCTGCTGGTCCAGCTCACTGCTGTCCACGACCACGGCGTCCGCGGCCGGTCGCAGCGGGCTGTCCGCCCGGCTGCTGTCGTACTCGTCCCGGCGGCGCAGCTCCGCGGCCAGGGCGTCGATCTGTGCGGCCCCGGTGAGGCCGAGCTGCCCGGCCCGGCGCTGGGCGCGGACCTCGGGCGCCGCGGTCAGGTAGACCTTCAGCGTCGCGTCCGGCAGCACGACGGTGCCGATGTCACGCCCCTCGACGACGACGGCGTCGGCCGCCCCCACGAGGTCGCGCTGCTGGGCGACCAGCTGCCGGCGCACGGCCGGCACCGCGGAGACCGCGGACACCGCCCCGGTCACCTCGGCGCTCCGGATGCGGACGGCGACGTCGGCGCCGTCGACCTCGACCCGCTCGGTGCCGGCCCCGGTGCCCACCACGATGCGGGCCGCGGCGACGGTCCGGGCCACGGCCTCGGCGTCGTCGAGGTCGATCCCGGCGTCCAGGACGGCGACGGTGGCCGCGCGGTACATGGCACCGGTGTCCAGGTAGGCGGCGCCCAGCCGGGCCGCGACGCCCCGGCCGACGCTGGACTTGCCGGTGCCGGACGGCCCGTCGAGGGTCACCGAACCCCGGAACGGGTGCTCGCTCACTGCGCGATGTCCCGTCGCAGGGCCGCGGCGCCGCGCAGGTAGACGTGCTGGATCTCCGAGCGCGGACGCGGGGTCTCCACGTGCGCCATCAGCCGCAGCACCCGCGGCAGGGCGTGCGGGACGGCGATCTCGGTGGCGCACATCAGCGGCACGTCACCCATGCCGAGCTCGCGTGCGGCCAGCGCCGGGAACTCCGAGACGAGGTCGGGGGTGGCGGTGAACACGATGCTGATGACGTCGTCGTGCTCCAGCGCGTTGCGCTCGAGCACGGTGCTCACCAGCTCGCGGGTCGCCTCGAGCACCTGCTCCCGGTCGTCGGCGTCGACCTGCGTCGCGCCCCGGATGGCTCGGACGGCCATGCACACTCCTTGATCGATGCAGCGAGCCCGGAACACCGGAATCCCGCCGAGTTTATGCGGCCCTCCTGCAGCGATCCCCCGCGAGCGTGCGGGCGGTGGCGTGCGGGGGGTGCTCGCTCAGAGCCCGACCAGCTCCGAGAGGGTGCCGAGCTCCTGCCGGCTGAGCTTGCGGATCGTGCCGGAGCGCATGGCCCGCAGCTCGATCGGGCCCACGGCGGTGCGGGTCAGCCGGGAGACCGGCAGGTCCACCGCGGCCAGCAGCCGGCGGACGATGTGCTTGCGGCCCTCGTGCAGCACGACCTCGACCACTGACTGGCCGGCGTGGGTGTCCACGACGCGGAACGAGTCGACCTTCACCGGGCCGTCCTCGAGGTCGATGCCGCCGCGCAGCCGCTTGTGCAGGTCGCGCGGGACCGAGCCCGACACCTGGGCCAGGTAGGTCTTCTGCACCCCGTAGGAGGGGTGGGCCAGCCGGTGCGCCAGCTCGCCGTCGGTGGTGAGCAGCAGCAGGCCCTCGGTGTCCTGGTCCAGCCGGCCGACGTGCACCAGGCCGGGCGCGAGGTCGCCCACCATGTCGCCGACGGTCGGGCGGTTGCGGTCGTCGCTCATCGCCGTCAGCACGCCCGGCGGCTTGTTCATCGCGTAGGTGACCCGGTCGTCGCGGATCTCGACGCGGACGCCGTCGACGGCGATCTTGTCGGTGCTCGGGTCGACGCGCATGCCCTGCACCCGCACGACGGCGCCGTTCACGCTGATCCGGCCGGCGTCGATCATGTCCTCGCTGACCCGGCGGCTGCCGACGCCGGCCCGGGCCAGGACCTTCTGCAGCCGCTCCCCCTCGCGGTCGTCGCCGTCGCCCTCGGGCGCGCGGTCGCCGGGGTGGACAGGAGCCAGCTCCATGTCCTCGGACCAGCCTTCGCCGGAGGAGATGGGGGTGTCGTCGTTCGGGGTCGCAGCGTTCATCACCGCCCAGTCTCCCACCTCGCGGCCCCGGCGATCGCCACCCGGCCGACGGCTTCCCGCGCGGGGGTGCCTCAGCTGTCCGGGTGCTCGTCCAGGACAGCTGAGGTCTCCGGCAGCAGCGGGGCCAGTTCGGGCAGGTCCGCGAGGCTGGTGAGCCCGAGCCGTTCGAGGAACAGCGGCGTCGTCGCGTACAGCCCTCCCCCGCTGTCCGGGTCGCTGCCGACCTCGGAGACCAGCC
The DNA here is from genome assembly GCA_041640835.1 of Blastococcus sp. Classification (GTDB taxonomy): domain Bacteria; phylum Actinomycetota; class Actinomycetes; order Mycobacteriales; family Geodermatophilaceae; genus Blastococcus. Next base: position 19,807 of record JBEPZM010000019.1, read on the forward strand.
CGCGGCCGATCAGCGTCCGCATCACGCCGTCGACACCCACGCCGCGGATGGCGGCCACCCGGGCGCGGGTCACCGGCTGCCGGTAGGCGATGACGGCGAGCGTCTCCAGCGCGGCCTGGGTCAGCCGGCTGCGCTGGCCCTCGACGAGGTACCGCTCGACGACGCCGGCGTGCTCCTCGCGGGTGTAGAGCCGCCACCCCTCCCCCACCCGGCGCAGCGTGATCCCGGCCGAACGGGCGTCGTAGCCCTCGGCGAGCTCGCCCAGCCCGGTGCGGACCTGCCCGACGTCGCAGTGCAGCGCCCCGGCCAGGGTGACCTCGTCGACCGGGTCGTCCATGACGAACAGCAGGGCCTCCAGACCGCCCCGCAGCTCGTCCGGGTCGAGCAGCTCCAGCGGCTCGGGCTCCGGCTGCGGCTGCGGCTCCGGTTCCGGCTCGGGTTCCGGCGCGGGCGGCGGGGCCGGGGTGTCCCCGTCGTCCTCCAGCGGGACGGGCGCGATCTCCGGGTCCTCGACCGGCAGGTCCGAGACGCGGGCGGCCAGCTCCGCGGCGACGGCGTCCCACGCGGCGGGGTCGTCCTCGCCACGGCTCGCGGCCACCTCGCGGGTCGCCGCGAGCTCGGCGGCCAGCGCCTCCCAGGAGATGGGGGCGGGCTCGGCGGGGCGCGGGTCGCCGGCGCCCTCGTCGTCGGGTCGGCCGTCGTCGCTCACGAGTACTCCTCGTCGATGTCGTCGCTCCCGGGGTCGGCGTCCCCGGGGTCGGGCAGGGCGCCGTCCACGTCGACGGCCTCACCGGACGCCTCGCGCCCGGTCCAGCGGACGTGCAGGTCGCCCAGGGGCGTGAGCTGCTCGAAGGTGACCCGCTGCTGCCGGTAGAGCTCGAGCAGGGCGAGGAACCGGGCGACGACCTCGAGGGTGTGCGAGCAGTCGGCGGTCAGCGCGCGGAAGGAGACGGTGCCGGCGCGGGCCAGGTGGTCGCGGACGACCATCAGCTGCTCGCTCACGCTCACCGCCGGGGCGTGCAGGTGCGCGACGCCGACCGTCTCCACCGGCTTCGGCGCCAGCGCGCGTGCGGCCAGGGCGGCGAACTGCTCGGGCGTGAGGTCCAGGCGCACCTCGGGCACGAGGTCGGCGAAGCGCGCCTCGAGGGCGACCGCGCGGGGGAACCGGCGGGACGCCTCCGCCTCCCGCTCGCGCAGGAAGGCGGCGGCCTGCTTGTAGGCCTTGTACTGCAGGAGGCGGGCGAACAGCAGGTCCCGGGCCTCGAGCAGCTCGAGGTCCTCCTCGTCGTCGACGTCGGCAGCCGGCAGCAGCCGGGCGGCCTTGAGGTCGAGCAGCGTGGAGGCGACGACGAGGAACTCGCTGGCCTGGTCCAGGTCCAGCTCACCACCCAGTGCGCGCAGGTGGGCGATGAACTCGTCGGTGACCTTCGACAGCGCGATCTCGGTGACGTCGAGCTTGTGCTTGCCGATCAGCTGCAGCAGGAGGTCGAACGGACCCTCGAAGTTGGTCAGCTTGACGGTGAAACGCGCGGTCTGCGGCGCCTCGGTCACGACGGCAGCCTAGGCCCGCCGGGTGCTCATCCCTTGAGCCGGCGGACCAGCACGGAGTCCTCACCGCGGTCGGCGAGGTCGGCCAGGATCACCGAGATCGCCTCCCGGACGATCCGGCCGCGGTCGGCGGCCAGACCGTGCTGGCCGCGCAGGGTCAGCCGCGCGGTCTCGAGCTGCATCAGGTCGTCGGCCGAGATGTAGACGGTGATCTTCTCGTCGTGCTTGGTGCGCTCGCGGCCGCGGGCCGGGCGGCCGCGGGTCGGCACGCTGGGCCGGAGCACCGGAGCCGGCGCGGGGGCGCCGCGGTAAGATTCCAGCAGTTGCACCACCAGGTTCCGTTCCAGGGCGGCCGCGGCCGCGTCGAGATGATCAACGGGTCCTTCCCACTCGGCGCGGCGTGCCAGGGTGCCCGGATCGCCAAAGACCAGGAGCCGCTTGCGGGCGCGGGTCAGGGCCAGGGCCCACATGTGCGGGCCGTCGCCGAACGTCACGGCGCGATGCCCGTGGCTGCGCGTCAGGCTCACCAGCAGGATGGTGCACTCGCGTTCGCGGAAGCCGG
>JBEPZM010000020.1:0-21829 GCA_041640835.1 Blastococcus sp.
CAGCAGGATGCCGTTGCCGCCCATCAGCTCGCGGGCGTAGCCGACCGTCTCGCGCATCCGCATGGTGCAGAACGCCTTGGCCAGCGAGGCCTGCTCGTCGCTCATCGTGCCCTCGTCCTGGAGCTGGGAGAGCCGCGCGCACATGGCGGCGGAGGCGGTGATGTTGCCCAGCATCCGCACCAGCAGGTCCTGCACGAGCTGGAACTCCGCGATCGCCTGGCCGAACTGCTCGCGGTCGGTGGCGTAGCGCAGCGCGTGCTCGTAGGCGCCGCGCGAACAGCCGACCGACGACCACGCGACGCCGGCCCGGGTCATCTTCAGCACCTTCGCCGTGTCGCGGAAGCTGCGCGCCTCCTGCAGCCGGTTCTCCTCCGGCACGCGGACGTCCTCGAGGGTGATCAGCGCGTTCTGCACGACCCGCAGCGCGATCTTGTCCTTGAGGTCGACGGTCGAGAAGCCCGGCGTCCCCTTCTCGACGACGAAGCCGAGGACGTCGTCGGTCTCCTCGTCCTTGGCCCAGATGATGATCAGGTCGGCGAAGCTCGCGTTGCCGATCCACTTCTTCTCGCCGTTGAGGATCCAGGTGTCGCCCTCGCGGCGGGCCGTCGTCCGTGCGCCGCGGGCGATGTCGGAGCCGGCCTCGGGCTCGGTGAGGCCGAAGGCGCCGATCAGCTCCATGCGCGCCATCGCCGGGAGCCACCGCTGCTTCTGCTCCTCGGAGCCGCAGAGGTAGATCGAGCCCATGGCCAGCCCGCCGTGCACGCCCATGAAGGTCGAGATGGAGGCGTCGCCGCGGGAGAGCTCCATGGCCACCATGCCGTCGAACAGCGACGAGCGGCCCGGGCAGCCGTAGCCGGAGTAGGGGTTGCCGGCGATCCCGAGCTCGGCCAGGCCCGGAACGAGCTCGTGCGGGAACTCGCCGCGGGTCCAGTACTCGTTGATGACGGGCTCGACCTTCTCGTCCATGAACGCCCGCACCCGGTACAGGAGCGCCCGCTCGTCCTCGGGCAGCAGCGCCTCGAGGTCGTAGAAGTCCGAGGTCACCGGCGGGGCGTCGCTCATGGGTGTCGTGTCTCCCTGCAGTCGGTGGTGTCCCCGACCCCTACCCGGGCGGCGGCCCCGGCAACGTGACGAATGCCCGTGCACCCGATCGGGCACTCCAGCGACCTCCCGACGCACCAGAGGAGCGCCCCCGTGAGATCCATCGCCGACCAGACCGTCGAGGAGCTCGGTGGTCCTGGCAGCGTGCTGGTCCGCCAGCGCCGCGACCACATCGAGCTCGATCGGCTGCTGCACGAGCTGGACGGCGCCACCGGCGTCGCCCAGGAGGAGGTGCTGAACCGCATCGACCGGCTGGTGTTCAGCCACGCCTTCGCCGAGGAGACGGTGATCTGGCCGGTGATCCGCCGGGTCCTGCCCGACGGCGACGCGCTGACGCTGCAGGTCGAGGAGGAGCACCAGGAGGTCAACGAGCTGGTCACCGCGCTCGAGCGGGACGGGCTCGACTCCCCGGAGCGCCCGGCCCGGCTGCGCCGGCTGACCGAGGTGCTGCGCGAGGACGTGCGCGACGAGGAGGACGTGCTCTTCCCCCGGCTGCAGGAGCAGCTGAGCGCCGCCGAGCTGCGTGCGCTGGGCCGCCGCTGGGAGATCATGCGGCGGATCTCGCCGACCCGGCCGCACCCGACGGTCTCCCGCCGGCCGCCCGGCAATGCCCTGTCCGGGCTGCCGCTGTCGCTCATCGACCGCACCCGCGACGTCGTCGACGCCGGGGTGCGGCGCGTGCCGGACCGGTTCGCCCCGGCCGGCCGCGCGCTGAGCCAGGGCCTGGCCGGGGTGGCCGGCCTGGTCGAGCGCATCCCGCTCTCGCGGGCGGGTGACCGGCCCCCGACCAGCCGCTGACACGACGAAGGGCCCGCACCTCGCGGTGCGGGCCCTTCGGCTACGTCTACGTCGTCTGCTTGTCCTTCGGGTTCGCCCGCGCGTCGAGCTGGATCTCCTTCTCCGCCCTCGGCACGCCCTCCTTGAGCTCCTTGGTGCGCTCGATCTCGGCGTCCATCTCGATGCCGAACAGCAGCGCCGTGTTGATCAGCCAGAACCAGATCAGGAAGATCACCACGCCGGCCAGCGCGCCGTAGGTCTTGTTGTAGCTGCCGAAGTTGGCCACGTAGAACGCGAACGCGGCCGAGGCCACGATCGCGACGAGGATCGCCACGCCGGCGCCGGGGCTGACCCACTTGAAGCCGCGCAGCCGGACGTTCGGCGTCGCGTAGTAGAGGACGGCGATCATCAGGGCCAGCACGACCAGGACGACGGGCCACTTCGCGATGCTCCAGATGGTCTGCCCGGTCTCACCGATGCCGATGGCCGAGCTGATCGCGTCCAGCACCGGGCCGCTGAGCACGAGCAGCGCCAGGATGACGGCGGCGAACAGGATCCCGATCAGGGTGACGAGCAGCTGCAGCGGCTTGAGCTTCCATACCTTGCGCCCCTCGGGCGTCTCGTAGACGACGTTGGCGGCGCGGGTGAAGGCACCCACGTAGCCCGACGCCGACCAGACCGCCGTCGCGAGACCGATGATCAGTGCGAAGCCGGCGGTGCCGCTGTTGCCGGCGATCTGCTCGATCGCGGGGTTCAGGGTGTCCGCGGCGGACTCCGGGACCACCTCGGTGAGCGCGTCGGTGAGCTGCTTCGGATCGGTCAGCAGGCCGACGATGGACACCAGCGCGATCAGCGCGGGGAACATCGCCAGGACGCCGTAGTAGGTCAGCGCCGCGGCCCAGTCGGTGAGGTTGTCCTCGCTGAACTCCTTGAGCGTGCGCTTGATCGTGCCGCCCGTCGTGGGCTTCGGGTCGGCGCCGACGGGCGCGTAGTCGGCGCGGGTGCCGCTGATGACGTCGGTGTCCGGGGCCGGGTCGGAACCGGGCCTGCCAGCGGGATCGCTCGCGTGGCTGGACGAGCCGGTGGGTCGGGTCATGGAGTCCTCCGGTTCGGGGAAGGCGCGCAGGCCTTCAGGTCGGAGGGTTCGGTGCCCCGGACCGTCCGGTTCCATGCCGGGCACCGGCGTGCCGTTGCGGAACGGAGATCAGCGGATCCCGGACACCGGCGACCACTCGCCCGCCCCGGCGACGGCCTCCTCGACCTCCGCCAGCGGGTCCGGCCGGCGCGGCCGCGCCGCGCGGTGGTCGGCCAGGAGGCCGAGCAGGGCGGCGAGCAGGATCGCGACGGAGGCACCGATGCCGACGGCGCCCACCAGCGTGAAGGCGACGTCCCGGGGCAGGCCGGTGGCAGGGTCGAGGTGGGCGGCGATGAGGGTGACCGCCACCGCGCTGCCGAGGGCCTGGCCGACGGAGCGGGCGATCGAGTTGATCGCGTTGGCCACGCCGGTCTCGTCCTCGTGCACCGCCTGCACGACCAGCGACGGGAGAGCGGCGTAGGCGACGGTCACCGCCACCTGGGTCAGCAGCCCCGCGGCGATCACCGCCCAGCTCTCGCTGCGGAACCAGGTGAGCAGCACGAACCCGGCCAGGCCGAACGTCCAGCCGACGAGCAGGGTGGGCAGCCCGCCGAAGCGGGTGACCACGGAACCGGCGAACGGCGCGAGCAGGATGCCGACGACGCCGCCCGGGAGCAGGTAGATCACCGTCGCCTCGAGGACCGAGGCGTCGAAGCCGTAGCCCGTGATCCCGGTCGGGCTCTGCACGTACTGCAGGACGGCGAGGAACGAGGCGAACATCGCCACCCCGGTGAGCAGGCCGACGACGTTCGGCACCACGGTGCGGCGGTCGGCGAGCATCGCGGGGCGGACCAGCGGCGCGGTCAGTCGCCGCTGCAGCACCGTCCATCCGCTCAGGACGACGACCGACCCGGCCAGGCAGCCCAGGGTCGGAGCGGAGGACCAGCCCCACGCGTTGCCCTGCGAGACGAACAGCAGCAGCAGGGACAGGCCCACGCCGAGGACGGCCGCACCCCACCAGTCCACGCCCCCGGAGGCGGTGACGGTGCGGCGGGGCAGCAGCCGCACGGCGAGGGCCAGCGCGACCAGGGTGATGCCCAGACCGATCCAGAAGGGTCGCCGGTAGTCGGCGTCGTCCCCGGCGAGCAGCCCCGTCGCGACCAGCCCGGCGACACCGCCGACGCCGAGGGTGCTGCTGACCACGGACATGCCCATGCCGAGCCGGCGTTCGGGCAGCTCCCGGCGCAGCACGCTGATCGACAGGGGGAACAGGCCGTAGGAGGCGCCCTGGAGGACGCGTGCCAGGAGCAGCAGCGGCAGCGACTCGGTCGCGATCGCGAGCACCGTGCCCGCCGCGACGGTGACGAGGATGCCGATGATGACCGGCCGCTCGCCCTTGAGGTCGCCGAGCCGGCCCAGCACGGGGGTGAGCACGGCGGCGGCGAGCAGGTTGGCCGTGAGCACCCAGCCGGCCGCGCTGGGCGAGACGTCCAACTGGGCGGCGATCCGGTCGAGCACCGGCACGACCAGGCTCTGCAGCAGCGAGAGCGTGGTGACCACCAGCGACAGCGCGAGCACCAGCATGACGGCGCCGGTCGCGCGGCCCTGGACGGAGGGCTGGTCGCGGACGGGCACCCCAGGATCAGACCACGGCTCGCGCGGCGTCGGCTCCCGGTGCCGGAACCGGACCGGCCATGACTCCGGTCACACTCCGTCAGGTGAGGTGCACAACTCGACGATTAGGAGGAGCGCGGACGGGGGACAGAGGCCTCTGAAGACGTGCCGCCGTCCCTGACCCGACGGCGGGTTCCGAACTGGGGGAGAACAACAAGCATGGTGATGTGGCCGACCGTCACGCTGATCGGTTTCCTGGTCCTGACGGCCCTGGTGATCGCGATGGGCACGCAGTCCACCGCCCGTTACGAGCGCGAGCGCGCCGAGCGCACCTCCGGTGCCCGGCACGCCACCGCCGAGCCCGTCGGGGCGGCGCAAGCCGCCTGACGCACCCGACGACGATCGCCGGACGCCCCGCTCCCTCTCCGGAGGCAGCGGGGCGTCCTGCTGTTCAGAGCACGTCGGCGGGCGTGTCCAGCACGGTGCGGTCCAGCGACTCGAGCAGGTCGAACTGGGGGCCGGTGCGGGGCAGCTCCCAGCGCCAGAACCAGCGCGCCGCGGCGCGCTTGCCCTCGTAGAAGGCATCCGTCCCGTCCCCGGTGGCCAGCGCCTGCTCCAGCCACAGCCACGCGACGACGACGTGGCCGGCGGCCTCCAGGTAGACGTGCGCGTTGGCCAGCGCCAGGTCGGGGTCGCCGGTGCCCCACAGCGTGGCGGTCACGGCGGCCAGCCGGGCGGTCGCGGCGTCGAGGTCCGATGCGAACCCCGCCCACTCCGTGCCCGCGGCCTTCGCCGTCGTCGTGCCGATGGTCTCGATCAGCAGCTGCAGCCCGGCGCCGCCCTGCAGCACGACCTTGCGGCCGAGCAGGTCGAGGGCCTGGATGCCCTGCGTGCCCTCGTGGATGGGGTTCAGCCGGTTGTCCCGGTAGAACTGCTCGACGGGGTAGTCGCGGGTGTAGCCGTAGCCGCCGTGCACCTGGATCGCGAGGTCGTTCGCCGCCGGCCCCCACTGCGAGGGCCAGGCCTTGGCGATGGGCGTGAGCGTGTCCAGCAGCAGGTGTGCGCGTTCGCGCTCCTCCTGCGTCGGCGCGGTCTGCTCCTCGTCCACCAGGCGGGCGCAGTACAGCCCCAGCGCCAGGCCGCCCTCGGCGTAGCACTTCGCGGCCAGCAGCATCCGGCGCACGTCGGTGTGCTCGATGATCGGCACCATGGGCGAGGCCGGGTCCTTCGCGCCCGCCGGGCGGCCCTGGGTGCGGGTGCGCGCGTACTCGAGCGCGTGCAGGTAGCCGGTGTAGCCCAGCACGCTCGCGCCCATGCCGACGCCGATCCGCGCCTCGTTCATCATGTGGAACATGTAGGTCAGCCCGCGGTTCTCCTCGCCCACGAGGTAGCCGACGGCGCCGGCCCGCCCGCCCGGGGTGTGCACGCCCTCGCCGAAGTTGAGCAGCGTGTTCGTCGTCCCCCGGTAGCCCATCTTGTGGTTGAGCCCGGCCAGGACGACGTCGTTGCGCTCGCCCGGCGAACCGTCGTCCCCGACGAGGAACTTGGGGACGACGAACAGCGAGATGCCCTTCACGCCGGCCGGACCACCGGGGACCTTGGCCAGCACGAGGTGCACGATGTTCTCGGTCAGCTCGTGGTCGCCGGCGGAGATCCACATCTTGTTGCCGGTCAGCCGGTAGCTGCCGTCGTCCTGGCGCTCGGCGCGGGTCGTGATGTCGGCGAGCGACGAGCCGGCCTGCGGCTCCGACAGCGCCATCGTGCCGAACCAGCGGCCCTCGACCATCGGCGCGACGAAGGTGTCGATCTGCTCCCGGCTGCCGTGCGCGAGGAGCAGCCGCGCGTTGGCCATCGTGAGGAACGGATAGCCCGACGTCCCGATGTTGGCGGCCAGGAACCAGGCCAGCACCGCCTGGCCGACGGTCTGCGGCAGTTGCATGCCGCCGAACTCCTCGTCGAAGGTGCCGGCCATCAGCCCGGTGCGGGCGAAGACCTCCAGCGCGCGCCCGACCTCCGGGATCTGCACGACCTTCCCGTCGACCATCCGCGGCTCGTTCTCGTCGGCGAGGCGGTTGTGCGGCGCGAAGTGCTCGGTCGCGACCTGCTCGGCCAGGTCGAGGACGGCGTCGAAGGTGTCCCGCGAGTGCTCGGTGAACCGGTCCCGCTTCGTCAGCGACTCGACCTGGAGCCACTCGTGCAGCAGGAAGTCGAGATCACGCCGGGACAGGATCAGTGACGAGCTGGGCATGCCTCCAGTGTCGCGGCTCGGCTCAGGTGGTGTCGCCCGGGCGGCCGGCCGGGGGCGGGGTCGAGGTCGGCGCCGCGGCCCCTGCTCCCTGGACTGCCTGCTCGCCCGCGTCCTCCGGGTCGCTGGCCGCACCCTCGGACTCCTGCAGGGCCTGGATGCCCGACTTGTCGCTGAGCTTCAGCTGCGGCAGGAACAGGAAGACGAAGAAGCCGATCGCGACCACGCCGGCAGCGATGAGGAAGACCAGGTCGATGGTGGCGGTGAAGCCCTCGCGGAAGGGCGCCACCAGCAGCGGGAACTCCGTGATCCGGGTGGTGTCGGCCAGGAGCCCGTCCATCCCGCCCTGCTGCAGCTGCTGCGCCTGCGCGGCGGCCTCGGGGTTCGCCGCGGCCGCCTCGCCGATCCGGCCGCCCACCTCGGTCGGCAGCCGGGTGAACAGGATCGACAGGAAGGCGGCGGTGCCGATCGTGCCGCCCATCTGGCGGAAGAAGGTGACCGACGAGGTCGCCACCCCGATCTCCCGCGGGGAGACGGCGTTCTGCACGGCGAGGATGACCGGCTGGAAGTTGAAGCCCAGGCCCAGGCCCAGCATGACCATGAACGGCACCATCACCCAGACCGAGGTGTCGGCCTCGACGACGAACGACAGGGACAGCAGGGCGACGACCATCAGCGCGACGCCGACGAGCGGGAAGACCTTGTACTTGCCGGTCTTCGAGATCGTGGTGCCGGAGATGATGCCGCCGCTCATGATGCCGAGGACCAGCGGCGTCATCTGCAGCCCGGCGACGGTGGCGCTGGAGCCGTGCACGATCTGCAGGTACTGCGGCAGGAGCAGCAGGCCGCCGAACATGCCGGCGCCCATGACCACCGAACCGACGCCGCTCACGGTGAAGGTGCGGTTGCGGAACAGCCGCAGCGGCAGCAGGGCGTCGTCCCGGTAGGCCCGCTCGGCCAGCATGAACAGCGCGAAGCCGACGGCGCCGATGACGTAGCAGAGCAGCGCCCGGCCGGAGGTCCAGCCCCAGGTCCGGCCCTGCTCGGCGATGACGAGCAGCGGCACCAGGAACGTCACCAGCGCCAGCGCGCCGGGCCAGTCGATGCGGTGCTCGCGGCGCTCGTGCGGCAGGTGCAGCACCCGCCAGATGGTCACGAACGCCACCGCCCCGAGCGGGACGTTGATGAAGAAGATCCAGCGCCAGCCCTCCACGCCCAGCAGCGAGCCCTGCCCGGCGAAGAAGCCGCCGATGACGGGCCCGAGGACGCTCGAGGAGCCGAAGACGGCCATGAAGTAGCCCTGGTACCGCGAGCGCTCCCGCGGCGGGACGATGTTGCCGATGATCACGAAGGCCAGCGACATGAGGCCACCGGCGCCGATGCCCTGCACCGCACGGAAGGCCGCGAGCTGGTACATCGTGTCGGCCATGCCGCACAGCACCGAGCCGACCACGAAGATGCTGATCGCGAACAGGTAGAACGGCCGCGGGCCGTAGATGTCGGAGAGCTTCCCGTACAGCGGGGTCGCGATCGTCGAGGTGATGAGGAACGCAGTCGTCGCCCAGGCCTGCAGGTCGTAGCCCTGCAGGTCGTCGGCGATGGTGCGGATCGCGGTGGAGACGACGGTCTGGTCCAGCGCCGCCAGGAACATCGCGACCATCAGGCCCGCGAGGATCGTGACGATCTGCCGGTGGGTGAACGTGCCGTCGGCATCGGGGGCGGCTGCGGTGCGCCGCCGGGCTCCCCGCTCGGCTGCGGTGGTCTGGCTCATCGGAGGTCTCCCGGTACGGGCGTGGAGGCCGCGTCACCCGGCAGGGCGGCGGCGAGGTCGTCGAGGAAGCGGCCCAGGAGGCCGGTGAAGGTGGCGAGGTCGTCCGGCTGCCAGTCGGCGGTGATGCGCTGCACGACCGCCGCCCGGTCCCGGCCCAGCTGCTCGAGGGCGGCCAGCCCGGCGTCGGTCACCAGCAGCCGGGTGGCCCGTCCGTCGGACTCGTCGGCCACCCGCCGCACCAGGCCCTCCTGGACCAGGGCGGCGACGTGCCGGCTGACGGTCGAGGGGTCGGCGCGCACCTGCTCGGCGAGCGCGCCCTGGCGGAGCGGCCCCAGCCGGACCAGCGGGTGGAGCAGCACGAGGGCCGCCCGGTCGCGGGGATCGGTGGAGAGGTGGATCTTGGCCGCGGAGATCAGGCGCAGGAACCGGGGGAGCTGCTCGGAGAGCGTCTCCACCGAGCGGTCGCGGGGTGCCGCGACGGCCGGAGCGGGGCCGGGAGAGCTGGTCATGACGGCCCTTCGGTGACGACGAGAACCCGAAAATCGTACGACCGGTTGTTGGATGCAAGCAAACAGTTGCGGCCTGCATCCATTGTGATCCTGACGACGTCCCGGGCGTCGCCGCGCAGCAGTGGGATCCTGGGTACGCACGGCGCGAGGCCCGCCCGTACCCCCCACCATCCCGAGAGGAACGCGAACGCCCGGTGAGCTCTCCGCAGGACGACCTCCGCGCGCGCCTCGCGACCCTGACGCTCGCCGACGAGCACCGGCTGCGCCGGCGGCTCGACGGGCTCCGGAAGACCCGGGACGTCGCCGCCCGCGAGCGGCAGCGGGAGCGCATCGTCGCCGACGTCGTCGCCGCGGAGGAGCGGATCGCCCGCCGGCGGGCCGCCGTCCCGGTGATCACCTATCCCGAGGACCTGCCGGTCAGCGCGCGCCGCGACGACATCGCCGCAGCGCTCCGCGACGCCCAGGTCGTCGTCGTGGCGGGGGAGACGGGCTCGGGCAAGACGACGCAGCTGCCCAAGATCGCCCTCGAGCTCGGCCGGGGCGTGCGTGGCCGGATCGGGCACACCCAGCCGCGCCGGATCGCCGCCCGCAGCGTCGCCGAGCGGATCGCCGAGGAGCTGGGCACGCCGCTGGGCGAGGCCGTCGGCTTCAAGATGCGCTTCAACGACCAGGTCTCGGACGACACGCTGGTCAAACTCATGACCGACGGTGTGCTGCTGGCCGAGATCCAGCGCGACCGGCTGCTGCGCCAGTACGACACGATCATCCTCGACGAGGCCCACGAGCGGAGCCTCAACATCGACTTCCTGCTCGGGTACCTGGCGCAGATCCTGCCCCGGCGCCCCGACCTGAAGCTCGTCATCACCTCGGCGACGATCGACGTCGAGCGGGTGGCCGCGCACTTCCGGGGCGCGCCGATCGTCGAGGTCAGCGGGCGCACGTACCCGGTCGAGGTGCGCTACCGGCCGGTGGTCGACCCGGACGACCCGGAGGCGGACGAGGACCGCGACCAGGTGACCGCGATCCTCGACGCCGTCGACGAGCTCACCGCCGAGGGCCCGGGCGACATCCTGGTCTTCCTCGCCGGCGAGCGGGAGATCCGGGACACCCAGGACGCGCTCGAGGAGCGGGCGCTGCCCTACACCGAGATCGTGCCGCTCTACTCGCGGCTGTCGGCCGCCGACCAGCACAAGGTGTTCAGCTCGCACACCGGGCGGCGGATCGTGCTGGCGACGAACGTCGCCGAGACGTCGCTGACCGTGCCGGGCATCCGCTACGTGATCGACCCGGGCACCGCGCGCATCTCGCGGTACAGCCATCGCACCAAGGTGCAGCGGCTGCCGATCGAGGCGGTCAGCCAGGCCTCGGCCCGGCAGCGATCCGGTCGCTGCGGCCGGCTGGGGCCGGGCATCGCGATCCGGCTGTACAGCGAGGACGACTTCGACGGGCGCCCGGAGTTCACCGACCCCGAGATCCTGCGCACCAACCTCGCCTCGGTGCTGCTGCAGATGGCCGCGCTGGACCTGGGCGCGGTCGAGGACTTCCCGTTCGTCGACCCACCGGACCGCCGTGCCGTCGCCGACGGCCTGGCGCTGCTCGAGGAGCTCGGCGCCCTGGACGAGCACGGGGCGCTGACGCCGACCGGCCGGTCGCTCGCCGCGCTGCCGCTGGACCCCCGGATCGCCCGCATGGTCGTCGAGGCCGACCGCCGCGGCGTGCTGGAGGAGGTGCTGGTCATCGCCGCGGGCCTGACCATCCAGGATCCGCGCGAGCGCCCCACCGAGCACCAGCAGGCCGCCGACGAGCTGCACCGCCGCTTCGCCGACGAGAACTCCGACTTCCTCGCGCTGCTCAACCTGTGGCGCTACCTGGGGGAGCAGGCCGAGGCGCTCTCCGGCAACCAGTTCCGCCGCACGGTGAAGCGGGAGTTCCTGCACTACCTGCGCATCCGCGAGTGGCAGGACCTGCACGGCCAGCTCCGCGGGACCGCCCGCCGGCTCGGGATGAACCTGGGCGAGGCCGCGGCCGAGCCCGACGAGCGCGGGATCACCGCCGCGCTGCTGGCCGGGCTGCTGTCGCAGGTGGGCATGCAGGCCGAGCCCGCGAAACAACGGGACGGCAAGCCGGGACGGCCGGGCCGCGAGTACCTGGGCACCCGCAACACCCGCTTCGTGCTCGCGCCGGGCACCCCGCTGGCGAAGAAGCCGCCGCGCTGGGTGGTCGCCGCGGAGCTCGTCGAGACCAGCCGGCTGTTCGCCCGCACCGTCGCGCGGATCGATCCCGAGACCGTCGAGAAGCTCGCCGACCACCTGGTCAAGCGGCAGTACTCCGAGCCCCGCTGGGACGCCAAGCGCGGCTCCGTCGTCGCCACCGAGCGGGTGACGCTCTACGGCCTGCCGCTGGTCGTCGGCCGGCGGGTGCAGTACGGCTCGATCGACCCCGAGATCAGCCGCGAGCTGTTCATCCGGCACGCCCTCGTGCAGGGGGAGTGGACGACCCACCACCGCTTCTGGGCGGAGAACCAGCGCGCGATCGAGCAGGTCGCCCAGCTCGAGGAGCGCGCCCGCCGACGGGACATCGCCGTCGACGACGAGACGCTCTTCGAGCTCTACGACGCCCGCGTCCCCGCCGACGTCGTCTCCACCCGGCACTTCGACCGCTGGTGGAAGGCCGCCGCGCGGCAGACCCCCGACCTGCTCACCTTCACCCCGGCGATGCTCACCGACGCGGCCGCGGCCGGGCAGGTGGACCCGGACGACTACCCCGACGAGGTGGAGCTGGGTGCCGGGGAGGGAGGTGGGTCGGGCTATCGCCTGTCGCTGCCGCTGTCCTACGCCTTCGCGCCGGGAGCCCCGCAGGACGGCGTCACCGTCGACGTGCCGCTGGGCGTGCTCGACGCCGTGGCCCAGCGGACGTCGGGGGAGTCGCTGGCCTTCACCGTGCCGGGCGTGCGCGAGGAGCTGGTGACCGCCCTGCTGCGCACGCTGCCGAAGCAGACCCGCCGCGCGCTCGTGCCGATCCCCGACCGGGTGCGCCAGGTGCTGCCGCACATCGACCCGGGCGAGGCGCTCCTGCCCGCGCTGGAGCGCGAGCTGCGCCGGGCGGCCGGCGTCGTCGTGCCCTCCGATGCCTGGCAGCCGGCGCAGGTGCCCGACCACCTGCGGGCCACCTTCCGGGTGCTGGACGACCAGCAGCGCCCGCTGGCCACCGGCAAGGACCTCGCCGCGCTCAAGGCGCAGGTGGCGCCGCAGGCCCGGGCCACCCTGGCGGCCGCCGCGGCCTCCGTCGAGCGCAGCCGGATGACCACCTGGGACATCGGCACGCTGCCACGGACAGTCGAGGTGCGCCGGGGCGACCACCTGGTCACCGCCTACCCCGCGCTGGTCGACGAGGGCGCGACAGTCGGCGTCCGCGTCGTCCCCACCGAGGTCGAGGCCACCCGGCTCAGCTGGCGCGGGGCGCGGCGGCTGCTCGTGCTCGTGGCCGGCTCCCCGACCAAGCAGGTCGTGAAGACGCTGGGGCCGCGCACCCGGCTGGCCCTGCAGTTCAACCCCGACGGCGAGATCCCCGCGCTGGTGGACGACTGCGTCGACGCCGCCGCCGACGAGCTGATCGCCGCCGCCGGTGGGCCGCCGCGGGACCAGGCGGCCTTCGAGGCCCTGGTCGCGACGGCGAAGCGCGAACTGCACCCGCTGACCGTCGACGCGGTGCAGAAGGTGGAGGCGGTCCTCACCCAGGCCCGCGAGGTCGCGGTCGCCATCGGGGCCGCGCCCGGGCGGCGGGTGCCCGAGGCGGCGGTCGCGGACCTGCGCCGCCAGATGACCGGCCTGCTGCACCGCGGCTTCGTCGCCGCAGCCGGCCGGCGCCGGCTGCCGGACCTGGTCCGCTACCTGCGGGCGATGGCGCACCGGCTGGAGAAGCTCCCCGCCAACGCCGTCCGCGACGAGCTCTGGACGGCGCAGGTCGCCGCGGTGACCGCCGAGTACGAGCAGCTGCGCGCCCAGGTGCCCGCGACCGGGGCGCCCGACGACCCGGTGGCGCGGGTGCGCTGGATGATCGAGGAGCTGCGGGTCGGGCTCTTCGCGCAGGGCATCGGCACCCCCCGGCCGATCTCCGAGCAACGGGTCTACAAGGCCATCGACAGCCTCATGGCCTGAGCTCGTCCCCCCGCTCCCGGTCGGGGGGATCCTCGGGGCCGCCTTCCCGCAGCAGGGCCGAGATGCGCTGCCGCGTGACGCCGAAAAGCGCGGCGATCCGGTTGATGCTGATCTGCTCGGCCTGGAGGGCGGCGGCCTGCTCGCGGCGCCACGTGTGGCCGGCCGCGGACAGCGCCGCCAGGACGGTGGAGATGCGCTCGACGATGAGGGGGCGGGCCTCGTTGGTGACGACGTCGAGCCAGGCCGACCCCTCGCGGCGCCGACGCTGGAGCGTCTCGGCCCGTGCACGGGCCTGCACGAGCTCGTCCACGCATCGGTCGAGCTCGGTGAGCAGGTCGGCCAGGGCGCGGTCCGCCTGGTCGTCGGGCGGGGTGGCGCCGGTCTCGGTGCCCATGACACCTCTCTCGTCGGCGGATTCCGGTTGCACACTACCAACTGGTAACAGGCGTTGCGTGCAATGGTCATTGCGACGCAAGGGCCATGACATGCAACGGCCCTTGCGTACCGGAACGATCCATGGTTGGTTGTGCGCAACACAGCCGCCGGGACCGCGGGGCTGTGGCCCGCGCAGATCGGATTCCTCATGTCCAGCCGTAACGCCAGCGTCGACCTGCCCCCGAAAGCGTGCAGCGTGCGCGTCGCCCGGCGCCTGGTGCTCGAGCTGATGGGGGCCTGGGGCGTCCCGCACGACCCGGAGGACGCCGCGCTCCTGGTGACCGAGCTGGTGTCGAACGTCGTGGACCACGTCGGGGGCGAGGCCGAGCTGACGCTCGAGATCGGCGCATCCGAGGACTGGCTGCGGATCGCCGTCGTGGACGGGTCGGCCGTCCGTCCCGTAGTGCGCGAGCTGTCGATGGACGAGCCGCGAGGGCGGGGCATGCGGATGGTGCAGCAGATCGCCTACCGCTGGGGGGCCGAGGACCACGACGGCGGCAAGCGGGTCTGGTTCGAGCTCCGGCCGCCGGGCCGCTGAGCCGCCGGTGTGACCAGGCAGCTGGTTTGCCGCGGCCCGGGATCGGGGACGGGTCCGTTGCACACGACCGAGAGGAAGGACGGCGATGAGCGAGCCGAAGAACACGCAGGCCGCGGGCGAGGGCGTCTCTGACGAGGAGATGATCGAGACCGTCGCCGGGCAGACCGACAGCGCCTCCGAGAACGCCGACGTGGCGGGCAAGGACTGGAACGGCGACCCGAGCGAGGCGCCGGCTCCGACCGACAAGGCCTGAGACCAGACGCATCCGGTCCCGGTTCCCCTCAGCGGGGAGCCGGGACCGTTCGCGTCCAGGGCAGAAATGGCCATTTCTGCCCTGAGGAGCTGCTACGGGGCGACGAGCATCCCGGCGCCGACGGTGGCGTTGGTGGCCTCGTCGACGAGGATGAAGCGGCCGGTGGCCCGGTTGCGGGCGTAGTCGTCCACGAACAGCGGCTGGGTGGTGCGGATCTTCACCCGGCCGATGTCGTTGAGCCCCAGCTCCGCCGCCTCCTGGTCGCGGTGCAGCGTGTTGACGTCGAGCCGGTAGACCACGTCCTTGACGACGCCGCGCACCGAGCGGGTGGTGTGCTTGATCGCCAGCCGCTGACGGGGCCGCAGCGGCTCGTCGGCCATCCAGCACACCATCGCGTCGAGATCCTGCGTGGCGCGCGGCGCGTTGGCCGGCCGGCAGACGAGATCCCCACGGGAGACGTCGAGGTCGTCGGCCAGGCGCACGGTCACCGACATCGGCGGGAACGCCTCGTCCACCGGGCCGCGGGGGCCGTCGATGCCGGCGATCGTCGTCGTCAGGCCGCTGGGCAGCACCTGCACCTCGTCGCCGGTGCGCAGCACGCCGCTGGCCACCCGGCCCGCGTAGCCGCGGTAGTCGTGGTGGGCGTCGGACTGCGGCCGGATCACGTACTGGACGGGGAACCGGGTGTCGACCAGGTTGCGGTCGCTGGCCACGTGCACGTGCTCGAGGTGGTGCAGCAGGGAGGGGCCCTCGTACCAGGGCGTGTTCTCCGAGCGGGTGACGACGTTGTCGCCGTTGAGCGCCGAGATCGGGACGACGGTCAGGTCGGGGATGTTCAGCTTCGCGGCGAACGCGGTGAACTCCTCGCGGATCGCCTCGTAGGTTGCCTCCGACCAGTCGACGAGGTCCATCTTGTTGACCGCGACGACGAGGTGCGGCACCCGCAGCAGCGAGGCGAGGAAGGCGTGCCGCCGGCTCTGCTCGAGCATCCCCTTGCGGGCGTCGACCAGCACGATCGCCAGGTCGGCGGTGGAGGCGCCGGTGACCATGTTGCGGGTGTACTGCACGTGCCCGGGGGTGTCGGCCAGGATGAAGGTGCGCCGCGGGGTGCTGAAGTACCGGTAGGCGACGTCGATCGTGATGCCCTGCTCGCGCTCGGCGCGCAGGCCGTCGGTGAGCAGCGCGAGGTCGACGTAGTCGCCCTTGCTGGCCCGCTCGACCGCCTCGTACTGGTCCTCGAAGACGGCCTTGCTGTCGTAGAGCAGCCGGCCGATCAGGGTGCTCTTGCCGTCGTCGACCGAGCCGGCGGTGGCGATCCGCAGGATGTCCTTGCGGGCGACGGCGATGTCGTGGGCCTGCTCGGCGGCAGCGGAGTGCAGGTCGACGGCGCGGTGGATGCCGGGCTGGGCGGCGGTGGCTGCATCAACGGGGGTCATCGGGCGGTCTCCTGGCAGCGGACGGCGGGGCGGCGCACCCTGGGGCGCGGAGCCCGGGAGAGGTGCACATGTTCGTGTTCGCGGTGGCCACGCCCGCGCTGCTCGTCGTCGTCCTCGGCTACGCCGTGGGCTACGCGGTGGGCGCGTGGGTCACCGACCTGCTCGGGACGTCGTCCCCCGTGGTGGCGGAGCGGGTGGGCTGGACCACCGGACTGCTGTTGCTGGCCGTCGTCGTGCGCGTCGCGCTGCTGCTGTGGCGCCGGCGTCGTCGGGAGGGCCATCAGAAGTAACCCTCCTTCTTGCGGTCCTCCATGGCGGCGTCGCTGACCTTGTCGTCGCCGCGGGTCGCGCCGCGCTCGGTCATCCGGGTCACCGCGATCTCGGCGATGACCTCCTCGACAGTGGTCGCCTCGGACGGCACGGCGGCGGTCAGGTTGGCGTCGCCGACGGTGCGGTAGCGGACGGTCTCCCGGCGCACCTGCTCCCCGTCGCGCGGCCGGATGAACTCGTTGACCGCGTAGAGCATCCCCTGGCGCTCGACGACCTCCCGCTCCTCCGCGAGGTACAGCGCCGGGATCGCGATCTCCTCGTGCAGGATGTACTGCCAGATGTCGAGCTCGGTCCAGTTCGACAGCGGGAAGACGCGGATCGACTCGCCGAGGTGGATCCGGCCGTTGTAGAGGTCCCAGAGCTCGGGGCGCTGGTTCTTCGGGTCCCACTGGCCGAACTCGTCGCGGAAGGAGAACATCCGCTCCTTGGCGCGGGCCTTGTCCTCGTCGCGCCGGGCGCCGCCGAACAGGGCGGTGAAGCCGTGCTCCTCGACGGCGTCGAGCAGCACGGGGGTCTGGATCCGGTTGCGGGAGCCGTTGGGCTCCTCCTTCACCGTGCCGGCGGCGATGGCGTCGGGCACCGAGGCGACGACGAGCTGGACGCCGAGCTCGGCGACCCGCTTGTCGCGGAACTCCAGCACCTCGGGGAAGTTCAGGCCGGTGTCCACGTGCATCACCGGGAACGGGATGCGGGCCGGCGCGAACGCCTTGCGGGCCAGCTCCAGCATCACGATGGAGTCCTTGCCGCCCGAGAAGAGCAGCACCGGCCGCTCGAGCTCGGCAACGACCTCACGGATCACGTGGATGGACTCGGCCTCCAGCGTCTCGAGCTGGCTGAGCCGGTAGTCGGGCGTGGTCACGGGGTGAGAACTCCGGGGGTTTCGGGGCTGGCTCGTCACAGCACCAACCCCATCGGATCGGTGCGGATTCCCCTCCAGTGTCCGCTATCGCCCCGAGCGCACCGCAGCCAGGATGGGCGCGGCCAGCTCCGGGCGGCAGACGACCAGGTCGGGCAGGGAGAGCTCGGCAGCGTTGTAGACCAGCGGGCTGCCGTCGATCCGGCTGGTGGCCAGGCCCGCGGCCCGCGCCACGGCGACCGGTGCGGCGGAGTCCCACTGGTACATCCCGCCGGAGTGGACGTAGGCGTCCACCTCGCCGCGGACGACCGCGAGCACCTTGAAACCGGCCGAGCCCATCGGCACCAGCTCGGCGCCGAGCGCCTCGGCGACCGCGTCGGCCTCGGCCGGCGGGCGGCTGCGGCTGACGGCGATGCGGACCGGTCCGTCCCGACGCGCGGGGCGCACCGGCGCGGGCTCGGTGACCAGGACCTGGTCCAGCGCCGGCAGCGCGACCGCGGACGACGACAGCTCGCCGTCCGCCCACAGCGCGACGTGCACCGCCCAGTCGGAGCGCCCCGCCTCGCCGTACTCGCGGGTGCCGTCGAGCGGGTCGACGATCCAGACCCGGTCCGCCGAGAGGCGGCGGGCGTCGTCGGCGGCCTCCTCGCTCAGGACGGCGTCGTCGGGGCGCTCGGCGGCGAGCACGGCGCTGATCGCCTGCTGCGCGGCGGCGTCACCGGCGTCCCCGAGGGCGCGACCGGTGAGTTCGCCGTCGGCCCGCAGCGCCAGCAGTACGCGGGCCGCAGCTCGGGCGGCCGAGGTGGCAACCGCGACGTCGTCCACCGGGTCAGGCCAGCCGCAGCGCGGTGGCGTCACCGGGGCGGCGCGGCGGGGCGTGGTTGCCGCTCGCGTCGGTGATCGCCCCGAAGTAGGCGGCCTGCTTCTCGGGGCGGGGCATGACGAACAGGCCGCGGGCCTCGACCAGCACCTTCTCGGGGGCCGAGGCGAGGGCGATGGTGCCCGAGATGTTCGCCTTGCGACCCTCGTGCGACTCCACGCGGGCACGCAGCACCAGGGGCGTCTGCAGCGGCAGCGGCCCGCGGTAGTCCAGCTCGAGGTGGGCGGTCATGCCCCACAGGCCGGCGGCGCCGGCGGCGCTGCCCAGCATCTGGTCCATGAACAGGGCGCTCATGCCGCCGTGCACGAAGGTGGGCGGGCCCTCGTAGGCGAGCCCGAGGGTGACCTCCGCGACGACGCCGTCGCCGTCGGCCCGCACCACCAGCGGGGGCGCCAGCGGGTGGGCGATGCCGGTGACCGGGTTGAACACCCGGCGGCCCTCGGACGGGTCGTCCAGGCGGGGCAGCTGGGCCGCCGGCCGGGGGTTGTCGTTGATCCGGGCGATGGCCGCCCGCACCAGCTCCGCGGCCGCCGCGACCTCGCCGGTCGGCGCGGTGGTGGTCACCGAGGCCTCGATGAGCTCGCGGAGGGCATCGCCCAGGTCGGTCGTCGCGGTCAGCAGCTCGGTGTCGGGCGCGGCGCCGCCGTCGTTCGAAGTCACGTTCGAATGGTGACAGGCGCCCTCACGCGGGCTGGTCGGCGGCCCCGTCCGGAGCGGCGGGCGGCGGCTGTGGTGGTGGCGGTGCCGGCGGGCCGGTGCGGTGCAGGCGGACGGTGAACACCGCTCCGCGCCCGGGCTCGGTGTCCAGCGCGATGGTGCCGCCGTGCGCCTGGACCAGGGAGGCCGCGATCGCCAGCCCCAGCCCGCTCCCGCCCGCCTCGGTGCCGTCGCCGCTGCGGGTGCGCGAGGTGTCGGCCCGGTAGAACCGCTCGAAGGCACGGGCCGCGTCGGCGGCGGCCATGCCCGGGCCCTCGTCGGCGACGCGCAGCAGCAGAGCGTCGTCGCCGTCCTGCCCGACGCTCACGGTGACCCGGGTCCCGGGCGGGGTGTGCGTGAGCGCGTTGGTGACGAGGTTGCCGACGACCTGGCGCAGCCGCCCCTCGTCGCCGAGGACGACGGGGACGTCGGTGAGCGACTCGTCGAGGTGCAGCGCGATCGGCCGGTCCGGCTGCACCGCCCGCGCGTCGTGCACCGCGTCCCCGGCGATCGCGGCAAGGTCGACGGGGGTGAGCGTGAGCGGCCGCCGCTGGTCGAGGCGGGCGAGCGTGAGGAGATCCTCGACGAGTCCGCCCATGCGGGCGCCCTCGGACTCGATCCGGCCCATGAGGCGCTGCAGGTCCTCCTCGGAGGACACCGCGCCCTGCCGGTACAGCTCCGCGAACCCGCGGATCGAGGTGAGGGGTGTGCGCAGCTCGTGGCTGGCGTCGGCGACGAACCGGCGCATCTTCTCCTCGGAGCCGCGGGCCTCGGCCTCGGAGGCCTGCTGGGCGTGGAACGCGCTCTCGATGCGGGTCAGCATCCCGTTCAGCGCGTTGGAGAGCCGGCCGACCTCGGTGCGCTGGTTGCCCTCGGGCACGCGCTGGGACAGGTCGCCTGCGGCGATGGCCTGCGCGGTGCGCTCCACGTCGGCGAGCGGGCGCAGCGAGTTGCGGACGAGCAGGTACCCGGCGACGCCGAGCAGCGTCAGGACGATCAGGCCCACGACTGCCTCGATCCGGACCAGCCGGCTGATCACCTTCTCGTCACCGGACAGGTTGCTGCCGAACAGGGCGGCGTTCCCGTCCGGGAGCTCGACGGCGACCATCCGCCATGTCGTGCTCCCGTCCTGCGCGCGGACGTCGAAGGGCTGCGAGCGGGCGGCTCCGGACGTGTCCAGGAAGCGCTGCGCCACGCGATCGAAGTCCGGGAGCTGGTCCTGGTCGTCCATCGGGGCGGCGAACACGACGACCTTCTCCGCTGCCGGGAAGAGGCATCCCACGAGGTCGGAGGACGGGACCCGAGGGCCTCCCGAGCACAACCGGGCCGCCCAGCCCGACTCCTGGGCGACGCCCTGCGCGTTGCGCGTCAGTGCGCTGTCCTGCTGGTCCTGCAGGTAGTCGCGCAGGAGGGAGGTGGCGGCGGTCCCCGTCGCAGCGAGCGCGATGGTCACGAGGAGCAGGAGCAGCGCGACGAGGGTGACCCGCAGCGGCACCCGGGGGCCGCTGCGGACCGGTGCCGGAGCGGGTGCGGTCATGCTCCCCGCGGCAGGCGGAGCGTGTAGCCGACCCCCCGGATCGTGTGCAGCAGGCGGGGCTCGGTGGTGTCGATCTTGCGCCGCAGGTAGGAGATGTAGGACTCCACGACGTTGGCCTCGCCGTTGAAGTCGTAGTTCCACACGTGGTCGAGGATCTGCGCCTTGGACAGCACCCGTCCCGCGTTGGCCATCAGGTAGCGCAGCAGCTTGAACTCCGTCGGCGACAGGCCGATCACGGTGCCGGCCTTGATGACCTCGTGGCTCTCCTCGTCCAGCTCGATGTCGGCGAAGGTCAGCCGCGGCGCCTCGGCGGGCTGCTGGGCGCCGGCGGTCCGCCGCAGCACCGCGCGGATGCGGGCGATGACCTCGTCGAGGCTGAAGGGCTTGGTGACGTAGTCGTCCCCGCCGAGCGTCAGCCCGGAGACCTTGTCCTCCGCGGCGTCGCGGGCGGTCAGGAAGAGCACTGGCGTCCGCTTGCCGCTCTCCCGCATCCGGCGGACGACGCCGAACCCGTCCAGGCCCGGCATCATCACGTCGAGCACGAGCAGGTCCGGGCGGAACGACTCGGCCAGGGCGAGCGCCTGCTGACCGTCCGCGGCGGTGGCGACCTCGAAGCCCGCGTAGCGGAGGCTGGCCGAGAGCAGCTCGCGGATGTTCGGCTCGTCGTCCACCACGAGCAACCGGGCCTCGGGTGCGCGGGTCTGCGAGCTGCCGGCCACGGATCCTCCGGTCGAGCGAACGGGTGCCGTCGTCATGTCCCCACCGTGCCGTCAGGGGCTGCCGTCGGACTGGACGCTACCTGTGAACTCCCTGGGGGGTGCGCCTCAGCCGGCGGGCGCCATGGCGCGGCCGCGGCGCCAGTAACCGATCGCGTGGTGCTGCGCCCGGGTGAGCCCCCAGCGGCCGCGCAGGTCGGCCCGGATGGTGCGGACGGCGGCCGACTCGGCCCCGACCCAGGCGAAGACGTCGTCGGAGGCGGGCGGGTCGAGGGCGGCCACGGCGTCGACCAGCAGCGTGCTCTCGCCCGGCGGCGTGCCCAGCCGGTGCAGCCAGTGGACCGCGATCCCGGGGGGCGCGACGAGCGACTGCTCCTCCTCCGGCCCCGCGACCTCGAGGTAGGCGACGCCGGTCGTGGCGGGGTCGGCGGCGGCGAGCAGCCGGCTGATCGCCGGGAGCGCGGTCTCGTCGCCGGCCAGCAGCAGCCGCTCTCCGTTGCCGGACATGGCGGTCGAGTGGATAGGTACGTCAAGCTTGCGATGCCACTGGTACACCCCGCCGATATCCAGGTCGAGTTGCTCGGGAATCTCTCGTTCGGGCCAGGCGCGGCGATGACGGCGGAGGACTTCCTCGGCCAGCGTCGAAAGATCGCAGCCGCCCACACGGCTGGCGGTGCCGGTGAAGTAACGTTCCACGACGCGTTCGTTCAACCCCACCGCTTCAAACTGTTGCGCGCCACAGTAGCTGCGCAGGGTGGAAATGCCCATCTTGGACATGGTCTTCAGAACGCCTTTTTCGATGGCTTTGATGAAATGTTTTTGCGCCAGGGCCGGATCCACGGTGATGTAGCGGCGTTCGGCCAGCAAAGGAAGGGCCTCAAACGCCAGCCAGGGGTTGATCGC
>JBEPZM010000021.1:0-17979 GCA_041640835.1 Blastococcus sp.
CCGGCACCGACCCGCTGGTCCCGGCCGCGATCGCCGGGCTCCTGGCGCTCGTCGTCGGTGCGCTCGTCTCCCGGATCGTCCGGCGGGCCGGCCGGGAGCACGTGCCGAGCGCCGGGCTGCCGAGCGTCGTCGTCTCCTCGGACGGCGAGGCCCGGATCGACTTCGAGCAGCTGGGCGGCTTCGCCATGCCGTCCGCGTCGATCCCGCGCGACATCTCGCCGGCGCAGGGCGGCGTGCTGATCTCCGGCTCGGTGGCCGAGCGGCACAAGACTGCCTGGCTCGTCGACCTCGCCGTCCGCGGCGTCGTCGACCTGGAGCCCGCGCCGGACGGCGGCAAGGCCATGACCCTGGTGCGGCTGCAGGACGGCGAGCCCGACGAGGCCCGGCTGCTCGACCTCGCCTTCGCCGGCCGGGGCCAGCTGCAGCTGGGCGGCTACGACGAGTCCTTCGCCGCGGCGTGGACCGCCGTCGGGACCGAGCTGTCCAACTGGCAGCAGAGCTCCGGCCTGTGGGACGCCGCCGCCGAGCGGCGGACCCGACGGGTGCGCTGGCTCGGCATCGCCGCGGCCGTGGTGGGGCTGGCGGTCGTCGTCCTGGCCGCATGGCTCTCCACGCAGCAGAGCGGTCTGCCCCTGGTGGTGGCCGCGCTGGGCGGAGCGCTCGCCGGCGGCGGGGTGTCCGCGGCACTGCGCGCCTGGGAGCTGCGGGTGCTGACGCCGCAGGGCTCGTCGACCTGGCTGCGCGTGGAGTCGCTGCGCCGGTACCTGGCCGAGTGCGCGCCCACCGCGATCGACGACGCCCTCGCCGAGGGCACCCTCGGCGACTACACGGCGTGGGCGCTCGCGCTGGGCGAGGCGGAGCGGTGGTCGCAGCTGGCGAAGTCGGTGAAGACCCCCGACCGCGGTCGACGCGCCTACGACGACAACCGGCACTGGCAGTACGCGACCTACGGGCCGGTGTTCGT
The DNA here is from genome assembly GCA_041640835.1 of Blastococcus sp. GTDB lineage: Bacteria > Actinomycetota > Actinomycetes > Mycobacteriales > Geodermatophilaceae > Blastococcus. The sequence continues at coordinate 965 of JBEPZM010000021.1, forward strand.
CACCAGCTGCTCCAGCGCGAGCACGGCGCCGTCGTCCTCGTCGTCGTCCAGCGGCGGGAGCAGCGGCAGCGTGGGTGGCGGGGCCGGCGGCGGTGGCGGGGGTTCCTGGTAGCCCGTCGGCCGGTCAGATCGCGGCGGCCGCCCGGCGGGTGCGGCGCAGCCCCAGCATGTACGGCAGGCCGGCGCCCGCGGCGTAGGCGGTCCGCCCGAGCCGGCCGCGCCAGCTCGGGATCGCCGGGGGCAGTGCGCCGCCGTCGAGCGCGGTCACGTCGACGTAGAAGGCACGCACCCGGCCGAACCCCTCCAGCTCGGCGGCGATCTCGTGCGCGGGGCAGGAGAGCACGGACGGGTCGACCCCGTAGAGGTCCTCGGAGAGCAGGACGTACTCGCGGACCGTGACCGGGTTCTTCAGCATCCGGTGCACGAGGATGACGTCGATCCCGACCAGCTTGAGCCGGTGCCGGATGGTCTGGGTCGCGACGTCACCCACGTGGGCCACGAACTTGAGCGTCAGGTTCGCGACCTCCTTGCAGCCCGCGCAGGGGCACAGGTTCCGCGCGACGTAGGCGCGCTCCCGGTGGAACGCCCGGTGCATCGCGAGAGCCGAACGCTCCACCTCGGCCAGCAGCGCCGCGGGCTCCTCGGCGGCGACCCGCCGGTAGAGGAACGCGGCATCGCCCTCGATCTCGACCAGCTCGAGCCCCGGCACGGCGTCGATGACGGTCTCGAGCAACCGCCCGGTGTTGACCTCGGCGTGCGCCAGGCTCATCCGGTGCGAGCTCATGTACTCGGTGTAGCCGCCGATGTCCGCGATGAGCAGGAGCCCTCGACCGGATGACATGGTGCACAGTGGCAGCCCGCCGGAGCCCCATCAAGGGATCGGTGGCTCACCGGGGAGATCGCCGGGCGAGAACCGGTCCAGCAGGCGGTCGACACCGATCGCCGCCTCCCGGGCGCTCGGCGTGAAGCCGGCGACGATCGGCAGGAACCGGTCCGAGTCCAGCGCACGCAGCCGGACGTCACTGCGTGCCACCACCGCGGCGGTGCGGCGGCTGCGCCGCAGGAGCGCGATCTCGCCGAAGCCCTCGCCGGCGCCGAGCGTGGCGACGACGTGTCCGTCGCCGACCACGTCGACCTCGCCGGACTCGATCACGTAGTACCGGTCGCCGACGTCGCCCTGGGCGAACACCACCTCGCCGGCGGCGACGGGCACCGGCTGGAGGGCGCGGGCCAGCTGTTCGACCGACGGCAGCGGGAGCGTGCGCAGCATGGGGACCTGCTGGAGCAGCGCGACGTCGGCGTCGTGCTCCCCCACCGACCCGTCCAGCCGGCGCAGCCGGACCCAGGACGCGATCGCCAGGACAGGGCAGACGAGCCCGATGCCGACCAGCGCGCCCTGTGGCCCCCACTCCTTGATCAGCCAGGAGGCGGCGACCGCGCCGATCCCCATGGACACCGCGACCAGGCTCTCCAGCAGTCCGAAGACCCGGGCCAGCACCTCGTCGGGTGCGAGCCGGGCGAGCAGGGTGAACCCGGCGACGTCGATCAGCGCGTTCCCTACGCCGACGAAGGCGATCAGGGCCAGCGCGGGGCCCTCCCGCGGTACGACGCCGATGAGCGCGAGCGGCAACCCCCAGAGGGCGACCCCGACGGCGAACCACGCGCCGAGCCGTCCCGTGCCGACGAGCAGCGACGCCGCCAGCGACCCGAGCACCGCACCGACGCCGACGGCGGCCATGAGCGCACCGGCCCCTGGTTCCCCGGTGCCGAGGAGCTCGATCGCGACCACCACGGAGAGCACGGTCAGCGCGCCGCGGGTGAACGACTGCGCCCCCGCGAGACCGAGGATCAGCGCGAGGTCCCGATCGGAGCCGACGGCCCGCAGCCCCTCGGCCGCCTCGTGCACCAGCCGCGGCCTGGCCGCTGCGGACGGCCGCGGCGGCGCCTCGTAGCGGAGGCCCAGGAGCAGGGCGGCCGCCCACAGGGACGCGCCGGCCGCCACGGCGAAGACCACCGCCACGTCGGTGAGCTGCAGGAGCACGGCGGCCAGCAGCGGCCCGACGAGCGTGGCCGCGGAGTCCAGCAGCCCGCGGACCACGTTGGCGCCGGCCAGCTCGTGCCCGGTGTGGCACAGGGACGGCAGGAGCGCGGAGTGGGCCGGCCGGTAGAGGGTGGCCGCGATCGTGGACAGCACCGCCAGGGCGTAGACCAGCTCGGCCGGGCCGGCCACGGCCACGACCACCGCCGCCGCGCCGGTGGCGATGCCCCGCACGGTCGAGACGACGATCAGGACGCGCTCGCGCCGTCCCCGGTCGGCCAGCGGCGAGAGCAGCGGGGCGCACAGGGCCGACGGGACCATCCGGAGCAGCCCGACCAGCCCGAGCGCGGTGGCGCCGCCGTCCCGGTAGGCGACGATCCCGAGGGCCACCGTGAAGGCCCACTCCGCCGTCCAGGCCCCCAGGAAGCTCAGCTGGGCACGGCGCAGGTCGGGGTTGCGGGCGTTGCTCGTGAACGCCGCCGCGGCGTCGGCCAGCCGGTTCCGGCCGGCCCCCTCCCGCATGGCCGGACTCTAGGGGCGGGAGGGGCCCGGCGGACCCTCACATGTCGCGGTAGCGGACCGCCGCGTCGAGGCCCTTGCGCAGCCAGTCCTCCTTGACCGGACGGCCGGGCTGCGAGAAGACGCCGTAGGCCTTGGTGTCCCGCTGGTAGCGCCAGCCCTCGGCGAGCGGTCCGACGTCGTAGGCGTCGTAGCCGATGGCGTCGAGGAAGCCGGTCACCGTCTTCTTCGCGTCGGCGTCGTCGCCGGCGATGGCCAGCACCGACCGGTCGGGGTCGCCCGCGGGCTTGGCCAGCGGGACCATGCCCGTGGCCGGCACGTTGTTGAAGCACTTGACCACGTGCGACTCGGGCAGGTGTGCCTGCAGCAGCTCGCTGACCGTCGTCGACTCGTCGTCGAGCTCCGCGATCTGGCCGTCGCGCTGCGGGTAGTAGTTGTTCGTGTCGATGACGACCTTGCCGCGCAGCGGCTCGACCGGCACCTCGCGGTAGGCCTTGAGCGGCACGGTGACGACGACGAGGTCGCCCGCCTCGGCCGCCTCGGCGGGGGTCGCGGCCCGCGCCTTCGGGCCGAGCTCGGCCACGAGGTCGGCGAGGGTGTCGGGACCGCGACTGTTGCTGAGCACCACGTCGTAGCCCGCGGCGACCGCCAGGCGGGCGATGCCGCTGCCGATGAGTCCGCTGCCGATGAGTCCGAGAGTCGTCATACCGCTGGGAAGCCGGGAGTGACGGGCGTCATTCCCCCCGGGGACGGTCCTCCACCGCGCCGTGCCGCACCAGGCTGAGCACGGCCAGCCCGAGCCCGCCCCAGATGATGAGCATCGCCACCACCATCATCACGATCGCGGACGTGCTCATCGGGCGTTCCCCTCGGTGGCGTGCAGCGGCGGGGCCGGATCGGAACCGGGTGGTGGTCCGTCCAGGTGGGTCTCCGCGCGCCACGGCAGCCGGGCGAGCAGGAAGCCGATCACCGGGAGCGCCACCACCATGCCCCAGCCGAAGACGAGCAGCAGCCAGTCGGGGTAGCCCTCGTAGGCCGTCTCGAGATCGTCCTTCAGGGCGAAGACGAGGACGAGGGCCAGGCCGACCGGGGCAACCAGACTGGTGAGCACGCGCCAGCCGGGGCCGACCCGCGGGCGGCCGTGCACGTTGAGGTGGTCGCCGAGGCCGGTGAGCGCCCGCACCAGCCAGGCGACGACCAGCATGCTGACCAGGGCGACGACCAGGATCCCGTACTGGTTGACGAAGTGGTCGACGACGTCGAGGACGTAGACGCCGCTCGTCGTGCTGAACAGCACCAGGCTCAGCACGGCGGCAGGCACCCCGACCACGAGCGTCGCGGTGAGGCGGCCGGTGTCGAGCTTGTCGCGGACGGCGGAGATGACGACCTCGATCACGCTGACCAGCGAGGTGAGGCCGGCGATGACCAGCGAGCCGAAGAAGAGGACGCCGATCAGCGCGCCGGCCGGAGCCTCGCTGATGATCGCCGGGAAGGCGATGAAGGCCAGCCCGATCCCGTCGCTCGCGACCTCGCCGACCGCGACGTCCTGGGCCTGGGCCATGAAGCCGAGTGCGGCGAAGACGCCGATGCCGGCGAGCAGCTCGAAGCTCGAGTTGGAGAACCCGACGACGAGGCCGGAGCCGACCATGTCCTCGCGCCGGCCGACGTACGAGGCGTACGTGATCATGATGCCGAAGCCAATCGACAGCGAGAAGAAGATCTGGCCGAACGCGGCGGCCCACACCGAGGCCGACGTGAGCGCCGACCAGTCCGGTGTGAACAACGCGTCCAGGCCGGCGCCGGCACCCGGCAGGAACAGCGCCCGGACGACGAGCGCGGTGAAGGCGAGCACAAGCACCGGGATGAAGAAGACCGACGTGGCGCCGATCCCGCGCTGCACGCCGAGGGCCATGATCGCCAGGACGGCCAGCCAGACGATGAGCAGCGGGAGGAGAACCCCGGGCACCACGTCGGCCGTGATCTCCACGTCCCCCGCCTGCAGGAACTCGCCGAAGAAGTAGCCCTCGGGGTCGTCGCCCCACGCCTCGTCGAGCGAGAAGAACGTGTAGCGCAGCGCCCAGGCGATGACCGCGGCGTAGTAGACGGCGATGACGAAGCAGATGGCCACCTGCCACCAGCCCAGCCCCTCCGTGCCGCGGCGCAGCCGGGCGAAGGACAGCGGTGCGGAGCCGCGGTGCCGGTGGCCGATCGCGTAGTCCAGCAGCAGGAACGGGATGCCCGCGGTCAGCAGGGCGACCAGGTAGGGCACCACGAACGCCCCGCCGCCGTTCTCGTAGGCGACGTAGGGAAAGCGCCAGATGTTGCCGAGTCCGACGGCCGAGCCGATCGCCGCCAGGATGAACACGCGACGGGAGCTGAACGCGCCGCGGCGGCGCTCGTTCTCGGACTGTCCCGTCGCCGTCTCCGCCGTCCCGCTCATGGGGCCTCCTGGCTCGTCATCCACCGGATTGCGCACGCACGTCGAGCACCGGCGCCGTTCCCGCGCCGCCGCGATCAGGATGGCAGCACTCCGGCCGGTCGGCTGGCGGAAGCCCCGCCCCGACTGTTCACCCGGGCTTCGGTTACGGGTCCGGCGATCTCGTAATTGCCGGTCACCGGGCTGCCCTTCACTCCTGTCGTCCCCCACCACGGCAGAAAGTGGACGTACTGATGCGCTCCCCCCTCCGTCGCCCCGCGGTCCTCGCGATGGGCCTCGCCCTCGCCGCCACCGCTGTGGCCGGCTGCTCCTCCTCGTCCGCCGGCGAGCAGGACGAGTCCGACGACACGATCACCTTCGCGACGACACCGCTCAGCGACGACCCGACCGTCGAGAACCCCGTCGTGGCCTTCGCCGAGCTGCTCGAGGAGGAGACCGGCCAGAAGGTCGAGGTCATCGACGTGCCCGACTACCTCAGCGTCGTCGAGGCGATCCGCACCGACCACGTCGACATCGGCATCATGAGCGGCTTCCCCTCCGCGCTCGCGGTCAACACCGGCGAGGTCGACGCGCTGGTCGCCTGGCCGGGCAACGGCGAGCCGGTGTCCACCTGCATGGTCCTCGCCGACTCCCCCTACCGGGACGTGGCCGACTTCGAGGGCGAGAAGCTCGCGATGGCCGACCAGGCCTCCAGCAGCGGCTACTTCATGCCCGTCCAGATGCTCGACGCCGCCGGCCTGACCAAGGACGAGGACTACGAGATCGTGTTCGCCGGCGGGCACGACGGCGCGATGCTCGCTCTCAAGAACGGCGACGTCGCAGGTGCGTGCACGTCCACGATGCTCCCGCCGCTCTCCGTCGAGTGGGGCATCTTCGCCGAGGGCGACTTCCGCACCGTCGGGGAGAGCGACGGGATGGCCGTCTCGATGAGCGTGCTGGGCAGCCAGGAGCTCGACGCCGACACCCGGGCGCTGCTCGAGAAGGCGATCCCGGAGGTCTTCTCGGCCAAGAACGCCGACCGTCTCGGCGTCCTCATGCAGGGCATGGACGGCGCCCCGATGGTCGCTCCGGACAACGACATCTTCAGCCCCATCGTCGACGTCGCGAAGCTCGCCGGCGCGGACATCTCGGACCTGGAGTGACGGTGCTGGGCGCACCGGCGCACCGGGAACTGCCGGCTCCGGCCCGGCACCCCATACCGGAGCAGGCAGTGGTCGCCGTGCGGGACCTCTCCGTCGCCTACGGGGAGAACGCCGTGCTGACCGGGGTGGACCTCGACCTGTTCGACGGTGAGATGGTCGCGCTCCTCGGCGCGTCCGGATCGGGCAAGTCGACGCTGATGAAGAGCCTCACCGGGTTCGCTCCCCTCACCGGGGGCTCGGCGATCGTCGACGGGCACGACCTCCGCGGGCTGCGCGGGCGCGAGCTGCGCGCGGTGCGGGCCGGCGTCGGCCAGGTCTTCCAGCAGTTCAACCTGATCCCGCGGCTGTCGGTGCTCACCAACGTGCTCGCCGGGTGCCTGCACCGGACGGGGCCGGTGTCCGCCCTGGGGCACTTCCCCGCGGAGGAGCGGCGGCGGGCCCTCGAGCTCCTCGACCGGGTGGGCATCGCCCACAAGGCCCAGGACCCGGCACGCTCCTTGAGCGGCGGCCAGCAGCAGCGCGTCGCGATCGCCCGGGCGCTCATGCAGCGGCCGCGGGTCATCCTGGCCGACGAGCCGGTCGCCTCGCTGGATCCGCGACTGGCCGACTCGGTGCTGGGCCTGCTGCGCGACATCGCCGTCCGTGACGGCATCCCGGTGCTGGTCAGCCTGCACGTGGTCGACCTCGCACTGGTCCACAGCGACCGCGTCGTCGGCCTGCGTGGCGGCCGGGTGGTCCTCTCGGGCCGCCCCGGCGATCTCGACGCCGCCGGGCTGCTCGACCTCTACTCCGACGAGGAGGACCCCGATGTCGACGACCTCTGAGGTCCGGCCCCCCGCTCCGCAGACGCGGAAGCCCCAGCTCGACCCGCTCGAGCGGGCCCGCCTCGAGCGGTCCATCGTGTGGCCGCGGACGCGGATTCTGGCGACCCTGCCGATCCTCGTCGGCGTCCTCTGGTGGTCGTCTGCGGGCGCCGAGTTCGATCCCCTCGAGCTGGGCTCCGGCGCCGTGAACATCGTCGACTACCTGTCGCGGCTCTGGCCGCCGGACTTCTCGGAGTTCGGCACGATCGTCAGGCTGCTGGTGGAGACGCTGCAGATGGCCATCATCGGGACCCTGCTGGGCTCGGTGCTGTCGCTGCTCATGGCGTTCGCGGCCTCGGCGACCATCGCGCCGCCCTGGGTGTACTACCCGGCGCGCTGGACGATGAATGTCATCCGGTCGGTCCCCGAGCTCGTGTTCGCGCTGATGTTCGTCTCGGCCGTGGGTCTCGGGCCCTTCGCCGGCATCCTCGCCATGACGCTGGGCTCCATCGGCTCCATCGGCAAGGTCTACGCCGAGGCGATGGAGTCCGTCGATCCCGGCCCCGTCACCGCCATGCGCTCGGTGGGCGCCTCGCCACGCCAGGTCGTCCAGTTCGCCGTCCTGCCGCAGGCGGCTCCCCTGCTGGTCTCGTACACGCTGCTCCTCTTCGAGGGCAACGTCCGGGGCGCGACCATCCTCGGCCTCGTCGGTGCCGGCGGCATCGGCCTCGAGCTGACCACCGCGATGCGCATGTACGACTACGGCCACCTCGGCGCGATCGTGCTCAGCATCATCGTCGTGGTCACGGTCATCGATCAGTGCAGCGCGCTGATCCGCAAGCGCCTCACCTAGCGGCCCCACCACCCACCGGACCACCCCCCAGGAGAGGACCTCCGCCATGACCCTGATCCAGACCTTCCCCCTCGCCAACCTCCGCGACCTCGGCGGCATCCCGGTACGGGGCGGCCGGGTCCGCACCGGACTCGTGTTCCGCAGCGACGACGTCGCCCTCGTCGACGAGCCCGGCGCCCTGGCCCTCGTCGAGTCCGGGGTGTCCCTCGTCATCGACCTGCGGTCGCCCGGCGAGGCCGTGCGCACCGGCAGAGGCGTGCTCGGCGGCCATCCGGTGGACTACCTCCACCTGCCGCTCACCGCCGACGTCTCCGACCCCACCGCCCTGGTGGCCATGTTCGCCGGGAGCGAGGACCCCGAACGGACGATGGGTGCCTGGTACGCCCAGCTCCTCGAGGAGCGGGCGAGGGAGATCGTCCAGGGACTGCGCGCCATCGCGGACAACTCCGGCGGCAGCCTCTTCCACTGCGCGGCCGGCAAGGACCGGACGGGCATCTTCGCCGCCGCTCTGCTCACCGTGCTCGGGGCGGACGAGCCGTCCATCGTCGCCGACTACGCCCGCACGGCCGCCGTGATCGAGGCGATCATGGCCCGGTTCGCCGGGCACCAGGGGCAAGGTGCGGCGCAGGACTGGAAGCAGCTGCCGGCTGCGCTGATGGGCGCCTCCCCGGCGACCATGGCGAGCATGCTCGAGGCGGCTCGCACCGCGCACGGGTCCGTCGCGGCGCTGCTCGCTGCCGGCGGGTGCGACGAGCAGCTCGCCGGCCGGTTGCGCGACCGGCTGGTGGAGCCGGCGTGACACAGCCGGCGAGGGCCGCGGCGGGCCCGCGGGCCGCCCGGCGTCCGGGCCGGCCGCGGGACGAGGAGATCGAGGAACGGGTGCTGGCCGCGACCCTCGCGCTGGTGGACGTCGGCGAACCGGTCACCCTGGGCCGGGTGGTGGCCGGGAGCGGTGCCGGCCGGGCCGCGATCTACCGGCGGTGGCCGTCGCTGACCGCGCTGCTCGCCGCCGCGCTCGACCGGGGGCGCGAGGTTCTGCCCGTCCCGCACGACGGCGACCTGCGCGAACGACTCTTCGCGCTCTACCTCGACAGCCCGGCGCGGATCGGCGAGAGCTACACCGACGCCCGGTTCCGCCGGCGACTCCAGCTCACCCTCGCCGACCCGGCCCTGCAGCGCGCCTACTGGCACGCGCACGTCACCCGCCGTCGGCTCCCGGTGATCGAGCTGCTGGAGCAGGGGGTGGCGGCCGGCGAGCTGCGGGCCGACCTCGAGATCGAGGCGGCGATCGACCTGATCAACGGCGTCTTCTACTACCAGTGGGTCGTCCGCGGGGAGAGCCCGATGGAACCGGCGCCGCGGGCCCGGTGCGCTGCTGCGCTGGAGCTCGTCTGGCGCGGGATGGTGGCCGACCCTCGGTGAGCCCCGCGAGCGGCGACGGCGGAGGCTCGGTCACGGCACCTCCTTCCCCGAGGCCTCGAGCGCCTCGTCCACGGTTCCGTGGACGACGGGGGTCGCGGTCGGGGTCAGGGCCCGGCTGAGCACGTCGCGGACCTGCCCGAGCGGGTGCACCAGGCGCAGGTCGACGCCGTCGCGACGCAGATCCCGCCGCAGCAGCTCGAGGGTCTCTGCGCCTGTGACGTCCATCCAGGGCGTGGTCTGGCCGTCGAGGACGACGACGCGGGTGTCCCCCATCGCCGCCGCCCGGACGCGGCTGCGGACGTGGTCGGCGTTGGCGAAGAACAGGCCGGACTCGACGCGGACGACGACCGTCCCGGGCACCTGCTGGGCATCGGGGTGCCGGTCGACGTCGACCCATACTCCCGGTCGCGCTGCCTGGCCCAGGCGGCCCAGCCGGGTCACTCGTGGCCGCGAGGTGCGCGACATGACGAGGAACAGCGAGACACCGATGCCGATGCAGAGGCCGGGCAGCGTGCCGAAGGTGAGCACGCCGAGCAGCGCGGCGATCGCTGCGGCGAAGTCGGCTCGGGCGGTGAGCCACTGCAGGCCGCGTTTCCGGCTGCCGGACCACACGCCGAGCAGCCGGCGGAGGGCCGGCACGTCGACGAGGTCGGCGACTGCGGCGATGACGACCGCCGCCAACGTCGCCTCGGGCAGCTGCTCGAACAGGCCGGTGAGGAACAGCAACGTGAGCACGGTCACGGCCGCGCAGGTCAGCCCTGACAGCTGGGACCGGGCGCCGGCGGATCCGTTGACCGCGGTCTTGGACAGGCTGCCGTTGACGACCATGCCGGAGGCGAGCCCTGCGCCGATGTTGGCCGCGCCGAGCCCGAGCAGCTCGCGGTTGGGCTCGATGTCGTAGCCGCGTTGCGCCGCATAGGCCTTCGCGGCACCGAGCCCCTCGGCGAAGCCGACCACCAGGACGCCCAGCGCGGGGCCGATGAGGTCCGCGTAGTCGCCGGCTGCCAGTTCGTCCGGGAGTCCCGCGTCCGGCAGGCCGGGCGTGATCGCTCCCACGATCTCCACTCCGCGCTCCGCCAGGTCGGTGACCTCCATGAGGAGCACCCCGAGGAGGACGACGACGAGCGAGCCGGGAACCCGGGGCAGCCAGCGCCGCAGTGCCAGGACGGAGAGCAGGCTGCCCAGCCCGACGGCGACGGTAGGCAGGTGGGCGTCCGGGACGTTCCCGAGCACCGAACCCAGCTTCTCGAAGAACTCACCCGACGGCGACGTCACACCGATGAGCGCCGGCACTTGCCCCACGATGATCGTCAGAGCCAGTCCGACGACGAAGCCCTTCAGCACCGGCTCGCTGATGAGGGCAGAGACGAAGCCCAGTCGAAGGAGTCCGGCCAGGACGCCCATGAGCCCCACGACGAGCGCCAGGCCGGTCGTGAATGCCACGAAGGCGTCGCTCCCGCCGTCGGCGAACACCGCGACGACTCCGGCCGACAGCGCCGCGGTGGCCGACATCGGCCCGACGACGAGGTGCCTGCTGCTGCCCAGGAGCGCGTAGAGGACGAGGGCCGGGATGACGGCGTACAGCCCCACGACGGGCGGAACCCCGGCGATCGTGGCGTAGGCGAAGGACTCGGGGACCACCACGGCCCAGACCGTCAGGCCGGCAGCGACGTCGGCTGCGATCCAGCGCCGCTCGTACCCCACGAACGACGGCGGGACGAACCGCCGCCTTCCCGCACTCGCCGTCCCGGTCCTCGACATGGCGGCGATGTCAGGCGATCGCGCTGATGCCGTTGCCGACCAGGGTGACGCCCAGGACGGTCAGCAGCACGGCCATGATGACGGCGTTCTCCTCGACGAGCCACCGCCGCACGGCGTCCAGCGGCTTGGCCATGCGGTCCGAGGCGACGGCGTAGGCGACCACGGGCACTGCGATCGTGCTGGCCGCCAGGAGCGTGAACACCGCGACGCTCACCACCGTGCCGCCGGTGCTGATCCCGGAGGAGCCGACGGTTGCGCCGGCGGCCAGGCACAGCCCGAGGTTCTTGGGGTTGACGCCCGACAGCAGGGCGCCGAGACCGAGCGCACGCCTCGGGGTCATGGAGTCCACGGCGCTCATCCACTTCGGCAACGCGGCCTGCTCGCCGTGGCGCGGCCGTCCCTGGAACTGCTTTCCCGCCGCAGCGAGGAGCAGGGCTCCGATGGCCAGCTTGATCCAGCCGACCACCGCCGACGGCCCGTCATCGGAGGTTTCGACCACCCCGGCGAGCAGCACGAACACCGAGGTCGCGATGACGATGCCGGCCACCCAGCCGGTCAGGAAGCCGAAGCTGCTGGCGCGTGCTCGCGGGGCCAGGAGCATTAGGATCACCGCGATGATCGGCACGGGGCTGATGGCGACGCCCAGCGCGGTCGGCAGGATCTGACCGATCACATCTCCCATGACCCGTTCCTCTCCACGCGTCGTCCTCGGCCGTGCCGGTCGCGACGGCTCGCCCGGCCTCCCCGCGCCGGCCTGTCAGAGCGGGGCCAGGGGTGGCCGCCGGGGTGGTACGTCAGGCTGCGAATGCCTCGCGGAGTCGGGACTCCTCGTCGCTGGACAGGTTCAGCTCGGCTCGTCGGGTGGCGAAGGCGTCGTGGACCTTGTCCACCACCGCGCCCGAGGTCGAGACGAACAGCGCGGAGGTTCCCGGAGTGACCTTCTCGCGCACCTGGCATCAGCACACCGCGCGGCAGTGGAGGTACGAGCGCAGCCGGCCGCGCTTCGGAGGTCACGCCTCGCAGCGTGCGTTCCCGGCGGCGGCGAGGGCCTCATCCGCAACGGATGAAGAAAGGGTGCGGACGCGTCCCCGCCACGTCACCGTGCCCCGTCACTCCCCCGATCCGCGATCCACCGCTGTGCGTCCTCGTGCGCGTGGCGCACGGTCTCCCCCACCCACTCGCCACCCCGGTAGATGCCGTGCTCGCCCAGCAGCGCCGCCACCCCCGCGTGCTCGAGCTGCCGGATCACCCGGTCGCTGCTCAGCACGAGCACCAGGCGCGAGCCGACCGCAGCCAGCGCCTCCGCGTAGCCCCGCAGGACGTCGATGATCGACAGGGAGAGGTGGTCGACGCCGCGGAACCGCAGCACGACGACGGCCGGGGTGCTGCCCTCGTCCACCCGCGGGAGCTGGGCGCGGAACACCGGCGCGCTGGCGAAGAAGAGGCTGCCGTACGGCTGCAGCACGACCACCTCCCCCGGGGGCACGGTCGGCGGCGGGTCGCACTCGCGCATGCGGCCGTCCGGCGTCGGCACGACCCGGCGCACGATCACCCGGTTGGACTGTTGGGCGACGAAAGCCAGGATGGCCAGCCCGACACCCACCAGCACGGCGTACTGCAGTGGCACGAGCAGCGTGAGCACCAGGGTGACCGCCAGCAGAGCACCCTGGACCGGCCCGGAGCGCACCACCGACAGCACGGCCGCGGGCTTGATCGTGCCGACGGCGACGACGATCAGCAGCGCCGCCAGAGCCGGCATCGCGACGAGGCCGACCACGTCGGCGAACAGCAGCACGGTCACCGCCATCACCGCGCCGGCCACGAACAGCGCCAACCGGCTGCGGGCACCGCTGGCGGCGACGAGCGCCGATGCCGACATCGACCCGCCGACCGGCATCCCCTGGAACAGCCCGGCGGCGAGGTTCCCGGCGCCCTGCCCCACGAAGTCGCGGTTGGGGTCGCCCCGGCTGCCGTCCGGGTTCGGGATGCCCGCCGAGATCGCGGCGCCCTGCACCAGGCCGACGAAGGCCAGCGACACCGCTGCCACGGTCAGCGGCGCGATCAGGCGGAGGTCCGGCAGCACGGGGCCGGGCAGGGAGTTGGGGATGTCCGCGAGGTCGGCGACGAGCGGGACGTCGCTCCCCAGCCGGTCGAGGCCGGCCGCGAGCAGTGATCCCAGCCCGATCGCGACGACGAGTCCCAGCGACCCCAGCCGGGTCCGCTGCAGCAGCACGATCGCCGCCGTCGTCACCAGTCCCACGGCCAGCGACGCGGGGTCCACCTGGAGCGGGTGCAGCACCAGGTCGAGGGCCCGCAGGACGCGGTTGGCCGCGTCGGACTCGAAGCCGGTGAAGTTCGCCAGCTGGCCGAGCAGGATGTTGATGCCGACGGCCGTGACGAACCCCGTCATCACCGCGGTGGGGACGAAGCGGAGCAGGGTGCCCGCCCGGAGGACCCCGGCGAGGACCATGACGACGCCGGTGAGGACGGTGAGCGTGAACAACGCCCTGGCCGGGTCGTCGTGGCGGGAGAGGTCGACGTCCGCGACGACGAGCGACATGGCGCCGGTGGCCTGCACGGCCATGAGCGTCGTGCCGGTGAAGAAAGCCGCGCCGACCATGCCGTACAGGTAGGCGTAGAGGCCCGCCAGCGGGTTGACGCCCGCGAGCAGCCCGGCGGCCAGCCCGTCCGGCACGCTCTCGACGCCGAGGACGACCCCGGCCACCCCGTCCCGCGCGAGGCGCCGCCGACCGGATCCTCCGGTGCTCGCCCTCAGCCTGCCGAGAAGGCGTCGCAGCAGCGTGGGAGTGCGCTCCCGGCTCGACCGAGCGGCGCGCTCATCCTGTGTCACGACAGCCGGTTCCCGTCACTCGGCGGACGAGGGCAGGTCGCGGGTGTCCCCGACCACGAGCGACAGACGCACAGGGACGCCGTCCAGCCCCGCCTCCGACAGCTCCGTGCGCAGCGGTCCGGCGTCCGGGACCGGCGCGGGGCCGACGGCGGCGATCTGCAGCCGGCCCTGGCCGTAGGCGACGGTGACGACGTCCCATCCGGCCGCTGCCGCCCAGTCCTCGGCGACGGGGCGGGCCGCGATCGTCGCTCGCTGCTCGACGAGGACGTGATAACTGCCGATGCCCAGCGGGATCGCGACGAGCACGACGAGACCGGCGATGACCGTGAGCGTGCGGGGGCTCAGCCGCCCGACGTCCCGGCCGGCATCGACCGCGACCGCGCGGACCCGGAAGCCGAGCAGCACGGCGGTCCCCGTCGCGATGATCGCCGTGACGTTGGTGCCGAAGAGCAGCAGCGCGCCGACCGACTGGCCCGGCTCACCGGACTCCAGCGTCAGCCCGACGACCGACAGCGGCGGCACCAGCGAGATGGCGATCGCGACGCCGGGCAGCGCATCGGAGACGTCGGACCGCACCAGGGCGAAGGCGCCCACTCCGCCGGTGGCCAGTGCGCTGATGAGGTCGATGAGCTTGGGGCTGACCCGGGAGGCGACCTGGTCGTTCGTCTCAGCGACAACCGGGGCGTCGACGGCCAGGCCGAGGAGATACCCGACCACCACCACGGCGAGCGCACCGGCCAGCACGAACGCCGAACAGGTCAGCATCTGGCGGCGTTCAGCGAGGACCACCGCCAGCGCCGTCCCGAGGATCGGCGTCATGAGCGGCGCGACGATCATCGCGCCGATGACGGTGGCGGTGGAATCGGCGACCACCCCTGCGGAGGCGATCACCGCGGCGAGCAGGAGGAGCACCCAGAACGCCGACCGTGCCCTCGGCTCACCCAGGAAGAGCCGTCGGGCCATGCGGTCGACGTCCGAGCCGATGACCCGGGCGGAGGTGTCGCGCGGCGGCGGAGCGGCCTCGGAGACGGCTGCCCCAGCCGTGCTGCCGTCGGGATCGTCGGCCACGGGCCCTCCCCGATGCACCTAGGAACCCGTCACGGCGTGACGATGGCGAAGTTCTTGTCGCCGGGGTCCAGGACGCCGCCGAGGCGGGCCAGGACCGTCGGGTCCCCGCTGACCTCGATGCCGGCGTCGGCGAGGGCGGCGACGGACGAGCCGCCGGTGGCGAGGGCGGGCAGGGTTCGCGTGGTCGTGGTCAGGGTGACCTGCGCGCTGCCCTTCTGCGGCCGGCCGCTGTAGGTGAGCACGCCGTTGGACAGTCGCAGCCGGTACCGCTCGTCGGCGTCGGTGAGGACGACGTCGATGCTGAGGTCCAGGTCCCAGGCCCGGGGGCCGTCGACCTGGATGGCGATGGCATCGAAGAGCATCTCGGGGGTGAGCTGGGCCACGACGTCCGGCGCGTTCGTCTCGGTGGGCGTCCCGAACTGGCCGTCGCGCAGCTCGGTCGCACCCGACAGGTAGAAGCTGCGCCAGGTGCCGTTCTCCGACCCGTATCCGAGCTGCTCGTAGGCGTCGGCGAGCAGGTCACGGGCTGCGGCGTGCCCCGGGTCGGCGAACACCACGTCGTTCAGGACGTCGGCGACCCAGCGGAAGTCGCCCCTGTCGAACGAGGCGCGCGCCTTCTCCACCACGGCGTCGGTACCGCCCATGAACTCCACCTCGCGCTTGGCCCGCTCGACCGGGGTGTGCTGCCACAGGTGCGCGGGGTTGCCGTCGAACCAGCCGAGGTAGCGCTGGTAGATCGCCTTGACGTTGTGGCTGACCGAGCCGTAGTAGCCGCGGGTGCTCCACGCCCGGTCCAGCGCGGGCGGCAGGACGATCGTCTCGGCGATCTCCGCCCCGACCAGGCCCTTGTTGAGCAGACGGAGCGTCTGGTCGTGGAGGTAGGCGTACAGGTCGCGCTGCAGGCTGAGGAAGTCGATCACACGCTCGGCTCCCCAGGTCGGCCAGTGGTGCGACGCGAACACGACGTCCGCCTGACCGCCGAACAGGTCGATGGTCTCGGTGAGGTAGCGCGCCCAGCCGTGCGGGTCGCGGACCACCGCGCCGCGCAGCGTCAGCAGGTTGTGCAGGTTGTGCGTCGCGTCCTCGGCCGCGCACAGAGCCCTGAAGTCCGGCAGGTAGACGAGCATCTCCGCCGGAGCCTCGGTGTCGGGGGCCATCTGGAAGACCATCCGGACACCGTCGATCGTCTCCTCGTGCCCCGTCTCGCGGACGAGGTCCGTCGGTGCGATCAGCGACACCGTCCCGATCGACAGGGTCTGCCCGAGCCCTGTGCCGACCTGGCCCTGCGGGCCCCGTGCGAGCGCGGCCCCGTACATGTACCCGGCCCGGCGGTTCATCGCCGTCCCCGCGTAGACGTTCTCGGACACCGCGTGCTCGACGAACCCGTCGGGCGCGAGGATGCGCACCTCGCCCGAGTCCACCTGCTCCTGCGTCACGAAGCCTCTGACCCCGCCGAAGTGATCGGCGTGCGTGTGCGTGTAGATCACGGCCTTCACGGGACGGTTGCCGCGGTGCTCGCGGTAGAGGGCCAGGGCAGCCGCGCCCGTCTCGACGGACAGCAGTGTGTCGATCACGACCACTCCCTCGTCTCCCTCGACGAAGGTCGTGTTCGACAGGTCCATGCCACGTACCTGGTAGATGCCCTCGACCACCTCGAACAGCCCGCCGATCGCCACGATCCCGGACTGCCGCCACAGGCTGGGGTTGACGCTGTCGGGAGCGTCCCCCTGCACGAACGAGTAGGTGGAGTTGTCCCACAGCACCGTGCCGTCGTCGTCGACGACGGGCTTCCCGATTCCGGCGATGAGACCCCGCCGGGCGTCCTGGAGGTCCTGCGTGTCCTCGAACGGCAGGCTCTCCCGGAGCTCCGCCTGCTGCTGGGCGATGGTGGGGGTGACTGGCTTCGGCGTCGACATGCAGGCACCGTCCCGGCTTCCGGGCGATTCCGGCTTCACCCGCTCCGGATGAACGGCACCCGATCGACCGCCGTCCGACCCGCGCACTACGGTCCGACGACGACCACGAGGCCGCCTGCTGCGTAGAGCCACTCCGAACCAGCCGACGGCGGCACAACCAACCAGGAGCACACGCGAAACGGCCGGGGGCCCCCCGGTGGGCGGG
>JBEPZM010000021.1:17989-21691 GCA_041640835.1 Blastococcus sp.
GGGGGGGGCCCCCGGCCGTTTCGCCAACCAGGGCCGGCTTGTCGCCAGACCTTCAGGGGTGGGATTCTCCCCGAAATGCGTCCATGCAGGTCAGCACGTCGTAGGCCCCGTCCTGCGGGAGCTGGTGGAGATGCCGTACGAGTTCGAAGAGCCGTTCGTCGTCGACAGCAGCAACATCGCCGGCAAGCTGGGCCTGACCGCTACCCCGGTGGAACAGGCGATCGCCACCACCTTGCGGTCCTACCAGCACGCGTGAGCCGGGCCGGGCGGTCGAGGGCGGGCCCGTGCTCAGGGAACCTTGGCGGCCAGCACGTCCGCGGGGAGGATCTCCGGTGCGGTGGCCAGCAGGCGGTCGGCGTTCTGCAGCAACGCCGCCGCGATCGGGCCGTCGAGGTGCGCCTGCCGCTCGGCCGTGCCGGGGAAGGCGTCGACGATCCAGAAGGTGGACTCGTCGGTGCGGAGGGCGAACCACACGGTCGTGCCGCTCTCGCCGTTGGCGAGATCCACGGCGCCGGCGAGGAATGTCGCCACCTCGTCACGGGTCTCCGGCTTGGCGGTGAGCCTTACGACGAGCGCCTTGGTCGTCCTGCTGTTCATGTCGGCTCCTCCGGATCGAGCGATGAGGTCGGTGCGCACGCTGGGCCGGAACCCACCGTGTCCAACTGCCTTCGGGTGGTGTCCTCCGAGGCGCCCAACGCCTGCGCGGCGCGGCGCGTAGGAACTCCTCCACCCCCCAACAGGTCGCGCTCAGCCGTGGACCGGCCCGGTTCGTTGCCCGTGACGGCTGTCGGCTCCAGACCGCGGCGGACCCGCCGCTGCTTCCCGACGGTAGGTTCTGCTCCCCTGGGCCGACATCCGTCAGGTGACCGATTCCGCCGGGCGCCGCACGACGTCACGATGGCACGGCGAATGCGCCCGGTCGGGCTCGTCCGGTGTGCGACGTCGTCGCCGGAGTAGGCGGCGACGTGCGACGGCTCAGCGGACGGGCGCGGCGGCGAAGGTGTACGACGTGCCGACCGCGTTCGGGACGAAGGCCTCGGGCAGCACCGCTGCGAACCGGTTCTGGGCCTTCCAGCCCGTGCAGTGCGCCGGGACGAGGACATCCGGCGCGAGTTCGGTGAAGGCGGCGACCGTGGGTTCGATGATCGACTCGAACGCGGCCCCCGTCAGGTGGAACCCCCCGAGCATGGCGTGCAGCTGATCAGTGCCGGTGAGCCGGAGCGCGTGCCGGGCGATGTTCACCGCGCCGGCGTGGCCACATCCGGTCAGCACGACCAGTCCTCGGCCGCGTACCTGCACCACCAGGGCCTGCTCATCGAGGATGAGGGGGTCCGGCTCCCAGCCGCCGTCCCTCCGGGCCTCGTGGAACGGGAGCCCATGCTCGAAGTCGGTGGTGCGATCCACCTCGCCGGTGATCAGCACCGTCCCGTCGAGCAGCAGGGACGGCTGTCGCCGCTCGACGACGGTGAAGCCCTCGCTCTCCAGCGAGGAGCGGCTCAGAGTGGGCAGCTGCCAGGTCGGCTCGCCCGGAATCGCGAAACGGCGGTGGCTCCACACCAACGGGTGCACGGTCAGCGGGAGGGATCTCCCCGTATGCAGCCGGGAGAGGCCGGCGAAGCCGCCGGAGTGGTCCAGGTGCCCGTGACTCAGCACGACGGCCTCGATCGTCCCGACGTCGACGCCGAGCCGTTCGGCATTGGTGGCCAGACCGTCGGGGGAGATACCGGTGTCGAACAGCAGGGTGTGGGCGGTCCCGCCGCGCCGGACGGTCACCAGGGCGGAGAACCCGTGCTCCGCGACGAGCCCCGGGAACGTCCGCAGCGCCTCGAACTGCGGCGCGGAGACGGTCGGCAGCTTGTCCAGACGTGCTCGTCGCCCCGGACCGAGGTCGGCCATGAGCCCGTCGTAACTGTTGTCCATCAGCATGGTGACGACGACCTCGTCGACCGGATCCAGGGTGATCGGGTCGACGGCGGAGCCCTCCGCGGGGCGCGGTGCCGACCGCTGGGCCGCCTCGTGGCCACCGCCGTCACACACGGGGTGCCCGTTCTCGTCGCATCGGGGACCTCCGTGCGACCGTGGGGGTCCACCTAGGCGAGGAAGGCCCCTGTGCGGGAGGGAGGGTCGGGGTCACGGCCGGGGCAGAACCGTCAGCACCCGCACCAGGTGGTCCCTGAACTCCTCCATGAAGTCCTTGAGGAAGCCGGCCGTGGTCTCGTCGACGACCTCCCCGTCGTCACGGAAGCGCTCCGCCGTGAACTGGATGTAGGCCTCGGGTGACGTCATCTGCCGGGCATTGCAGAAGCCCAGCACTCCACGCAGGCTCTGCTGCGCCACCGCGGTGCCGATGGCCCCGATGGACGCTCCGGTCACGGCGGCCGGGATGTGGTGGAAGGAGTTCTTGCCCCAGGGGCGGGAGGCCCAGTCGATGGCGTTCTTGAGGGCTCCGGGGATGGACCGGTTGTACTCCGGGGTCACGAACAGCAGTGCGTCCGACGCGGCGATCGCGTCCTTCAGCGCCCGGGCCTCCGGCGGGTAGTCGCCGTCGTGGTCCGGGTTGTACAGCGGCAGATTCCCGATCGGGATCTCGGTGAACTCCAGATCCGGCGGGGCGAGTCGGATCAGCGAGCGGGACAGGATCCGGTTGATCGACGTGGAGGAGAGGCTCCCCACGAAGTAGCCGACGCTGTACGTGGTTCCCGGCGACTGCGACATCGGCCCTCCATCGGCGCCCGCGGCGGACCCCCGCTGCTTCCCGACGGTAGGTCCTGCTCCCCTGGGCCGACATCCGTCAGGTGACCGATTCCGCCGGGCGCCGCGGGGCGTCACCATGGCACGGGCGAATGCGCCCCACCAGGCTGGGTCAGCAAGGTGCTGCCACGCCACGCGGACGGGGACGGCGAAGGCCTGCCAGGACAGCCTGCGGCGGCTGGGCACCGACCACCTGGACATGTACCTGCTGCACTGGCGCGGGCGGGCTCCCCTGGCCGAGGTCGTCGAGGCGATGGAAGCACTGGTCGAGGGCGGCCTCATCGGCTGCTGGGGAGTGAGCAACTTCGACGCGCCGGACGTCGACGAGCTGGTCGCGCTGACGGGCGGCGATCACGTGCAGACCGATCAGGTGCTCTACAACCTCGCCCGGCGCGGACCCGAGTACGACCTCGTCCCGCTGGCCCGCGAGCTCGGCATGCCCCTGATGGTCTACTCGCCGGTGCACCACGGCCGGCTGCTCGGGCAACCCGCGGTCCGGCACATGGCCGCCGACAAGGGAGTGACCCCGGCCCAGCTGGCCATCGTCTGGGTGCTGCGGCTGCCCGACGTCTTCGCCGTCGCGAAGGCCTCGACCCGAGCCCACGTGATCGAGAACCGCGCCGCGATGGAGATCGGCTTCACCCAGGACGAGCTCGACCAGCTGGACCGGATCTTCCCGCCACCGACGACGAAGGCCCCGCTCGAGATGCTCTAGGGCTCGCCGCCGAGTCGTCGTGGCGATGCCCGGAGCATGCGGCAGGTGGACGACGAAGCCGGGGCCACCGCTGTTCGCGGTGACCCCGGCTCGACGTTCAGGGGTGGAGGTGCCGGGAATCGAACCCGGGTCCTTCGACGAATCACCAGGGCTTCTCCGAGCGCAGTCTGCGTTGCCTCTGCTCGGCCCCGTCGATCATGCAGACATGTCGACGTGACGGGCCCAGTCACTGTTTG
>JBEPZM010000022.1:0-21562 GCA_041640835.1 Blastococcus sp.
GGGCCGTCCTCGCCCGCCGCGTCGAGGGCGGCGGCGAACTGCTCGGCGTCGGTGACGTCGGCGGGCGCGAACCGGGCGGCGTCGCCGAGGTCGGCGGCCACCTGCTCGCCGGCCGAGCTGGGCAGGTCGATGATCGTGACCCGGCCACCGGCGGCGACGAGCCGCTGGGCGGTGGCCAGGCCGAGGCCCGAGGCGCCGCCGGTGACGGCGGTGACGAGTCCGGAGAGCTGCATGGGGCGGAACTTCCTTCCAGAGGGCGAGCTGGATCAGCTCGGGGTCAGATGCGTTCCCGGTTGCGGTCCCGGGCGACGAGCTGGGCGGCGATGACGTTGCGCTGGACCTCGTTGGTGCCCTCGCCGAGGATCATCAGCGGGGCGTCGCGGAAGTAGCGCTCCACGTCGTACTCGCGGGAGAAGCCGTAGCCGCCGTGCACGCGCATGGCGTCCAGCGCCACCTGCATGGCGGTCTCGGAGGCGAACAGCTTGGCCATGCCGGCCTCGAGGTCGGCACGCTTCCCGCTGTCGAGGACGGCGGCGGCATCCAGGGTCATCAAGCGGGCGGCACGCGTCTTCGTCGCCATGTCGGCGAGCAGGTTGCCCACCGACTGGTGCTGCCAGATCGGCTTGCCGAAGGTCTCGCGGTCCTGGGCGTACCGCAGCGCCGCCCCGAGCGCCGCCTGGGCCACGCCGACCGCGCGGGCGGCGACCTGGATCCGGCCGACCTCGAGTCCGCGCATCATGTGCCGCCAGCCCTGTCCGGGCACGCCGCCGAGGACGGCGGAGGCGGGCACGCGCATCTGGTCGAAGGAGAGCTCGCACGCCTCGACGCCGCGGTAGCCGAGCTTGGGGATCTTGCCGGAGATCGCCAGGCCCTCGCCGGGCTCGACGAGGACCACGCTCATGCCGGCGTGGGCGGGCTGGGCGGTGCGGTCGGTCTTGCACAGCAGCCCGATGAGCTGCGAGTGCTGGGCGTTGGAGATCCAGGTCTTGGACCCGGTGATCACCAGGTCGTCGCCGTCGGCGACGGCGTAGGTGCTCATGCCCTGCAGGTCGCTGCCGCCCGAGGGCTCGGTCAGCGCCATGGTCGCGCGCACGCGGCCCTCCGCCATCGCCGGCAGGTAGCGCTGCTGCTGCGCCGGCGTCCCGAACGTGCGGATCAGATAGGTGATCACCGAGTGGCCGCCGATGGCGCCGGCCAGGCTCATCCAGCCGCGGGCCAGCTCCTCGGTGACGCGGGCGAAGCAGGCGGCGCTGACGTCGGCCCCGCCGTGCTCGGCGGGCACCAGGAGACCGAAGAAGCCGAGCTTCTTCATCTCCTCGATGAACTCTTCGGGGTACTCGTCGACCGACTCGAACTCGCGCACGCGGGGCGCGACCCGCTCGTCCACGAACTGCGCGACCAGGTCCACCATGTCCTGCTCGTCAGGCGTGAGGGCGCTCATGGCCGGGACACTATGTTGTGCGGCTATGACTGCCGCCACACACCCGGCCCTGCCCCTCGACGGGATCACCGTGGTGGCGCTGGAGCAGGCCGTGGCCGCACCGATTGCCACCCGCCACCTCGCCGACCTCGGGGCCCGGGTCATCAAGGTCGAGCGCGTGGGCGAGGGCGACTTCGCCCGTCACTACGACGGCGCCGTCCACGGGCTGGCCTCGCACTTCGTCTGGCTCAACCGGGGCAAGGAGTCGGTGGCCCTGGACCTCAAGTCCGAGGACGGCCGGGCGGTGGCCCGGACCCTCGTGGCGGGCGCGGACGTCTTCCTGCAGAACTTCGCCCCGGGAGCGGCGGCCCGGCTCGGGTTCGGCGCCGAGTCGCTGCGCGCGGACCATCCCGGGCTCGTCGTCGTCAACATGTCCGGCTACGGCACCGCCGGCCCCCGGCGGGACCGCAAGGCCTACGACATGCTGATCCAGGCCGAGACCGGACTGGTCTCCGTGACCGGCACGCCGGAGGCGGCCACCAAGACCGGCGTCCCCGCCTCGGACATCGCGGCGGGCCTGTACGCGACCCAGTCGGTGCTCGCCGCCCTCTTCCGGCGCGAGCGCACCGGCGAGGGCGCGACCGTGGAGGTGTCGATGTTCGACGCCACCGCCGAGTGGCTGGGCCACCAGATGTACATGCAGATGTACGCCGGGCGGCAGGTGCCGCGGATGGGGCTGAGCCACGCCGCGATCGCGCCCTACGACGCCTACCCGACCACGGACGGGCAGATCCTGATCGGCGTCCAGAACGACCGCGGGTGGCAGCAGCTGGTCACCGCCGTGTTCGACCGTCCCGATCTCGTCGACCACCCGCGGCTGCGCAGCAACGTGCTGCGGGTGGCGAACCGCGCCGAGTGCGACGAGGTGGTCGCGTCCGAGAGCCGGAAGTGGTCGACGGCGGAGCTCGACGCCCGGCTCGCCGAGGCCGGTGTGCCCGCGGCGGAGATCAACGACCTGCAGGGGCTCATCGATCACCCGCAGCTCAGCGCCCGTGACCGCTGGCGCTCGGTGGACACCCCGGCCGGGCCGGTGCGCGCGATCCTGCCGCCGATGACCTTCTCCGACGTGGAGATGGCCATGGGCGCCGTGCCGGACCTCGGCGAGCACAGCGTCGATGTGCTCACGGAGTTCGGCTACGCCGCCGAGGAGATCGAGCGGCTGTGCGCCGAGGGTGCAGTCGGCCGCCCGAGCGGAGCGGGGCACCCGTGAGGCAGGACGACGGGGAGATCCAGCTGAACCGAGCGGCCGATGCCCTGCAGGACGCAGCGAGGTCCCTGGACGGTTTCGGCGGGATCTGGATAGACCGGGCCGCGGCACCGGTGGTCCACGTCGCCGTCGCCGGTACCTGGCCGGACGAGGTGGTAAATCGCCTGCGGTCGCTCGTGCCCGCAGGCCAGGAGGTCGTCCTCACGGAAGTCACGATGAGCCTGGCAGAGCTGGAGGCCCTGCAGGAGCGACTCCTCGACGTCGTCCGCTCGGACCCGTCGCTCCGGGAGCACTTCGTAGAGCTGGGGCTGGAGCCGCAGAACAACACAGTGCAGCTCACGATGCTGACCGGCACGCCTCAGGAACTGCTCGACCGACTCGTCGAGCAGTTCGGCGGACCCGGCCTCGTTCTGGACAGCGCGTCGGCCAAGTACAGCTTCGAGTAGCCGGCCATCCGGGCCCGTCAGGCGGAGCCGAACCGCCGCTGGCGGGAGGCGTACTCCTCGCAGGCCGCCCACAGGTGCCGGCGGTCGAAGTCCGGCCACAGGGTGTCGAGGAAGACGAACTCGGCGTAGGCCGACTGCCAGAGCAGGAAGTTGCTCGTGCGGTTCTCCCCCGAGCTGCGCACGAACAGGTCGACGTCGGGCATGTCCGGCTCGTCGAGGAACCGGGCGATGGTCTTCTCGTCGATCTTGTCCGGGTTCAGCCGGCCGGCCGCCACCTCGCGGCCGATGGCCGCCGCGGCGTCGGCGATCTCCGCCCGGCCGCCGTAGTTCACGCACATGGTCAAGGTCAGGACGTCGTTGTCCCTGGTGAGCTCCTCGGCGATCTCCAGCTCCTTGATCACCGAGCGCCACAGCCGGGGACGGCGGCCGGCCCAGCGCACCCGCACGCCGAGCTCGTGCATCTCGTCGCGGCGCCGGCGGATAACGTCGCGGTTGAAGCCCATGAGGAAGCGGACCTCGTCGGGGCTGCGCCGCCAGTTCTCCGTGGAGAAGGCGTAGGCGCTGATCGCGGTGATGCCGAGCTCGATCGCACCCTCGACGCAGTCGAACAGCGAGGACTCCCCCGCCTCGTGCCCGGCCGTGCGGGGCAGCCCGCGCTCCTTGGCCCAGCGGCCGTTGCCGTCCATGACGATCGCGACGTGCCCGGGCACCTTGTCCTTCGGCAGCTCCGGAGGGCGCGCGCCGGAGGGGTGCGGGTTCGGCGCCTTGACCTCGCGCTTCACACGCCCGTCCCGACGATCAGCGGCGTCGCGGCGGCCCGGACCATCGGCCGCCCGTGCTCGGTGCGGTCGACCAGCGGCAGCGAGCGCAGCCCGCGCTCGAGGTGCCACTGCAGCATCGCGGCCACCAGGCCGCTGCTCTCGCGGCGGTTGATGCCCTGGCTGGCATCGGCCCGCGCCCAGTCGCCGGTCAGCAGGGCCTCCATGAGCTCGAGGGTGACCGGGCTCGGCATCGCCGAGCCGGTGGGCCGGCACGAGGGGCACACGGTGCCCCCGGCCGGGACGGAGAAGTGCCGGTGCGGGCCGGCCTCGCCGCAGCGGGCGCACTCGCCCAGCGCGGGCTCCCACCCGGCCACCGACATCGCCCGCAGCAGGAAGGCGTCCAGCACCAGCCCCGGCTGGTGGGTCCGCTCCCCCAGGGCCCGGAGCGCGCCGACGACGAGCAGGAACATCCGCAGCGACGGCTCCTTCTCCTCGGCGGTGAGCCGGTCGGCCGTCTCCAGCACCGCGGTGCCGGCGGTGTAGGCCGGGTAGTCGGCGACGACCTCCTGGCCGTAGGACCGGATCGACTCGACCTGGCTCACGATGTCGAGGTTGCGGCCGGTGTAGAGCTGCAGGTCGACGTGGGTGAAGGGCTCCAGCCGGGCGCCGAACTTGCTCTTGGTGCGGCGCACCCCCTTGGCGACCGCGCGCACCTTGCCCGTCCGGCGGGTGAGCACCGTGACGATCCGGTCGGCCTCACCCAGCTTCTGGGTGCGCAGCACGATGCCCTCGTCGCGGTAGAGGGCCTTGGGGGTGTGCGCGCTCATCAGTACCCGAGCCGGTTCAGCTTCTTGGGGTCGTCCTGCCACTCGCCGAGCACGGTGACGTGCAGGTCCAGGTGGACCCGCGCGCCCAGCAGCGTCTCCATGCCCACGCGCGCCTCGCTGCCGATCGCCTTGATGATCGAGCCGCCCTTGCCCAGCAGCATCGGCTTCTGGCTGTTGCGCTCGACGTGCAGCAGGGCGTGGATCTCGACCAGGTCGCGGTCGGGCCGGCGGTTGATCTCCTCGATGGTGACCGCCAGCGAGTGCGGCACCTCCTGGAAGACCTTCTCCAGCGCAGCCTCGCGGACCAGCTCGGCGAGCTGGCGCTCGACGTCCTCGTCGGTGGTCTGCTCCTCCGGGTAGAGCGGCGGGCCCTCCGGCAGCATGCCGATCAGCAGCTTCTCCAGCAGCTCGACCTGGTCACCCTTGACCGCACTGATCGGCACGATCTCGGCGGCCTCGACCAGCTGGCTGGCGGCGAGCAGCTGCTCGACCACCTGGTTCTTGCCGGCGGCGTCGGTCTTGGTCACCGCGACGACGATCGGTGCCCGGATCTCGCGCAGCTGGCGGGCGATGAACCTGTCGCCGGTGCCGACCGGCTGGTCGGCCGGGACACAGAACACGACGACGTCGACGTCGGACAGCGTGTCGCGGACGACGTCGTTGAGCCGCTTGCCCAGCAGGCTCTTGGGCTTGTGCAGACCCGGGGTGTCGACCAGCACGATCTGGCCCTCGGGCCGGTGCACGACCCCGCGGATCGCGTGCCGGGTGGTCTGCGGGCGGTTGCTGACGATGCCGACCTTCTCGCCGACGAGGGCGTTGGTCAGCGTCGTCTTGCCGGCGTTCGGGCGGCCCACCAGGGCGACGAAGCCGCTGCGGTGCGGCGTCTGCTCAGGGCTGCTCACACCGACAGTCTCCCACCGACCGGTGACACCAGCGGCCGCCGACGGCTAGACGGTGGTGCGCAGGGTTCCGTCGGGGCCGGCGAGGTGCACGGGTGCGGACGGCGTGAGGTCGCGGACGGCGGCCAGGCCCTCCTGCTCCACCGCGTCGCCCTCGCTGACGATCGCGGCGGCCTCGAGCCCCTCGACCCCGCTGGAGACGGCGGCGGCGACCGCGGCCTGCAGCGCACTCAGCTTCAGCGACGGCAGGCCGACGCTGGCCGCGACGTAGGTGCGGCCGTCGGTGTCGCGGACCGCGGCCCCCTCGGCCGCGCCGGTGCGGGCGCGGGCGGAGCGGGCCAGGGTGACGAGCTTGGCGTCCTCGGGCTGGAGTTCAGACACGGTGGGTCAGCTTTCCACCGGGGCCGGCTCCTCGTAGCGGGTGGCCCCCCTGCCCGACGATCCGCGCGCGTCCTCGGCGTCGTCCGCGGCGGGCTGCTCGACCCGGCAGACCAGCATCGTGTCGACCCGGTTGCGCCGTCCGCCGGTGCTCTCGGCGACCAGCCGCAGGCCGCCGATCTCCGCCGAGGCGCCCTCGATCGGCACCAGGCCGAGCTCGCGGGCGAGCAGGCCGCCCACGGTCTCGACGTCGTCGTCCTCGGGCAGCTCGACGCCGAACAGCTCGGCGAGGTCCTCGACCGGCAGCCGGGCGGTGACCCGCATGGAGCCGTCGGGCAGCTCCTCGACCGGCGGGCGCTGGAAGGCGTCGTGCTCGTCGGCGATCTCGCCGACGATCTCCTCGAGGATGTCCTCGATGGTCACCAGCCCGGCGAAGCCGCCGTACTCGTCGACCACGATCGCGATGTGGATGCGCTGCGCCTGCATGTCGCGCAGCAGCTCGTCGACCGGCTTGGACTCCGGCACGAACGTCGGCGTGCGCATCAGCTCCTCGACCCGCGGGCCGCGGCCGTCGCCGGAGTTCTGCGCGCGGCGGACCAGGTCCTTGAGGTAGACCACGCCCACGACGTCGTCGACGTTCTCGCCGATCACCGGGATGCGGCTGAACCCGCTGCGCAGGGCCAGCGCCAGCGCCTGGCGGACGGTCTTGGTCCGCTCGATCCAGACGACGTCGGTCCGCGGGACCATCACCTCGCGGGCGATGGTGTCGCCGAGCTCGAACACCGAGTGGATCATCTGGCGCTCGCCGGACTCCACCACGCCGCGCTCCTCGGCCATGTCGACCAGCTCGCGCAGCTCGACCTCGGAGGAGAACGGGCCGTCGCGGAAGCCCCGCCCGGGCGTGATCATGTTGCCGATCAGGATGAGCAGGGTGGCGACCGGCCCGAGGACGCGGCCCAGGAACCGGACCACGCCCGCGCTGGCCAGCGCCACCGAGTAGGCGTGCTGCCGGCCCAGGGTCCGCGGGCCGACGCCGATCAGCACGTAGCTGACGACGGTCATGATCGCCGCGGCGGTGAGCACGGTGCGCCAGCCGCCGCCCCAGGCGTCGTACAGCAGGACGGTGCCCAGCACCGCCGCCACCATCTCGCAGGCGATGCGGAGCAGGAGCAGCAGCGAGACGTGGCGGGCGCGCTCGAGCACGACCTCCTCGAGGGCGACGGCGCCCTTGGCGCCCTCGCGCCGGAGCTCGTCGACGCGCGCCTTGGACACCCGTTGGAGGGCGGCGTCCATGGCGCCGAACAGGCCCGCGAGCGGGACGAGGCAGCAGGCGATCACCAGGAGGACGACCCCGCCCGAGCTCATCGGGGGTTCTGCCCCTTGTCGACCGCTTCGCCGGTCACCGGCTCGCGCGGCGCCGACCGCCAGCTCTCGATGAGCTCCGACTGGAGACCGAACATCTCCTTCTCGTCGGCGGGTTCCATGTGGTCGTAGCCGAGCAGGTGCAGCACGCCGTGGGTGGCCAGCAGCACCAGCTCGTCGTCCATGGTGTGACCGGCGGCCCGGGCCTGGCGGACGGCGACCGCGGGGCAGAGCACGACGTCACCGAGCAGCGCCGGACCCGGGTCGGGGTCGTCGGGGCGGGCGGTGTCGAGCTCGTCCATGGGGAACGCCAGGACGTCGGTCGGCCCCTTCTCCCCCATCCAGCGCTCGTGCAGGCTGCTCATGTACTCGACGTCGACGCAGAGCACGGAGAGCTCGGCCATCGGGTTGACGTCCATCTGACCGAGGACGAACCGGCAGATGCCGGCCAGCTCCGCCTCGTCGACGGCGATCTCGGACTCGTTCGAGACCTCGACGGGCATCGCGGTCAGCTCCCCTGCCGGCGCGGCCGGGTCGGTCGGGCCGGCGCGGGCGTGGTCGCCCGGGGCTGGCGGGCGGCGTCGAACCGTTCGTAGGCGTCGACGATGTCGCCGACCAGCCGGTGGCGGACGACGTCGGTGCTCGTGAGGGTGGCGAAGTGCACGTCGTCGACGCCGTCGAGGATCTCGCGGACGATCTTCAGACCGCTCTGCGCGCCGCCGGGCAGGTCGACCTGCGTGACGTCACCGGTGACGACGATCTTGGACCCGAAGCCGAGCCGGGTCAGGAACATCTTCATCTGCTCGGCCGTGGTGTTCTGCGCCTCGTCCAGGATCACGAACGCGTCGTTGAGCGTGCGGCCGCGCATGTAGGCCAGCGGCGCCACCTCGATCGTGCCCGAGGCCATCAGCCGCGGGATCGACTCCGGATCGACCATGTCGTGCAGCGCGTCGTACAGCGGGCGCAGGTAGGGGTCGATCTTCTCGCTCAGCGTCCCGGGCAGGTAGCCGAGCCGCTCGCCGGCCTCGACGGCCGGGCGGGTCAGGATGATCCGGTTGACCTGCTTGGTCTGGAGCGCCTGCACCGCCTTGGCCATGGCGAGGTAGGTCTTGCCGGTGCCGGCCGGGCCGATGCCGAAGACGATGGTGTGCTCGTCGATCGCGTCGACGTAGTGCTTCTGGTTGAGCGTCTTGGGTCGGATCGTGCGACCCCGGCGGCTGATGATGTCGAGGCTCAGCACCTCGGCTGGCCGCTCGGAGCCCCCGCCCCGGAGCATGGCGATGACCCGGCGCACGGAGTCGGGCCGCAGCTGCTGACCGGTGGCGAGCAACGCCAGGAGCTCGTCGAAGACGCGGACGGCGAAGGCGTTGTCGGCCGGCTGCCCGGTCACGGTGATCTCGTTGCCGCGCACGTGCACGTCGGCCTCGACCTCGGCCTCGACCAGGCGGAGCAGCTCGTCGGCGGAGCCGAGCAGGGAGACCATCGAGACCGACTCCGGCACGGCGATGGTGGCCCGCACCGCGGCCGGTTGCCGGCCGGGTGGGTGCTCGGCGGTGGAGTCGACGGCGGCGGCCTGCGCCGATGCCTCACGAGACGTGGGGGCACCCTCGACGGGGACGTTCGGGGAGGTGTCGGGCAAGAACCCTCGACCCTGCCTTCCTGGCTGGGAGTGGCGGACCGCTCCAGGCTACCCGCGTCCGGGCCCGCGAATCCCGGTTCGCCCCGATGGGGTCACCGCCCGGAGTACGTCGCCCTGCCCGGGCCCTCGGTCAGGAAGGACCGCACGGCACCGCGGAGGTCCTCGGTGGCGAACAGCGCGCCGGAGACCTCGGGCACCAGCGCGTCGGCGGCGCGGGCGCCCTGCCGGACGGCGGTGGCCACCAACTGCTTGGTGGCGGCGTGCGCCAGCGTGGGGCCGGCGGCGACCTGCCGGGCGTAGGCCCGGGCGGCCTCGGCGAACCCCTCGTCGGGCAGCACCCGGTTGACCACGTTCCACCGCTCCAGGACGGCGGCCGGATAACGCTCGCCGGTGAAGACCAGCTCGCGGGCCCGGGCCGGCCCGGCCCGCTCGGCCAGCCGCTGCGGACCGCCCATCGACGGCGTCAGCCCGACGACGATCTCGACCAGGCCGAACGACGCCTTCTCGGCGGCCAGCAGGATGTCGCAGGCCAGCGACAGCTCGAAGGCCGCGGTGAGGGTCAGCCCGTGCGCGGCGAAGACCGTGGGCACGGGCAGGTCCTCGACCGCCTGCGCGACCCGGAGCAGCTGCGCCCAGAGCTCCCCGCCACGGGCCTCCGGCTCGGGGCCCTCGGCGATGTCCCGGAAGAACGTCACGTCGACGCCGCCGGAGACGACCTTGCCGCGCGCTTCGAACAGCACGGCCCGGGCGCGGTCGGCCCGCTGCGGGTCGGTCAGCGCGACCAGCTCACCGACCACGGCGTCCAGTGCCTGGAACACCGCGGGCGTGAACAGGTTCAGCGGCGGGTTGTCGAGGACGACGACGGCGACGTCGCCGTCCCGCTCGATCCGGACGGGCGGTGCGGTCTCCTGAGTCACTCCCCCACCCTGTCACCCAGGGCAGAAATGGCCATTTCTGCCCTGGAGCTCAGCCGGGTGGCCAGCCGAGCCCGCGGCCACCCAGGACGTGCAGGTGGAGGTGGTCCACCGACTGCCCGGCCTGCGGGCCGGTGTTGGTGACGACGCGGTAGCCGGGCTCGTTGCCGCCGTCGGCGACCAGCCCCTCCTGGACGGCGACTGCGTGCGCGGCGTGCGCGACCTCGCCCAGCAGGGCGGGGTCGGCCGCCGCGAGCGCCCCGAAGTTCCGGTGGTGCTCCTTGGGGATCACCAGCACGTGCGTGGGCGCCTGCGGGTTGATGTCGCGGAAGGCCAGCACCCGGTCGGTCTGGTGGACGACGTCGGCGGGGATCTCCCCGGCGACCATGCGGCAGAACAGGCAGTCGGACACGGTTCGCACCCTAGGCCCGGCCGGCCGCCGCGGCCTCGCGGGCAGCCACGCTGCTCCTTATGCTCGTTGCCGTAACCGACGGGGGCCGGCAACGGAGCCGGTGTCGGGACGGAGGACGCCATGTCCGGGACGGTCATCACGGGTAGCTCCGCGAGCGGGCACTCCCCTGCGCCTCCCGGCCGGAGCCTGAGCCCGAGATCCATCGCGATCTGGGCACTCGTCGCCGTCGTCGGCGCGGTCTGCTGGACCGTGCTGGCGCTCGCCCGCGGCGAGACGGTGTCCGCGCTGTGGATCCTGTTCGCCGCGCTGTGCTCCTACGCCATCGCCTACCGCTTCTACGCCCGGTTCATCACGTACCGGGTGCTGCAGGTCGACGACCGGCGGGCGACGCCGGCCGAGCGCATGGACAACGGCATCGACTTCGACGTCACCGACCGGCGGGTGCTCTTCGGCCACCACTTCGCCGCCATCGCCGGCGCAGGGCCGCTCGTGGGTCCGGTGCTGGCCGCGCAGATGGGCTACCTGCCCGGCACGATCTGGATCGTCGTCGGCGTCATCTTCGCCGGGGCGGTGCAGGACCTGACGGTCATGTTCTTCTCGATGCGCCGCAACGGGAAGAGCCTCGGCCAGATGGTGCGCGAGGAGATCGGCCTGGTCGGCGGGATCGCCGCGCTCATCGCCGTCTTCGCCATCATGATCATCATCCTGGCGGTGCTCGCGCTGATCGTGGTCAACGCACTGGCGGAGTCCCCGTGGGGCGTCTTCTCCATCGCCCTGACCATCCCGATCGCGCTGTTCATGGGCATCTACCTGCGCCGGCTGCGGCCCGGCAGGGTGCTCGAGGCGACCGGCATCGGTGTGGCCCTGCTGCTGCTGGCGATCGTCGGCGGCGGCTGGATCGAGGACACCGGCCTGGGCGACGCACTGACCCTGTCCAAGGAGTGGCTGGTCCTCGCCCTGGTCGTCTACGGCTTCGTCGCCTCGGTGCTGCCGGTCTGGCTGCTGCTGACCCCGCGCGACTACCTGTCGACGTTCATGAAGATCGGCGTCATCGTCCTGCTGGCGATCAGCCTGATGATCGCGCGACCGGTGCTGCAGGCCGAGGCGGTCACCGACTTCGCCCGGGAGGGCACCGGCCCGGTGTTCGCCGGGTCGCTGTTCCCGTTCGTCTTCATCACCATCGCCTGCGGGGCGCTGTCGGGCTTCCACGCGCTCATCGCGTCGGGGACGACGCCGAAGATGGTGGCCAAGGAGAGCCAGGTCCGTCTCATCGGCTACGGCGGCATGCTGATGGAGTCCTTCGTGGCGGTCAGCGCGCTCATCGCCGCCTGCGTCATCGACCAGGGCCTCTACTTCGCGATGAACAGTCCGGCCGGGGCGACCGGGGGCACGGCGGAGGCCGCCGCCGCGTTCGTCAACGGCCTCGGCTTCGACACGACGGCGCAGACGCTGGGTGCGGCGGCCGCCGCGGTCCAGGAGGACACGCTCATCTCCCGCACCGGTGGCGCCCCGACGCTCGCCGTCGGCATCTCGCAGATCTTCAGCGACGCGTTCGGCGGCGGTGGCCAGGCGTTCTGGTACCACTTCGCGATCATGTTCGAGGCGCTGTTCATCCTCACCGCCGTCGACGCCGGCACCCGCGTGGGCCGGTTCATGCTGCAGGACACCGTCGGCAACGTGTGGAAGAAGTTCGGCGACCTGTCGTGGCGGCCGGGCAACATCATCGCCAGCGCCGTCGTCGTCGGCCTGTGGGGATCGGTGCTCTACATCGGCGTGACCGATCCACTGGGCGGGGTCAACCAGCTCTTCCCGCTGTTCGGCATCGCCAATCAGCTGCTCGCCGCCATCGCGCTGACGCTGGTCACCGTGCTGCTGATCAAGCACGGCAAGCTGCGCTACGCGTGGGTGACCGGGATCCCCCTCGTCTGGGATCTCGTCGTCACGATGACGGCGAGCTACCAGAAGGTGTTCTCCTCCGACCCGCGCGTGGGCTACTTCGAGCAGCGGCAGGTGTACGCCGACGCCCGGGACGCCGGGGAGGTGCTCGCGCCCGCGACCGACATGTCGGAGATGGACCAGGTCGTCTTCAACTCCACGCTCAACGGCGTCCTGCAGGCGCTGTTCGCGGTGCTGGTGCTCGTCGTGGTGGTCAACGCTGTCGTCGTGATCGCGCGCGCCGTCCGTGCCGGCCAGTTGCCGACCACCGAGGAACCGCCCACGCCGTCGCGGCTGGTCGAGCCGGCCGGGTTCTTCCCGACGGCCGAGGAGAAGGAGGCGCTGGCCGAGCACCGGCGGCTGGTGAGCGCCGGCTCGGGTCGGCCCGAGGCGGAGGAGAAGTGACCGCCGCCCTCGTCCGGGCCTGGCAGGGCGTGTGCTGGTACCTGCGCGAGTTCACCGGCGAGGCGCGCTGGGACCGCTACCTCGAGCACTGCGCCGCGCACGGCCACGAGCCGATGACCCGGCGCGAGTTCGAGCGGCTGCGCTCCGACGCCCTGGAGGCCAATCCGGTCAGCCGCTGCTGCTGATCAGGCCCAGCGGGAGCGGGCGCTCAGCGCGGCGAGGGCGGCGGCGCCGGCGGTGGAGGTGCGCAGCACCTCGGGGCCGAGCCGTGCCAGCTCGGCGCCCGCGGCGCGGAACGCCACGGCCTCCCCGTCGGTGATCCCGCCCTCGGGCCCGACGACGACCACGACGGTGCCGCTGCCGGGCACGCTCAGCCCGGCCATGGGACGGCGGGCCTGCTCGTGGAGGACGACGGTGAGGTCGGCGTCCCCGATCAGGCCGCACACCTCGCGCGTGGACATCGGCTCGGTCACCTCGGGCACCCGCGGCCGGCGGGACTGCTTGCTGGCGGCCCGCGCGGCGGACCGCCACTTGGCGACGCCCTTGGCCACCCGGTCGTCGCGCCAGCGGGTCACGCAGCGCGCCGCCGTCCACGGCACGATGCGGTCGACGCCGAGCTCGGTGGCGAGGTCCACGGCGAGCGGGCCGCGATCGCCCTTGGGCAGCGCCTGCACCAGCACGAACTCCGGCTTGGGGGCCGGCACCTCGAAGCGGGCGCTCACCGCGACGCGCAGTCCCTGCGGTCCGGCGGAGACCACCTCGCCCTCGGCGACCGCACCCTGCCCGTTCCCGACCCGCACCCGCTCCCCCGGCTCGAGGCGCAGCACGTCGACGGCGTGCCGCCCCTCGGCGCCGTCGACCAGCAGTTCAGCAGCCTCCGGCAGGACGTCGAGCAGGAACAGCGGCGCCCCGTCCAGCTGGGGCGCGCCGGCGTCGGTGGCGGTCACGGCGGATCAGCGCCCGTGGAAGGCGTCGCGCACGCGGGAGAACAGCCCGCCCTGCGCCTCGCGGTTGGATTCCGGCTGGTCCTCGCCCCGGAGCGCCGCGAGCTCGCGCATCAGCCGCTCCTGCTCGCCGTCGAGCTTGGTGGGCGTGACGACGTCGACGTGCACGACCAGGTTGCCCCGGCCGGTGGCCCGCAGCCGCGGCGCGCCGTGGGCCCGGAGGGTGAGGATGCTGCCCGACTGCGTGCCGGGCGCGATGGCCAGGTCCTCCTCGCCGTCGAGCGTCTTCAGGTTGAGCGTGGTGCCCAGCGCCGCGGACGTCATGGGCAGGGTGACCCGGCAGTGCAGGTCCTCGCCGTCCCGGGTGAAGACGTCGTGCGGTCGCTCGTGCACCTCGACGTAGAGGTCGCCGGCGGGCCCGCCACCGGGACCGACCTCGCCCTGGCCGGTCAGCCGGATGCGCATGCCGTCCTCGACGCCGGCAGGCACCTTCACCGAGATGGTGCGGCGGGCGCGCACGCGGCCGTCGCCGGCGCACTTGCCGCACGGCTCCGGGATGACCTGACCGGTGCCCGAGCAGGTGGGGCAGGTGCGGCTGGTCATCACCTGGCCCAGGAAGCTGCGCTGGACGCTCTGCACCTCGCCGCGGCCCGAGCAGGTGGTGCAGGTGACGACGTGCGTCCCCGGGGCGGTGCCGGCGCCGGCGCACACGTCGCAGAGGACGGCGGTGTCGACGGTGAGCTCCTTGACGGTGCCGAACACCGCCTCGTCCAGCTCGAGCTCGACCGGGATCAGCGCGTCCCGGCCGGCGCGGGTGCGACCGCGCGGCCCACGGGTCTGCCCCCCGCCGAAGAAGGCGTCCATGATGTCGCCCAGGCCGCCGCCGAAGCCGGCGCCGCCGAACCCGTTGCCGCCGCCTCCGCCGGTCTCGAACGGATCTCCGCCGAGGTCGACGATCCGGCGCTTCTCCGGGTCGGTGAGCGCCTCGTAGGCGCGGGTGACCTCCTGGAAGCGCTCCTTGGCCTCGGGATCGGGGTTGACGTCGGGGTGCAGATCCCGCGCCAGCCGCCGGTAGGCGCGCTTGATGTCGGAGTCACTGGCCTCGCGGGCCAGGCCCAGGACGCCGAAGTAGTCGGTTGCCATCGAGAAGTTCGTCCTCAGCTCTCGGCCAGGATCTGGCCGACGTAGCGGGCCACGGCGCGAACCGCGGCCATGTTCATCGGGTAGTCCATGCGGGTCGGGCCGACGATGCCCAGGCCGCCCAGCGCGCGGTCCCGGGAGCCGTAGCCGACGGTCACCAACGAGGCGCCGGTCAACGCCTCGTGGTCGTTCTCCTCGCCGATGCGCACGAGCACGGTGCCGGCGTCGACCTCGCTGATCAGGCGGAGGACGACGACCTGCTCCTCCAGCGCCTCCAGCAACGGGCTGACGGTGCCCTGGAAGTCCAGTGCGCTGCCGCGGGCGAGGTTCGCCGTCCCACCGATGACCAGCCGGTCCTCGCTGGGCTCGACGAGGGTCTCCAGCAGGGTGGAGCTGACGGTGGCGACCAGGCCGCGCAGGTGCTGGGGCGCGGTCTCGAGCAGGTCGGGCACCTTGTCGCCGGCGTCGGCGAGCTTCACCCCGCTGAACGCGGAGTTCAGCAGGGTGCGCAGCTCGGCGACTGCCCCGGCGTCGATGTCGGCCGGGCAGTCGACGACCCGCTGCTCGACGCGGCCGGTGTCGGTGATGAGCACCAGCATGAGCCGGGCCGCCGCCACCTGCACCACCTCCAGGTGGCGCACCGCGCTGCGGGAGAGCGTCGGGTACTGCACGACGGCGACCTGGCGGGTCAGCTGGGCCAGCAGCCGGACCGTGCGCCCCAGGACGTCGTGCAGGTCGACGGCGCCGTCGAGGAACCTCTCGATGGCCCGCCGCTCGGCGACCGACAGCGGCTTGACCGCCGACAGCCGGTCGACGAAGAGCCGGTAGCCCTTGTCCGTGGGCACCCGGCCGGCGCTGGTGTGCGGCTGGGTGATGTAGCCCTGCTCCTCCAGCACCGCCATGTCGTTGCGGATGGTCGCCGGGGAGACCCCCAGGTCGTGCCGGTCGGCCAGCGCCTTGCTGCCCACCGGGTCGTTGGTCGAGACGTAGTCCTGGACGATTGCCCGGAGGACCTCCAGGCGGCGTTCGTCGTGCGCCACGAGACACCTCCCCGTACCGGTCGACCCGCCGTGCGGTGCGTGGATCGCGCCGGCCGGGGCCACGGGCCCGGGACCGATCCTGCTGGCACTCGCACGGTCGGAGTGCCAGCCCAGCATACGAC
The DNA here is from genome assembly GCA_041640835.1 of Blastococcus sp. Taxonomy (GTDB): domain Bacteria; phylum Actinomycetota; class Actinomycetes; order Mycobacteriales; family Geodermatophilaceae; genus Blastococcus. The sequence continues at coordinate 15,912 of JBEPZM010000022.1, forward strand.
CGCGGCGGGCCGTTAGGGTGGAGCGGTCGGCGCTCCGGCGGACAGAGAGTGGAGACGGTCCCCTGATCTTCAAGGCGGTTCGAGACGGGCGCCCGTATCCCGACCACGGGCTGTCCACCCGGGACTGGGCGATGATCCCGCCCCGCCAGGTGCGCATGGACACGCTCACGACGACGAAGCGCCAGCTGGCCCTCGACACGCTGCTGGCCGACGACTCGACCTTCTACGGCGACCTGTTCCCCCACGCCGTCCAGTGGCACGGCGAGCTCTACCTCGAGGACGGCCTGCACCGGGCGCTGCGCGCGGCGCTGCAGCAGCGCAACGTCATCCACGTCCGGGTGCTGGACCTGGACGCGCTCACCCCGGTCCAGGCGGCGGGCCCGTCGACCGAGGCCATCCCGGCCCAGCCCCCGGTCCCGGGGACGCGCCGCAGCTGACGGCGTGCTCCCGGAAGCGGTAGCCGACCGAGCGAGCCGGAGCACCGGCAGCGGTCGGGGTGCCCGGCCCACCGTCAGCGCAGCGGGTCGAACGGCCCTCACCGGCCGGTCAGCGCCGGTCGGTACAGGCGACGCAGGCGCCGGCGTAGGGCCGCAGCTCCAGCCGCTCCTCGGGGATCGTCGCGCCGCAGTGGACGCAGGAGCCGTAGGTGCCGGACGCGATCCGCTCGAGGGCCTCGTCGATCGCGGTGATGGTGTCCGACAGCGACGCGCTGCGGCGGAGCGCGACCGGGTCGGGGACCGACTGGGCGCACTCGATCAGCGCGGCCTCGCGCTGCCGGACGCAGTCGGCCCGCTGGTCGGCGAGCAAGGTGCGGAAGGCGTCCCAGCGGGAGTCGCCGGCGGGCACGTCGTGGGTGTCGAGCGTGGTGGTCATGGGAAGTCCTCAGGGGTACGCAGAAAGACGCGGTCACCCGGTGGGTGCGCGTCAGGAAAGGGGTGCGGCGGCGACTCGGGATCGAGTCAGGCGATCTGCGGCGGGGCCCTGTCCTGGCTGCGGCGGAGCACGTCGAGCCCTCGCAGCCCTCGGGCCCGGCGGTTCATCGCCAGGGCCAGCAGCATGCCGCCCGTCAGAGCGGGGGCAGCGCCGGCGATCCGGACGCCCGGCGGGGAGCTCGGGGTCGCAGGGAACGTGTGCACGTCCACCGTCGACCACCTCCTCACCCGCCCTGGCACCGTTGCCAGCTCTGTCGCCTGGAAAGGGGACACCTTAGTCCAGGAACGCGGACAGGTGGCCGAATTTCGGGCCGGTCCTCAGTCGGTGAGGTCGCGGACCAGCGCGTCGGCCAGCAGCCGGCCGGGATCGGTGAGCACGGCGCGACCGGCGGCGTGCGCTGCCCCGTCCAGCAGCCCGCGGGCGACGGCGTCCGCGGCCCGGCGCCGGCCGAGCTCCGACAGCAGGTCCAGCGGCAGCCCCTCGCGCAGCCGCAGGCCGAGCATGACCGTCTCCAATGCGCGGTCGTCGTCGTCGAGCAGCTCCGCGTCGGCGTGCGGGCTCTCCCCGCGGGTCAGCCGGTCGGCGTAGGCGGCGGGGTGCTTCACGTTCCACCAGCGCAGGCCGCCGACGTGGCTGTGCGCGCCCGGGCCGACGCCCCACCAGTTGGCGTTCGCCCAGTACAGCTCGTTGTGCCGGCAGCGGGCCGCGTCCGAGGTGGCCCAGTTGGACACCTCGTACCAGTCGAAGCCGGCGCGGCGCAGGGTCGAGTCCGCCTGCTCGTAGCGGTCGGCCAGGACGTCGTCGTCGGGCATCGGCAGCTCGCCGCGGCTGATCCGCCGGGCCAGCCGGGTGCCGTCCTCGACGATGAGGGCGTAGGCGCTCACGTGGTCGACCGGGGAGGCGAGGACGGCGTCGAGCGAGGCCGCCCAGTCGGCGTCGCTCTCACCCGGCGTGCCGTAGATGAGGTCGAGGTTGACGTGCTCGAACCCCGCGGCCCGGGCGTCGCGGGCGGCCTGCACCGCTCGGCCGGGGGTGTGCCGGCGGTCCAGCACGGCGAGGACGTGCTCGGCCGCGGACTGCATGCCGAGGCTGACCCGGGTGAAGCCGCCCTCGCGGAGCGCGGACAGGTAGCCGAGGTCGACGGTCTCGGGGTTGGCCTCGGTCGTGACCTCGACGTCGGCCGCCACCGGGAAGAGCCGGTGCACCTCGGCGAGCACGGCGGTCAGGTCGGCGGCCGGGAGCAGCGTGGGGGTGCCGCCGCCGACGAACACGGTGGAGACCGTCGGCAGGTCGGGGCCGAGGACCCGCGCCGCCCGGCGCAGCTCGTCGATCGCCGTCCCGGCGTACTCGGCGCGGTTGGCGCCGGGCCCCAGCTCGTCGGAGGTGTAGGTGTTGAAGTCGCAGTAGCCGCACCGCGTCGCGCAGAACGGCACGTGCACGTACAGGCCGAACGGGGTGCTCGTCAGGCTCTCGCGGGCGGACTCCGGAAGCTCGAGCGGGGGCGCGGCGCGCTCGACCAGGGGCAGGACGGTGTTCATCTGCTCCCAGTGTGCCGCGCCGGGGCTCCCTCGCGGCAGGATGCCGCTGTGACCCACGACCGAGTGATCCAGGTGACCGTCTCCGCCGGCGTCGCGACGCTCACCCTCGACTCCCCCGAGAACCGCAACGCGCTGTCCCGTGCGCTGCGCGGCCAGCTCCGTGCCGCCCTCGCCGACGCGCTGGCCGACGACGCCGTGCGGGTGATCGTGCTCGACCACACCGGCCGGGTCTTCTGCTCCGGCATGGACCTGGCCGAGGCGGCCGGGGGCTCGTCGCAGGAGCAGGGCGTCAACGAGTTCCCGGAGCTCCTGCGGCTGATCTGGTCCTCCCCCAAGCCGGTCGTCGCCGTCGTCCGCGGCCCGGCCCGCGCCGGCGGGGTGGGCCTGGCCGCGGCGTGCGACGTCGTCGTCGCGGCGTCCTCGGCCAGCTTCGCGTTCTCCGAGGTGCGGCTGGGCCTGGTGCCGGCGGTCATCTCGGCGGTCGTGCTCCCGCGGATGACCCCGCACGTGGCGCACCGTCTGATGCTCACCGGCGAGGTGTTCGACGCCGCGACGGCCGCCGGGGGTGGGCTGGTCGACCTCGTCGCCGAGCCCGCCGACCTCGACGCCGTCGTCGCCGGTCAGCTGACCGCCCTGGCCGCCGGAGCTCCGGTCGCCCTGGCCGAGACCAAGCGGCTGCTGCGGTCGCGGCAGCCGGACCTGGAGTTCGGGGAGCTGCTGCAGCTCTCCGCCCGGTTCTTCGCCGGCGAGGAGGGCCAGGAGGGGATCGCGTCGTTCCGCGAGAAGCGCCCGGCCCGCTGGGTGCCTGCGCAGGACTGACGCCCTCAGGTCAGCAGCAGCCGGGTCCAGGCGTCGGTGAGCCAGGCGGCGAACCGGTCGGGTGACCAGCCGCGCTCCCCGACGAGCAGCGCCCAGTACTCGGCGGCGTTCATGCTCCACACGATGTCGCCGACGTCGTCGTCGGTGAGGTCGGCGCGCAGCTCTCCGGTGGCCCGCAGGTCGGCGGCGAACAGCCGCATGTTGGCGGCTCGGCGCGCGCTGATCTCCGCCCGCAGCGCCGCGCAGTCCGCATCCGATGCCGCGGCCTCGGCCAGTGCCCGGTGCACCGGCGCCATCCGGACCCCGATGTCGGCGACCGCCCGGGCGTAGAGGGCGATCTTCTCCCCGGCCGTGGCGGCGGCCCGGATGCCGACGACGTAGGCGCGCTGTTCCGCCGGCACCGCCTCGTCGCCGCCGGAGAGGCTGGTCTCGACGAGGTCGCGCAGGAGGGCCGGCTTGCGGCCCGCAGCGGCGTAGACGGTGTCCACCGCGACCCCGGCCCGGTCGGCGATGGCGGCGATGCTCGTCGACGCGTACCCCTGCTCGGTGAACAGGTCGCGGGCAGCGTCCAGCACCGCACGCCGGGTCGCGGCGGCCTGCTCCGCACGCACGGCTGACCGGTACGGGCGGCGCGCCGCGCCCTTGACGTCGTCGGGCACGAGGAACACGCTAGCGCAATCCGTCCGAAGCCCATTCGGGCCAATTATGGGAGACCGTCATGGTCCACGCCTTCATCCAGGACGTCGGCATCGACACCGACACCTACGGACGCATCACCGATGCCCTCGGGGACGAGCCCATGGACGGACTCCTGCTCCACCTCGTGGTGCGGAACCCTGCCGGCGGGCTGCGCTACATCGACGTCTGGGAGACCGAGGCGCAGTGCGCCCGGGCCTTCGAGGACCGGATCCACCCGGCGGTCGGCACCGCCTTCGGCGGCCGGCGCCCGCCGGAGCCCGTACTCACCCGTCTGGACGTCGTGGAGGTGCGCGGCCGCGCCGTCGGCGTGCGCGCCTGAGGCCCTCAGCCGGGGAGCCGGGCGACGCCATCCCCGGACAGCCGGTCGAACACCGCCTCGGTGCGACCGGTCAGCACCATGAGCAGTGCGGCGATCGGGCCCTCGACGAGCTCCCCCTCTCCCGCAGCCCAGGTCGCGTCGGTGGCGACCAGGCGCACACCCCGCACCCGCGGGAAGGTCGTGTTCATCGGCCACGGCATGGTCCACACGCGGGTCGCCGCGGTGCCGGCCGCCTCGACCGGCATGTGCCGCTCCCGTCCCAGCGGCACGGCGATGTCCTGCCCGTGCACCAGCACGTCGAGCAGCGGCTCGAGCGGCGTGACACCCGGGGCGGTGCGTCGGGAGCCGGCCATGCCCCGGATCCGGGCGGTGAGCACCGCCGGTGGGTGCTGGGCGTGCCGGACGGCGGTGTCGTGGATCATCCGCCGCAGGCTGCCGCCGGCCCGGGCGAGGTCGACCGCGGCCCGGGCGGGGCCGGTCTGCGCCAGCGCCAGGTGGGCCGCGACGTCGCGCACCCGCCAGCCCGCGCAGAGCGACGGCCGGTCCCACTCCGCGGCGGTCAGGTCGTCGAGCAGGTCGGCGAGATCGAGGCGCTCGCGGTCGACGGCCGCCCAGACGGCGTCGAGGTCCGTGCTCCGGATCGGCTGAGGTCCCATGGGGCACCCCCGGGAACTAGTACGATGATCGAACCAGGTTAGTTCGAGGTTCTGACCGTCGTCAAGAAGGATCCCGCCGTGGCCGACCCCGCTCCGAAGCCGGACGAGCTGAACCTCGGGCTGCTCCTGTTCATCCCCTACCGGGCGATGGAGAACCGCATCTTCGCGGCGCTGGCCCGCGCCGGCTTCGACGACTTCACCCTCGCCCAGGCCCGGATGATGCAGCGGATCGGGCCCGACGGCACCCGGCTGACCGACCTGGCGGAGTCCGCGCAGGTCACCAAGCAGACCGCGAGCCACCTCGTCGACCAGCTCGAGCGCACCGGCTACGTCCGCCGGACTCCCGACCCGACCGACGCCCGGGCGCGGCTGGTCCGGCTCGCCGACCGCGGCACCGCCGCCCAGCCCGTCGCCGCGGCCGTGGTCGCCGAGGTCGAGGCGGAGTGGCGCGCCCACCTGGGCGACCGCCGGTGGGGGCAGCTGCGGGCGGCGCTCACCGACCTGCGCGAGATCACCGACCCGTACCGCTGAGGGTCAGCGCAGCCGTCGGGTGTTGTCTGGGAGGCGGGTGCTGATCCCCTGGGCGTCGAGCCACTCCATGAGCGGGACGGCGACCCGGCGACTCGTCCCCCACGCCTGGCGCGCCTGGCTGACCGTGAACGGCTGGGCCAGGCCGGCCAGGCGCGC
>JBEPZM010000023.1:0-21524 GCA_041640835.1 Blastococcus sp.
GGTCCTCCGCCACCCGCAGCTCGCTCTTGCGGGTGGCGGCCTGCACCTGCTGCCGCAGCGCGGCGAACGGTGCACCGAGCTCGAGCTCGACCACCCCGTCCAGCAGGTCGATGAGCAGTAGCAGCTCCGCACGCATCTGCTCGAGCGTCCGGCCCGGCTTGTTCTTGTACTTCAGCGTGCGGCCCAGCCGGAACAGCGCCACCGTCGCCGCGTGCGGGTAGACCTCGATCGCCCGGCGGTCGCGGCCCGAGCGCGGGTCGAGGTCCAGCCGCAGGCGCCGGGCGATCCGCCCGCCGCGGGTGTCACCATCGGTGAACTCGGGTTTGCCGGTGTTGGTCGGGTGCGCCCCGGCCTCGAACCTCGCGAAGTCGGCGTTGAGCGCCCGCTCGGCGGCCCGGTTCCCGGTGGCGTTGGTGACCACCAGCGGGGCGTCGATCGCCACGATGCACGGGCCGGCCGTGAACGGGGCCAGCGCGGTCTCGATCTGCTCGTCGGTGCGCACCGCGCTGACGTGCACCAGCCGGCCGGCGTCGTCCAGCACGGCGAGACCGGTCGGTTGCTTGAGCCCCCAGGCGAGGTCGATCCCGATGTGCTGCACGGGGTCAGCTTGCCGTGCCCCGCACCTCGTCGGTACCGCCCCACCTGGTCCGATACGAAAGGTGTGGGGCCCGGTACCGATGTGCCCCGCCTTGACGGAAGACTGCCGAGCCATGAGTCGCAGCTCGCACCACACCGACGCCGCCAACCGCTCGGTCGCGGCGGCGCTGCCGCTGGACGATCCGGCTGACCTCGCCCGCGTCCGGCACGGCCGCATCGGCGGGCTCGACCGCCTGGTCGTGCACCACGACCGCAACGGGCGGCCGATCCTCGACACCGCGGACTGGGACTTCCTCGAGGACGAGGCCGCCCCGCCGTCGGTGAACCCCAGCCTGTGGCGCCAGGCCCGGCTCAACCGCGAGCACGGGCTCTACGAGCTGGTTCCGGGGGCGGTGTACCAGGTCCGTGGGTACGACCTGGCCAACATCTCCCTCGTCCGCGGGGACACCGGGTGGATCGTCATCGACCCGCTCACCTCGACGGAGACCGCCCGGGCCGCGATGGACCTGGTGCGGGAGCACCTCGGTGACCACCCCGTGAGCGCGGTGATCTACACCCACAGCCACATCGACCACTTCGCCGGTCTCGCCGGTGTCCTCTCGCCGGAGGAGGCGGCCGTCCGGCAGGTACCGATCGTGGCTCCGCAGGGGTTCCTGGAGGAAGCGGTCTCCGAGAACGTCCTCGCCGGGCCCGCGATGACCCGCCGGGCCGGGTACATGTACGGCGGCTTCCTCCCGCGCGGCCCCGAGGGCCAGGTCGACTGCGGCCTGGGTCGGTCGGTGCCGGCCGGGTCGGTCTCGCTGGTGCCGCCCACGCACGAGATCACGGCGACCGGTGAGGAGCTCACGCTGGACGGCGTGCGGATCGTGTTCCAGCTGACGCCGGACGCCGAGGCGCCGGCCGAAATGATGTTCCACTTCCCGGACCTCCGGGCGCTGTGCGTCGCCGAGAACTGCAGCAGCGTGATGCACAACCTGTACACGCTGCGCGGTGCGCTCGTGCGGGACGCCCTGGCGTGGAGCAAGTACATCAACGAGTCGCTCCGCCTGTTCGGGAAGTCCACCGACGTCGTCTTCGCCAGCCACAACTGGCCGCGGATCGGGGCCGACGACGTGCGCGAGTACCTGCGCACCCAGCGGGACACCTACCGGTACCTGCACGACCAGACGCTGCGGCTGGCCAACCAGGGCCTGGTCGGCGCCGAGATCGCCGAGCAGCTCGACCTGCCGGAGTCGCTGGCCGGTGAGTTCGGCAACCGGGGCTACTACGGCACGGTGAGCCACAACGCCAAGGCCGTGTACCAGCGCTACTTCGGGTGGTTCGACGGCAATCCCGCGAACCTGCACCCGCTGCCGCCCGAGCCGGCCTCGACCCGGTACGTCGAGTACATGGGCGGTGCCGCGGCGGTGCTCGCACGAGCGCGCGAGGACTTCGAGGCGGGCGAGTACCGCTGGGTCGCGCAGGTGGTGAACCACGTGGTCTTCGCCGATCCCACCAATGCCGAGGCCCGCGAGCTGCAGGCGGCCGCGCTCGAGCAGCTCGGCTTCCAGGCCGAGTCGGGGCCGTGGCGGAACTTCTACCTGACCGGTGCGCAGGAGCTGCGCCGCCCGACCCCGGCACCCCGCACTCCGGCGGCTCCGACGGGTCAGTCGCAGGGCGCCGCCACCGGCCGGAGCCCCCTGGTGCGGGCGATGACCGTCGAGATGGTGTTCGACTCGCTGGGCGTCCGGCTCCACGGCCCCCGCGCCGACGCGTCGCCGCTCAGCCTCGGGTGGTCCTTCCCGGACACCAGCGAGCAGTGGACGCTGCGGGTCGAGCACGGGGCGCTGAACTGCTGGCCCGCGCTCGACGACGACGTCGACGCCGTGGTGACCATGTCGCGGGAGACCCTGATCGCCGCGGTCACCGGTGCGGTCTCCGTCCGGACCGCCATCGGCGACGGCTCGATCGGAGTCGAGGGCGACGACACCGCTCTCGACCGCCTGTTCGCACTCCTGGACGAGCCCGATCGGGCCTTCTCCATCATCGAGCCCTGACGGGCCGGTTCTCGGCCGTCGTCGACACGGGGCCCGAGTACGGTCGTCCGTACGGGGCGCAGGGGCGAACCGGCGCCCTCAGGCGCCTCGTTCTCCGTGCAGCCGAGGAGACGCCGATGAGTCGGCACAGCGAGGGCGGTTCGAGCCTCCCAGGGTCCATCACGGTCGAGGTCGACGGTGACCGCCGCGTCCTCCGCCTGCGTGGTGACATCGACGGCGCGGTCGTTGCGAGGTTCGAGGAGCAACAGGGCCGCGTGCCGCCCGCCGTCGACGCCATCGACGCGGGGGCCGTCTCCTTCCTCAGCTCCAGGGGCATCGCCGTCCTGGTCCGCTGCTCGGAGGCGGCCGTCGCGGCAGGCCGGCAGCCTCCGGCGCTGCGTTCCGCATCGCGGGTGGCGACGCGTGTGCTGGAACTGGCAGGTCTGGACGTCAGCGTCCTCCCGCGTTGACGCACCCCCGGCGGGTGTCACGCCGGCACCGTCAGGCGTCGAAATCGATGGTGACCGCGTCCGTGACGGGCAGGGTCTGGCAGGTCAGCACGTACCCCGCACGGACCTCCTCGGCCTCGAGCGCGTAGTTGCGCCGCATGACCACCTCGCCGTCGGTGACCCGCGCCCGGCACGTGCCGCACACCCCGCCCCTGCAGGCGAAGGGCAGATCTCCGCGAACCTTCTGGGCGGAGTCGAGGACAGACTCGTTCCGCGGTAGGGCGACGGTCGTGGTCCGGCCGTCGAGCACCACGGTCACCTGGCTGCTCGGCCCCGAGACGGTCTCCTCGTTCCCGCGCACCGGCTCCGGCGGGACGTCGTCCACGTAGAAGAGCTCCTGGTGGACCCTCTCGGTCGGAACGCCGAGCTCGGCGAGCAGTGCCCGGGCGTCCTCGACCATCCCGTGCGGCCCGCACAGCCACCAGTGGTCGACGGTCGGGGCGTCGACGAGGTTGCCGACCAGCGCGCGCAGCCGGTCGCCGTCGAGCCGGCCGTTGGTCAGCTCGGCGTCGCGCGGCTCCCGGGAGAGCACATGCACCAGCTGCAGCCGCGGGCCGTAGCGGTCCTTCAGGTCGGCGAGCTCGTCGGCGAACATCACCGTGTTCGTGCGCCGGTTGCCGTAGAGGACCGTGACCGTCGACTCCCCGTCCCGCAGCACGGTTCCTGCCAGCGACAGCGCCGGGGTGATGCCCGATCCGGCGACGACGAAGACGTGGTCCCCCGGCACGGAGAGGTCGGCGGTGAAGGTGCCCGACGGGGGCAGGACGTCGACAGTGTCGCCGGGCTGCACCCGGTGGACCAGGTAGGAGGAGAAGAAGCCGCCGGGGACCTCGCGGACGCCGACCCGCGGCTGCGCCCCCATCGGCGCGCAGATCGAGTACGACCGGCGCTCGTCGCGACCACCGACGACGCGGCGGAGGGTGAGCGCCTGGCCCGGCTGGAAGCGGTAGTCCTCGACCAGGTCGTCGGGGACGTCGAAGGTGACCGCGACGGCGTCCTCGGTCAGCTTCTCGACCTTCGCCACGGTGAGCGGGTGGAACTGTGGGCGGCGGCGGGCGGTCGCGGGGGCCTCGGTCGTCGTCACTCAGACCTCCTTGACGTGCTCGAAGGGCTCGCGGCAGCTGCGGCAGCGGCGCAGCGCCTTGCAGGCGGTGGCGCCGAACTCCGAGAGCTCCTCGGTGTCGGCCGAGCCGCACAGCGGGCAGGACGCCGTCCGGCGGCTCGGGCCCAGCTGCAGCGGCACGGGTCCGTCGGAGCGGGCCGGGGCCTTCCCCGGCGGTGCGATGCCGGCGGCAGCGAGCTTGCGGCGGCCCTCGGCGCTGATGCGGTCAGTGCTCCAGGCGGGGGAGAGGACGGTGCGGACGTCGACGTCGGCGAAGCCTGCCAGGTGCAGGGCGTGCACCAGGTCGGCCCGCATGACGCCCATGGCCGGGCAGCCGGTGTAGGTGGGGGTGATCTCGACGACGACGGTGCCGTCGTCCGCGACCCGGGCGCCGCGCAGCACGCCGAGGTCGGCGAGGGTCACCATCGGCAGCTCGGGGTCGGGAACCCGGGCGGCCACCTCCCACGGGTCGACGTCGGCCTGCGTCACGACGGTCACCAGGTCGCCGCCGGGTGCCGGCGTGCCAGGCCCTGGAGCCCGTCGAGCAGCTCGGTCAGCTCTGGGCCGTGCTCGCCCAGGCGGCCGCGCGGGGGAGCGTCGGCCGGCCAGTCCGGCAGTCGGAGGGTGGCTCGCCCGAGGACCTCGGTCAGCACCGACCGCACTTCCTCGCGGGTGGTCGCCGGATCGACGGCGACCCCGTCGGCGGTCAGTCGCAGCTCGACCTCGGTGGGCGACAAGACGTCGGCCAGCAGCGGCCAGACGGCGTCCACTCCCCGCTGCGCGCGCAGGTGTGACTCCTCGGTGCCGTCGCCCAGGCGGAGCAGCCAGCGTGCGGCGTGGTCCCGGTGGTAGGCCAGCTCGTGCACACCCTTGCCGGCGATCGCGGCGAGCACCGGATCGCGGGACGCGCGCAGCCGGGCGAAGACCGCCAACCGGACCGTGGAGGCGACGAGCAGCCGCGCGATGGTCTGCGCGAAGTCGCCGTTGGGGGCGGCCACGAGGGCGGTGCTGCGGAACTCGTCGGGGTCGCGGAAGTAGGCCAGTGCGTCCTCGGCGGGGATCGACCCGGTGGCGCGCTGCCGGGACCGGCCGAGTACTCCGACCGAGCCGGCGCGGGCCAGCAGCAGCCGGGCCTGGCCCACCAGGTCGAGGGCGACGTTGGCGACGGCCACCTCCTCCTCGAGTTCAGGGGAGGCGGTGACCCACTCGGTCAGCCGCTGGGCGAGCACGAGGGCGTCGTCGCCGAGCATCAGGCAGTACTCGCCCAGCTCTGCCGGATCCACTCCGTCCGGGACGGTGGTGTCCACGCCGGCGAGCGGCTCGTCGAAGCCGGTGCCGAACGCCCACTGCCCCTCGCCACCGTGGGCGTGGTCCAGCGCGTCGTACACCGTCTCCTCGTGCGGCATGGCTGCTCCGCTCACATGTGGGGGACGTTCTCGGGGATCTCGTAGAAGGTGGGGTGCCGGTAGACCTTGTCGCCGCTGGGGGCGAACATCGGGTCCTTCTCGTCGGGGCTGGATGCGGTGATCGCCGCTGCCTTGACCACCCAGATGCTCACGCCCTCGTTGCGCCGGGTGTAGACGTCTCGTGCCGCATGGAGGGCCATCTCGTCGTCCGGCGCGTGCAGGGAGCCGACGTGCACGTGATTGAGCCCCCGCTTCCCGCGGACGAAGCACTCGTACAGCGGCCAGTCGCGACGGGGAGGTGCCGGCTTCGCCTCGACCGGCACCTCGGGCCCGGTGGGGACGGCGCCGTGACCACCCTCGGCGGTGCTCATCGGGCCGCCACCTCGCTGTGCTTTCCCGCGTAGGCGGTGGCCGCCTCGGTCACCCACGCGTTGTCGTCGCGGGCGGCCCGGCGGCGGGTGATCCGCTCCTCGTTGCAGGGTCCGTCCCCCGAGATGACGCGCTGGAGCTCCGACCAGTCGATCGGGCCGAACCGGTAGCGGCCGGTCTCCGGGTCCAGCGAGAGCTCCGGGTCGGGCAGCGTCACGCCGAGGACCTCCGCCTGCGGCACCGACATGTCGACATAGCGCTGTCGGAGCTCGTCGTTGCTGTGCCGCTTGATGCCCCATGCCATCGACCGGGCGGAGTTCGGGCTGTCGTCGTCGGGCGGGCCGAACATCATCAGCGACGGCCACCACCACCGGTCGACGGCGTCCTGCACCATCGCCCGCTGCTCGGGGGTGCCGCGCATCATCGTCAGCAGCAGTTCGTAGCCCTGCCGCTGGTGGAACGACTCCTCCTTGCAGACCCGGATCATCGCCCGGGCGTACGGCCCATAGCTCGACCGGCACAGCGGCACCTGGTTGCAGATCGCGGCGCCGTCGACGAGCCAGCCGATGACGCCGACGTCGGCGTAGGTGAGTGTCGGGTAGTTGAAGATCGAGCTGTACTTCTGCCTGCCCTCGATGAGCTTGGCGGTGAGGTCGGCCCGGTCGGCACCGAGGGTCTCCGCCGCCGAGTACAGGTACATGCCGTGGCCGGCCTCGTCCTGGACCTTGGCCAGCAGGATCGCCTTGCGGCGCAGGCTCGGGGCGGCCAGCAGCCAGTCGCCTTCGGGCTGCATGCCGATGATCTCGGAGTGCGCGTGCTGCGCGATCTGCCGGATCAGCGTCTTCCGGTAGCCCTCGGGCATCCAGTCGCGCGGCTCGATGCGGTGCCCGGCGGCGATCGTCGCATCGAACTGCCGCTGCAGGGCCGACTCGTCGGGAGGCGCAGCACGGTCCAGCGGAGGCGCGGACATCGGGACTCCTCGGCTATTTACTGACCAAGCGGTCAGGAATAGTGTGACGCACGCCACGCCGGCACACAAGCGACCAGGACGGCGACGATGACCACGACCGACGGCACGACGGCGCCCCGGCGCGTGGGCTCCCCGCCCGACGTGGCGACGCTGGACGCGGCCGAGCGCATGGGCACCGACGAACTGCGGGCCCTCCAGCTGGCGCGGCTGCAGGGGACGCTGCGGTACGTCCACGACCACGTGCCGCACTACCGGCGCGCCTTCGACGCCGCCGGCGTCCACCCTGACGACTGCCGCGAGCTGGCCGACCTCGCCAGGTTCCCGACCACGAGCAAGACCGACCTGCGCGACAACTACCCCTTCGGCATGTTCGCCGTTCCGCAGGCCCGGGTGCGCCGCGTGCACGCGTCGTCGGGCACCACCGGCCGGCCCACCGTCGTCGGCTACACCGACCGCGACCTCGACACCTGGGCCACGGTCATGGCCAGGTCCATCCGGGCGGCCGGTGGCCGTCCCGGCGACACGCTGCACAACGCCTACGGGTACGGCCTGTTCACCGGGGGACTGGGCGCGCACTACGGCGCCGAGAAGCTCGGCTGCACGGTCGTCCCGGTCTCCGGGGGCATGACCCCGCGTCAGGTCCAGCTGATCCGGGACTTCCGACCGCGCGTGATCATGGTGACGCCGTCCTACATGCTGGCGGTCATCGACGAGTTCGAGAAGCAGGGCATCGACCCGCGGTCGAGCTCGCTGCGGATCGGCATCTTCGGCGCCGAGCCGTGGACCGAGGAGATGCGCCGGGAGATGGAGGAGCGGCTCGACATCGAGGCTGTCGACATCTACGGCCTGTCCGAGGTCATGGGCCCGGGCGTCGCGCAGGAGTGCGTGGAGACCAAGGACGGCCTGCACGTCTGGGAGGACCACTTCTACCCGGAGATCATCGAGCCGTTCACCGGCGAGGTGCTGCCGGAGGGGGAGAAGGGTGAACTGGTCGTCACGTCGCTGACCAAGGAGGCCATGCCGGTCATCCGCTACCGGACCCGCGACCTCACCCGGCTGCTGCCGGGAACGGCGCGGCCCGGGATGCGCCGGATGGAGAAGGTCACCGGCCGCACCGACGACATGATCATCCTGCGGGGGGTGAACCTCTTCCCGACCCAGATCGAGGAGATCGTGCTGCGCACCCAAGGCCTGTCGCCGCACTTCGCGATGGAGCTGACCACGCGCGGCCGGATGGACCAACTGACGGTGCGCATCGAGGCCCGCCCCGACTGTCCTCCCGAGCGGCGGAACCTCGCCGCCCGCGACGTGCAGAGAGGCGTCAAGGACGGCATCGGCACGAGCGTCGAGGTGCTGGTGGTCGACCCGGACACGCTTCCGCGCTCGGTGGGCAAGCTGCAGCGCCTGGCCGACCACCGGAACCGCGGGTGAGTGTCGACGCCGTGCGGGTGCCGGGACGCCGGGGCCGTCCGGGGCACTCGGTGGACTCGCTGCTCGACGGCGCCGTCGCGCTGTTCAACGAGCGTGGCTACGAGGCGACCAGCATGGACGAACTGGCCGCGCGGCTCGGCGTCACGAAGTCGGCGATCTACCACCACGTGCCGAGCAAGGTGGAGCTGCTGCGGCTGGCGCTCGACCGCGCGCTGGACGCACTGTTCGCCGTCACCCGGGAGAGCGCAGCGACCACCGGGCCGGCGATCGCCCGGCTGGAGCACGTCGTCCGCGGGTCGGTCCGGGTGCTGGCCGCGGAGCTGCCGTTCGTCACCCTGCTGCTGCGGCTGCGCGGCAACACGGACGTCGAGCGGACGGCTCTGCAGCGGCGCCGGGAGTTCGACCGCATCGTCACCGGCCTCGTCCGCGCCGCCGAGCACGAGGGCGACGTGCGCACCGATGTCGATCCCGCCCTCGTCAGCCGCCTCCTCTTCGGCACGGTCAACTCACTCACCGAGTGGTACCGCCCCGGAGGTGATCTGTCGGCCGAGGACCTTGCCGACGCCGTCGTCACGATCGCGTTCTCCGGCCTCCGCACCATCCCCGGCTGACCCGCCCCGGGCTCCGCGGCGGGCCCGCCCCCGGGGTGGCACTCGAGCGACGCGTGTCAGCCGGAGCGAGGGCAGTCGCTCCCGCCGGACGGGCAGCGCACGCGGTAGACCACCCCGGCCGGGGTGTGGGTCACCTCGTCGAGCACGAAGGTCCGGGCGAGGATGACGGGGGTGTGGTGGTACCTGGAGCGCCTCTCGTTGCCGAGCCACACCAGGTAGACCGACCCCTCGCCCAGCAGTCGGCGGAGGCGCGGGATGTCGTCCTCCACGGGCACGGTCGATGCGTGGTGCAGTCGTCGGGGACTGTCGAGTACCGCCGATCCGGTCAGGTAGTGCAGTCCGCGCGACTGGTTGCTCATCGTCGTCCGCCCCTCGGGCAGCGCCGCGAGCAGTGCCTGCACGTCGTCGTCCCGGAACGTGGGTGAGCTGTACGTCGGCTCATCCCGGCCGCCGAGCCCGGCCTCGAGGACGGCGCTGGTGACCGAGGCCGTGCCGAGGAGCACGAGTGCCACGGCGCCCAGGGCCACGGCGCGCCGGTGCGGGAGGCCGTCGAGCACGACGTCGAGGGCCACCACCAGCACGACCAGCAGGGGGACGACGAGCGGCGAGAGCAACCGGTCGCTCAGCGGGTCGACGTTGGTCCGGCTGGCCAGGACGACCAGGCCCACATTCCGGCCGCGTTGGGCACCCGCTCCCCGGTGACCTCACCGGTGACCACCGCGTTGCGCGCCAACCACGCGGCCACCGGCGTCGCGAGGGCCAGGCCGTACACCAGGCAGTCGGCCACGCGGCGACGCAGCGGGCCGGGGCGGGTGAGCAGCACGATCGCGGCCGTGGGCGCCAGGGCGATCCCGGAGTAGCGGACGAGCGTGGCGAGCGCGGCCACCCCGGCGGCGAGGACGACGAGCCGGAGGGCCCGGTCCGGTGCGCGGGCGATCCGGACGAGCAGGGTGAGCCACCCAGCGACGAGAAGCACGTACACCGGCTCGGACCACAGCCAGCTGTGGACCTCCAGGAGCGGGACCGACACCGCCGCCAGCCCGGCTGCGCCGACGGCGAGCGGCAGCCGGACGACGCGGCTCAGCCACCACCCCAGGAGGCCGACGAGAAGGGCCAGGAGCACCACGCGATGCCTTCGGCGGCCGCCAGGTACGCGGCCGAGTCGGGGCTGATGTTGACGCCGTTGCTCCGTGTCCTGAGCAGGACGAGCACGGGCCCGAGGGCGGCCGCGCACCCGAGCCAGGCGACCCGGGCGCGTGTGCTGCTCGACACCGTCGCCGCGGTACCCGGTGGGTCGCGCCGGTGAACCCGGCCGCCACGGCGGACGAGGTCGCCGCTCAGCCGCCCGCGTCTTCAGCTCCGCACAGCCGGGCCCCGCAGAGCGCGCTGGGCCGCAGCGGCCAGGCCGATGCTCGCCACGGCGACGGCCGACGGCTTCGGCGACCATCGCAGTGCGCCGATGGCCCAGCCGACGGGCGAGTCGGGCTGGCGATCGGACTCACGACGAGGTGCTCTCCTCGCCGACGCGGGCGAGGTCCCGGCGAAGGCGTCGAGGATCCCGGGGATGAAGGCGGCCATGTCCTGGGGCCCTCTGCTCGTGGTGAGGTTCCCGTCCTTGACGAGTTCCTGGTCGAGCCAGGTGGCACCCGCGTTCACCAGATCGTCGCGGATCCCGGGCCAGGAGGTGAGGGTCCGTCCCTCCACGAGCCCCGCCGAGGCGAGCACCCACGGCCCATGGCAGAGGGAGGCGATGGGCTTGTCGGCTGCGGCGAACGCGCGGACGAACTCGCGTGCCGGGGCGGACTGCCGGAGCAGGTCGGGATTGATGAACCCGCCGGGCAGCAGCAGGCCGTCGTAGTCGCGGGGATCTGCCTTCTCGACGGTCTTGTCCACGTGGACCCGGGAGGCCGGCATGTGCAGGTTCACCCCGCGGATCCGTCCACGCCGCAGGGACACGACGTCGACCTCGGCGCCGGCCGCCCTCAGGGCGTGCAGCGGAATGGTCAGCTCGACCTTCTCGAAGCCGTCGGCCGCAAGGGCCGCGATCCTGCGGCCCTTGAGCCGTCGTCTGGTGGTCATGTGGTCCTCTGTTGTCACTGCGCGCAGTACGTCGCCGGCTGCTCAGCGGTGAGCGGGTACCCACACGCGCCGGCCGGACACGTCTCCCGGCGAACCGAGGCCTCGTCAGGCCGGGTGCTCGTGACCACCGGAGCAGGAATGACCGCACGAAGAGTGGGCGGCCCGCTCCCGACGTGGTTGACCCCCCGCTCCAGGGGGCTGGAGACTGGTCATCCCCTGTGGAGGGAGCCCGGAGATGTCCTGGAACCTCAGAGGAAGCTACGCCGAGACGTGCTCGTGCGAACTGATGTGCCCCTGCAACCTCTCGTTCGACCACGGCGCCACCTATGACTACTGCCGCGCGACTCTGGCCTTCGACATCCGTGAGGGTCAGGTCGGAGGAACCGATGTCAGCGGCCGTCGGGTCGTGGCCATCATCGACACCCCGAAGGTCATGACCGACGGCAACTGGCGCCTCGGCATGTTCGTCGACGACCAGGCCGATGACGACCAGTTCGACAAGTTGGTCCAGGTCTTCGGCGGGCAGCTCGGAGGCCCGATGGCCGGCCTGGCCCCTCTGGTCGGTGAGATCGTCGGCGTGGAGCGGGCGCACATCGAGATCAGCGACGACGGGCTGCTGCACCGCGTCCGCGTCGCCGACGTCATCGAGTTCGAGGTCGAGGACATCGTCCCGTTCGGGAAGGAGGACGGGAAGCCGGTTCGGTTCGACGGGATGTTCCATCCGGTCGCAGCGGATCTGACGATGGCCGAGGCGCGGCGCTCGAGGATCGACGCATTCGGTATCCGGTACGAGGGCAAGACGGGCCTGTCGAGCTCCGACTTCTCCTGGGCCGCCTGACCTCCGATGAGCGCGACCGCCCGGGAGCGGCACACCGGGGCCGGGGGACTGGCCCCCGCTTTCGCTGCCGTGCGGGCCCGCCTGCTCCTGGTCGCCGGGCTCTTCGCCCTGGCCGCCGCAGGCTGGTGGTGGACGGCCGACCGGATGCGGGGCATGGACGAGGGCCCGTGGACAGACCTGGGCACGGTGGGGTGGTTCCTCGGGGTCTGGGTCGTCATGATGGCGGCGATGATGTTCCCGTCGGTCGCACCGACGATCGCGCTCTACTCCCGCATGACCAGGCAGCGGTCACCACTCTCACCGCTGCTGTTCGCCGGTGGCTATCTGGCCACGTGGGCCGGCGCCGGACTGGTCGCCTTCGCGCTCGGGGGGCTCCTCGGCCGGCTGCCCGGCGACCCTCTCGCCTGGGACCAGGCGGGCCGATGGATCGCCGGGAGCACGCTGATCGTCGCGGCGGTGTACGAGCTGACCCCGTTGAAGGACGTCTGCCTCGGCAAGTGCCGCAGCCCGCTCGGGCTCCTGCTCGGCTCGTGGCGAGACGGCCGCCGGGGTGCGTTCCGGATGGGAGCGACGAACGGCGCCTGGTGCGTCGGCTGTTGCTGGGCGCTCATGGCCTCGTTGTTCGCCCTGGGCGTCATGAGCGTCGTGTGGATGGCATTCGTCGCCGGGCTGATCGCGCTCGAGAAGACCCTGCCGTGGCGCAGGGCCGCGACGTACGGGACGGCGGGCGTGTTGCTCGTGCTCGGCGTGCTGCTCTTCGTGGCCCCGGACGCCATCCCGGCACTGTCCGTCCCAGGCGCCGGGCAGATGGACACGATGGCTCAGCCGGTGTCCTAGAGGGGCCGGCGACCAGCGACCTCATGGCGGGTCCGCCGCAGCGGGTGCGGCCGTCGGGGCCGGCTCGGGAAGCGCATTCACGACGACGTCGGGCTCGGTGTCGGGGCGCACCGCGGGTACCGCGTAGGCCCAGACGAGGTGCCGCACGACCGTGCTGCCGGTGAGGTAGGCCCGGGCCCGCTCCTCCAGCGCGGCGTCGGCGACCGTGCCCCGTTCGACGTGCTGGCGCAGGTGCTCCCGCCACGTGCTGACGGTGAACGTCTCCAGGAACAGCTCGGGATCCTCCGCGTCCTGGAACACGCCCCACAGGGATGCGCCGGTGCGGCGCCGGGCACGGGAGAGGTCTCGCATCAGGTCGAGGAAGGCCGGGACGTCGGGATCCCGCACCCGCCACTGCACAGTGACCAGCACCGGCCCGGCGTCCGGATCCCAGTCCAGGGACGGCGGCCGCGGCCACGGGAGTTCGCTGTGCCGGACGTCGTGGTGGGACTGCAGGGGGACCAGGAGCAGGCCCAGCATCGCCGCGAGCACCAGACCTGCCGCCGGCAGGAGAAATGCCGCGGTCAGTCCGAGGATGTCCGCGACCGCACCCCACATCACCGCCCCGAGCGCCTGTCCGCCCATGAACACGAGCTGGAAGTACGCCAGCGCCCGGGCGCGGGCCCAGGTGGGGAGCAGCAGCTGGGCGGTCGCGTTGAGCGTGGACTGGACGGCGATCCAGCTGAGGCCCGCCAGCACCAGGGCGGCCACGACCACCACCTGCGGGGGATGCGCGCCCACCACGGCCATGGCCGCCGCGTAGGCCAGCATCGCGGCGGGCACGACGACGCCCGTACCCCGCCGGGCGCCGAGTCTTGGCAGCACCGCGGTGCCCAGGACCGCTCCCACCCCCACCGCGACGAGCAGACCCCCGTACCCGGTCGGCCCCATGCCCAGGGGGCCGCGGGCCACCGCCGGCAGCAGTGCCCAGAGCCCGCTGGCGAACACCATGAAGAGGGCCGAACGGGCGAGCACGCTGCTGAAGGCGGGCGCGCTCCGCACGTACCGCAGCCCCGCCCGGATGGCCTGGCCGATCGGCTCGGCGCCCAGCAGCTGCCGGGTGGACGGGCGCGGCCAGCGGTACAGGACAGCGAGCACCCCGAGGAAGGACACGGCGTTCAGGGCGAACGCGGCGGCGGGACCGGCCGCGGCGACCAGCAGCCCCCCGATCGCCGGACCAACGGCGCGGGCGACGTTGGCGTTGGCGCCGTTGAGCAGGGCCGCGAGGGGGAGCTCCTCCCTGGGCACGAGTTCGGGCTGGACCGCCTGGAAGCAGGGCGCGGCGAGTGCCTGCCCGACCGCCAGTGCGGCCGTGAGGGCGAGCAGCCGGTTCGGCGTCACCCCTCCCGCCGCCGTCAGCGTGGCCAGCGCGGCGGAGGCCAGCAGCATCAGCGTCTGGCTGAGCAGCAGCAGCCGCCGACGGTCGAAGACGTCGCCCAGGGCTCCGGCGGGAACGACGAGGAGGAACACGGGCAGCGTGGCCGCCGTCTGCACGAGCGCGATCTGCAGGGCGCTGCCGCCGAGGTCTCCCATGAGCCATTGCGCGCCCACCGTCTGGGCCCAGGTGCCGGTGTTGGCGACGAACTGGGCGGTCCACAGCGCACGGAACCAGGTGTGCCGCAGTGGCGCCCAGGCGGACGGGACCGCCGCCCGGGAGGCGTCGGGCGCAGGGGTGCCCCGGCCGTCCACTCAGCTGATCGCGGCCAGCCCGCGCTGGACCGCGGTCTCGCCTGCGGCCAGTCGGGTCCGGGCCGCGGGAAGCAGGCGACCGTCGGCGTCGAGCATGTCCCGCCAGCCGCGCAGCGGAACCCAGCCCAGCAGCTTGTCCGCCTTCACGCACGAGATCCCGGATGCGTCGGGCCGCGGCACCGGGCGCAGTCGCACGGCGTCCCCGAAGTGCCGCCGCACCAGGTCGTGCAGCGGCAGGCCGTTGGCGTTGTCCGGGGCCGCCGCGTAGACGACCTCGTGGCCCGGGGTCTCGGCGGTCACGGCCGCCAGCAGGAGCTCGGCCAGGTCGTCGACGACGACATAGGACCAGAACGAGGCGCTCGTGTCCTCGCCCCGAGCCCGCACGATCGGGCCGACGTTGCGCTCGATGTTGCCCTCCCACTGGATCCACGTCGGCCGGACCGACACGGCGGTGACGTCCGACCGGGCGACGGCGGCGTCCATGAGCAGTTCGCCGAACCACTTCGAGAGCGCGTAGGTGTCCTGCGGCGCCACCGGGTGCAGCTCGTCGATGGGTGCGTACTCGGCGTGGAAGTACCGCTTCGGGTACGCGAAGCCGGGCACGGTCTCGCTGGAGACGTGCACGAAGCGCCGCACGCCGGACCGTTCCGCCGCTTCCAGCGTGGCGTTCGTCGCCAGCAGGTTGGTCCGGAGGATCTCGTGGGGCGGGTTCTTCACCGGGCTCGGGATCCCGGCGGCGTGCACGACGGCGTCGTGGCCGGGCAGGACAGCCGCGGCATGCCCTGCATCGGTCAGGTCGGCCTGGATGTACCGGACCTGGCCCGCCCGCTCGTAGACCGGCGGCAACCGGTCGACGGCCGTCACCTCGTGCCCGGCCCGGACGAGGGTGTCCAGCGTGGCGGCGCCGAGTTTGCCGCGGGCCCCGGTCACGAGGATGCGCACGGTCGACCCTCCTTCCGTCGGGGAGCCACGCCCGGCTCCGTCCGGTCAGCCGATGTGGAGCCGTGCTGGCGGGACCGGTTGCCCTCGTTCCGGGCCGGCGGACCGGCCCCGACCACCACTCGCGTCGTGGTCCGGGCTACGACCTCGGCATAGAGCCGTTCGTAGCCGCCGGCCATGACACCGGGGCTGAACCGGTGACGCGCGGTCGCCGCGCAGGCCTCAGGATCCGGCTCGGCCAGCCGGCCCAGCGCCGCGGTGAAGTCCGCCTCGTCGTCGGCGAGGAACCCGGTGACCTGGTGCTCGACGAGCGAGGGGAGGCACCCGCGGGCCATCGCCACGACCGGGGTGCCGGCGGCCAGCGCCTCGCAGACCGCGGTGCCGCCGGGCTCCTCCCAGCGGATGGGGAAGAGCACCGCCCGCGATCTCCGGAGCAGGTCCGCCTTCTCGCTCCCCGCCACGCTGCCGATCCAGTCGGCCCGGTCCCCGTCGAGGTGGGGCGCCACGTGCTCGAGGAACCAGCGCACATCGGGGTAGCCGTGCACCGGGCTCGCGGGGTCGGCCAGCGCGCTGTCCAGGGCGGCACGGTCCGGCTGCCCGCCGACCGGTCCGGCGAGCACCAGCGGCACACCGGCCGCCCGGCAGGCCCGCAACGCGATGTCGATGCCCTTGGCCTCGCACAGCCGGGACAGCACCAGCACGGCGTCGGTCCGTTCCTCCGGTGCCGCCGGCGGGCCGTCGGGGATGGGGACCGACAGGGGCACGGAGCCCAGGGTCTGACGGCGCAGGGCGGCCGGGCCCCGCCTGATCTGGGAGTCCGAGACACCGGCGAAGAAGACCCGCCCGCGTCCGTCGAAGGTCTCGTAGAAGTCGGTGTTGCGTCGCAGGTCCCAGTGCAGCGTGTGCAGGACGGGCGGTGCCGCGTCGCCGAGGGCGCCGAGCACCGCCGGGCCGACCACCTCCAGGTGGGTGTGGACGAGGTCGAACGGCTGCCCGGCGGCGGCGTGCCGGCCGATCTCCTCGACGACGGCCTGGGCATGCGCGTGCGCGGTCCCGACCACCCCCGGGTACGGCGCCGCTAGACGGGCGAACTGCCCCCGGGGGAAGGCGCACACCCGGCCGTCGTCTTCCTGCTCGCTCTCCGCCACGGTCGCCAGGACCACCTGGTGCCCGCGGCGGCGGAGCTCCGTGGTCAGTGTGGCGACGACGTTCTCCAGGCCGCCGTACCCCCGGGGTGGGACCGCCAGCCACGGGCCGGCGTCCATGAGGATCTTCACGCCGGCCAGCCCGGTACACCGGCGGCGCGGCGGGCGGCGTAGGCGGGCACCGTCCGCATGGGCGGGCGCTGGACCACGCCGACGTCCCAGGTCACCGCCTCGATCTCGCCGCCGGTCCGCACGTACTGGACCAGCTGGTCGCTCGGCACCCCGATGCCGGGGCAGCGGGCCAGCGCGGTCTGGATGATCTGGCCGGCCATGCGCCCCAGCGCCGCGTCGGGCTGGTGCGAGTGCTGCCGCGAGCCGAGGTCCACCTGGGCCAGGGCGTCCACCCCGGCCAGCTCGGCCAGGTCGACGAGCAGACCGAACTCCACGCCGTAGTGCGAGACGAACGGAACCTGCTCCAGCAGTTCCCGCCGGCCCGCGTACTCACCCGACAGCGGCTGGACGAACCCGGACAGCTGCGGCCACAGCGCGGCCAGCAGCGGCCGGGCGGTCAGCTCGGTCACCCGGCCGCCGCCGGTCGGCACCAGTCCCTCGGTGGTGGCCAGCGGCCGGTCGTAGAGCCCCTTGACGTAGCCGACGGTGGGGTCGTCCAGAAGGGGTCCCAGCAGCCCCACCACGAACTGCGGATCGAAGGAGATCAGGTCCGAGTCGATGAAGACCACCAGATCGCCGTCGGTCACGTGCAACGACTTCCACAGTGCCTCGCCCTTGCCGGCGACGTGGCCACGCTCGGGCAGGACGTCGTCGACCCGCACCACCCTGGCCCCGGCACGGGCGGCTGTGGTCGCCGTCCGGTCGGTCGACCCGCTGTCCATGACGACCAGTTCGTCCACGAGCGCGTGCCGGTCCACGAGCTCGCGGCGGATCGTCGCCACGATCGCGCCGACAGTGCGCTCCTCGTCCAGCGCCGGGAGCACGACGCTGACCGTCCGGCCCTGCGCCCGTTTGGCGGCCGCCAGGCGGGCCGCCTGATAGTCGGTGGCCGCGTAGGTCCTGCGGTTGAGCCACTGCGACACGTCGACGCGCATGCGGTGTCCCCTCCCGTCGGGCGACGACCCGTGCGCGCCGGATCTCGGCAACGGAGGGGCGTCGCGCTTCCCCGAGGATGCGGTGCAGGAGGCAGGATCGGAACGGTGACGATCGCCGGAAGCAGATCTCACTCGTGACCGTCCGGGTCGGACTCCTGGGAGCAGGCGGTGTCGGGGCCCGGCATGCGCGCACGCTGGCCGGGTTCGACGACGTCGAGCTCGTGGCGGTCAGCGATCCCGTGGCGGCGTCTGCCGACGTGCTGGCCGGAGAGGTCGGCGCGCAGCACGTCCCTGACCTCGCAGGCCTGCTGTCCCTCGGGCTGGACGCCGTGTGGCTGTGCGTGCCGCCGTTCGCGCACGGGGACCTGGAGCTGTCACTCGTGCGCACCGGGGTGCCCTTCTTCGTGGAGAAGCCGCTGGCGGCGGACCTGGGCGTGGCCGAGCAGGTGGCCGCGGCGGTCGCCGCCACCGGGCTGCCAACGGCGACGGGATACCACTGGCGGCACCTGGACACCGTCGGTCGAGCCCGCGCGGCGCTCGCCGATACCGCCGTCCGGCTCGTCGACGCGCGCTGGTGGAGCACCACGCCTCCGCCGGCCTGGTGGAGCCGGCTGGACCTGTCCGGCGGCCAGGTCGTCGAGCAGGCGACCCACGTGCTGGACCTCGTCAGGGTGCTCGCCGGGGAGGTGGTCGAGGTGGTCGGCGCATCCGCGCCGTCCTCAGCCGGCGGACGGGACGTACCGGACGCGAGCGCCGCGGTGCTGCGCCTCGCGTCCGGGGCCGTGGGCACGGTCAGCGTCGCCTGCGTGCTGCCGGCGCTGGTGGCTGCCGGGCTGGACGTGATCGGCGACGGCGTCGCGGTCGGACTCACCGAGACGGCGCTGCGCGTGCGCACCCGGGACGGCGAGGTGCGGGCGGAGCCGCAGGTCGATGCCAGGAGGGCTGTGGACCGGGCGTTCGTGGACCAGCTCTCCGGAGGCAGCCCGTCCCCGGGGATCGTCGACGTGGCCGAGGCGCTGCGCACCCACCGGCTGGCCTGGGCCGTCTCGGAGGCCACCCGCACCGGGGCGACCGTCCGCGTGGGGGACCGATGAGCAGCGGCGTCCCCGTCCGCACCCTGGTGGTGCCACGGGCCGGAGAGCTGGAGATCGAGGAGGCCGTCCTCCCGCCGCTCCCGGACGGCCGGTTCCTGGCACGGACGCTGTTCACCGGGCTCTCGGCCGGCACGGAGCTCACCTGGTACCGGGGAACCAGCCCGTACTTCCGCGCCGGCTGGGACGCCGAGCTGGGCATGTTCGACCGCGGGCGGCCCGCGGAGGACTTCCCGGTGCAGCGGCTCGGCTACATGGAGGTCGCGCAGGTGACCGAGACCCGGACCACCGCCGTGCGCGAGGGCGCCCTGGTGGCGATGGCCTACGGACACTCGACTGCCGTGCACGCCGATCCGCTGACCCAGCACGTCGTGCCCCTGCCCCCGGGACTCGACCCGCTGCTGGGCGTGTACGCCGCCCACCTCGGGCCCATCTGCGTCAACGGACTGCTGCACGCGGCCGCGGACGTCGGTGGCAGCGAGCTCCGGGACGGGGTGGGCGGCCGGCTCGTGGTCGTGACCGGCGGTGGGCCGATCGGCCTGCTGGTCGGGCTGCTGGCGCAGGTGCACGGCGCCGCGGAGGTCGTCGTCGTCGACCCCACCCCGGAACGTCGCGCGGCCGCCCTCGCGCTCGGCCTCGACGCCGTCGAAGACACCCCGGACCTGGCGCGGGAACTCAAGACCCGGTGGCGGCACGGGCCGGCCGACCACGGGGCCGACGTGGTGTTCCAGTGCCGTGGCACCGGCGCGGCACTGGCCACCGCGCTGCGCTGCCTCCGGCCCCAGGGGACGGTGATCGACCTGGCCTTCTACACCGGGGGAGCGGACGACGTCGCACTCGGCGAGGAGTTCCACCACAACGGGCTGTCGCTCCGCTGCGCGCAGATCGGCCGCGTCCCGCGCGGGCTGGCGCACCGCTGGGACCGCCGACGGCTGTCGGCGGAGACGCTCACCCTGCTGGACATCCACGGGTCGAGGATCAGGGCGGCACTGGTCACGGACGTCGTCCCCTTCGACGAGGCGCCGCAGCTGTTCGCCGAACTCAGCGCGCGGCGTCAGCACGTCATCACCGCAGTACTCCGCGTACCGGAACCCTGAGGGAGTCATCGAGTCTCCCTCCCCGGCCACGGCGCAACCCACCCTTGGTGCGGCGCGTCGGCGCGCCCGGGTGCAATGACACCGGGCCCGGGCGCGGCCCGTCCATCGGCAGGAATACGTATGTGCAGAAGCCGGCGCCTGGACTGACCCGTGCGCCCGGCCGAGATCGGCAGTTGTGCCGACGGCGCCGGGCACCGGCCCAGCGGATCCTGGAGGGGCGGCGGGCAGCCGCGCCGGGCACGCCGGCGGTGGCGCCGCGCGACGAGGAGGGGCGACCGCGTGCTGCACAGCTCGCGTCCTGGGGCGTCGGGACCGCCGTCGGACCCTCGCAGGCCGACGGCGGCGTCGCCCCTCGTCATCTGCCGGTGAACCCGTGACGACAGCCGGGGGACCGGGATCTCAGCACCCGGACGTGTTCGGGGAGGGGCCCGCCGTCATCGGGCACCGCGGGCTCGGCTGCGGGGTCGTCGCCGGGCACCAGCAGAACAGCCTCAGCTCCTTCAGCGCCGCCGTGCAGAGCGGGGCGAGATGGGTGGAGGCCGACGTCCGGCGTCTGGCCGACGACGTCCTGGTGGTGGCCCACGATGCCGCCTACCCGGACGGCACCCGGCTCGAGGACGTCACGCAGGCGCAGGCCGACCGTCGCGGCACGCTGCGTCTCAGCACCCTCCTGGAGTCGCTTCCTCGCCAGGTGGGGATCAACCTGGACCTCAAGTCCTCGATGGACGACTGCCTTCGGTCACCCCGGTCGACCACCGCGGGCCTGCTCGCACCGGTCGTGGCGGCGGAGGCGACGCGGCGGCCCCTGATGGTCTCGTCGTTCGACCCGGCAGCCCTGGCGCTGCTGCGGGCGACGGCGCCGCGGGTGCCCCTGGGACTGCTGACCTGGTACCGGTTCCCCGTGGAGATGGCCGTGGCGGCCTGCGTCCACATGGACGTGGAGGTGCTGGCACTCCACGTGGGCTCGCTCCGGGAGGGAACGACAGGTGGTCGGATCGACTCCGGACTCCTGGCGCGGCTGCTGGCACTGCTGCACCGCTGCGGCCGGCAACTGCTGGTGTGGTGCCCGCAGACCACGTTGGCCCGGTTGCTGGTGTCCGCGGGGACCGACGCCGTGGTCGTGGACGACCTGCCCCGAGCGCTGGCCGCACTGAGCCCGCCCCCACAGCGTGGAGCAGTACCCGTCATGCCAGCCGCGCACCCGGGGCGGTCATCGGCAGATCTGCCGATGTGCGCGCGCCGTCCGGATAGGGGTGGGGAAGTCGGGTAGGCCGTCCCGCGACGCCGAGCACGGTGTCGGGCTGCGGTCCGAGGAGGACGACCATGCGAGTCGAGGATCTGTCGGGGGAGGACGCCGCGGTGTACCGGGCCGTGGCCGAGGCGGAGGTCGGTACCGGCGCGCCGCACCTGCAGGACATCGCTCGGACTGCGGGGCTGGACGTCGATCGGGCGAGGGCCGCCGTCCACCGTCTGCTGCACAGCGAGCCGAAGATCCTGCACGAAGTGCCCGACTCGGGCCCCACCGATCTCGGCCCGACGTACGAACTGGCGCCGCGGACCTGAGCCCGTCGGGCGCGTCAGCCCGGTCCTACCGTGGCTCTCGCATGTGCTCGGCGACCCCTGCGGGGGCACGCGTGCGGGCCTGCTCGGCCGC
>JBEPZM010000024.1:0-21290 GCA_041640835.1 Blastococcus sp.
AGACCTCGCCGGGCGCCAGCGACCGGGTGCCGACGGCGATGCTGGCCAGCGCCGCGGCCGCCACGAGCGCGACCAGCGCCAGCAGGAACAGCAGCCGCCGGGACCGGGCGCCGCTCTCGGGCGCGCGGGAGCGCGCGCCGCTCCGCACGGGAGCGTCGGCCGTGGTGGTCACGAGCAGCTCCTGGGCGACGGCGACGGTATTGCTAAGGCTTACCTTAGCTCCGCACGCCGCGAGAAGGCCGCGTCGGGGAGGTCGTCGTGCTACCGCTTCTGCCGGCGACTGCCGCCGTGCCAGTCCTCCTGGCGGCCCGCCTCGTCGGTGCGCACGCCGAACGCGGGCAGCTGGGGACGCTCCCGGAGACTCCGCTTCAACTCCGCGAAGCCTGGGAACGCGGCCAGGCCGACGACGTGGTCCCACAGTGCGACGGCCTCGTCGTCGGCGGGCAGCCGACTGATCACCGGGCCGAAGAAGGCGACGCCCTCGGGGGGCTGGAAGTGCAGGATCGGTGTCCCGACGTCCTTGCCGGTCAGCGCGAGGGCCTCGTCCGTCTCGCCCTGGATCTGCGCGTCCCATGCGTCGTCGTCCAGCGCCTCCGCCAGGTCCGCCGGCAGCCCCGCCTCGGCCAAGACCGGCTCGACGAACTCGCGGGTGCCCCGCCGCCCCGCGTCACCCCGGGTGGCCGGCACCTCGAACACGTGCGTGCCCAGCGTGGCGTAGAGCCGGTCGACAGCCTCCGGGCCGTGGTCCGCGCGGGCGCGCGCCGACATCCGGAGCAGGCGCAGGCCGGCGGTGTGCCCGGCCTCGTACTCGGGCGGGAACTGGGTCGCGTAGTCGATGTGCGCGTTGAGCAGCCGCAGCGAGATGAACCGCCACTCGACGTCGTACTGCCGCTGGGCGCTCACCTGGCGGACCCACTTGCTCGTCATCCAGGCGAACGGGCACACCGGGTCGAACCAGAAGCGGAGGTCGGCCATGGGCCCGAACGTAGCCCGGTCAGCCGGGGAGGACCGACTGGATCGCGGCGCGCACCTCGGGAGCGTCGGGCGCGGTCATCGGCCGGAAGCGCGCGACGACGTCGCCCGTCCCGGCAATGAGCCACTTCTCGAAGTTCCAGGCGACGTCGCCGGCCTTGCCCTCGGCGTCGGGCACCGACGTCAGCTGCTGGAACAGCGGGTGCGCGTTCTCGCCGTTGACCTCGGCCTTCTCCGTCATCGGGAAGGTGACGCCGTAGGTGGCCGAGCAGAACTCGGCGATCTCCTCGGCCGTGCCGGGCTCCTGGCCCATGAACTGGTTGCACGGCACGCCGACGACGGTGAAGCCGCGGGGGGAGAACTCCTCGTGCAGCGCCTCCAGCCCGGCGTACTGCGGGGTGAGGCCGCACTTGCTGGCCACGTTCACCACGAGCGCCGGCCCGCCGCCGGTCAGCTCCCGCAGCGTCGTCGTCTCGCCCTGGAGGGTGGTCACCGGCACGTCGAGGAGGTCGCTCATGACCGCCGCAGCGCCGCCGGGCCGGGGTTCATTCCGTCATTCCAGGGCGCTGATGTCGTCGGGGACGTCGACGGCGTGCTGGCGCAGCGCCTCGATCGACACGATCTCCAGCGCGCGCTGGTTCGTGGCGGCGAGCACGACGCCCGCGGCGGCGCCGGCCTCGTAGGCCTGCAGCCAGCGGACGGCGACGACGCACCAGCGGTCCCCGGGGCGCAGGCCGGGGAAGCCGTACTCGGGCCGCGGCGTGGAGAGGTCGTTCCCCAGCGCGCGCTGCATCTCCAGGAACTCGGCGGAGACGACGGCACAGACGGTGTGCGAGCCGAGATCTTCCGGGCCGGTACTGCAGCAGCCGTCGCGGTAGAAGCCGGTGAGCGGCTCGGTGCCGCAGGGCTGCAGCGGGCCGCCGAGGACGTTCAGTTCGTCGTCGGGCACGGTGGCTCCTGTCTCCGGTGGGCACGCCGTCGTCAGGATGGCAGGGTCGGACCGTGAGCGACGTCCTGTGGCAGCCGACCCCCGAGACCATCCGCGGCACGCGGATCGCGGCGTTCGCCGGATGGGTGGCGCAGCGCCGGGGGCTCGCCTTCGGCGACCCGGTCGACTACGACGCCCTGTGGCGCTGGTCGGTCGAGCACCTGGACCAGTTCTGGGGCGACCTGGCGCGCTGGACCGGGATCCTCGACGTCCCGGACTCCCACGTGCTGACCGACCGCGGGATGCCCGGCGCCGTCTGGTTCCCCGGCACCACGGTCAACTTCGCGGAGCAGGTCTTCCGGCAGAGCACGCCGGACCACCCGGCGATCATCGCCACGGCCGAGGACGCCGAGCCGGTGGAGATCTCCTGGGCGGAGCTGCGGGGGCAGGTGGGCGCCTTCGCCGCCACGCTCCGGCGGCTCGGCGTCGGCCCGGGTGACCGGGTGGCCGGCTACCTGCCCAACGTGGCCGAGGCGGTGGTCGCCTTCCTCGGCGCGGCCACGATCGGGGCGGTGTGGTCGGCGTGCGCGCCGGACTTCGGCACCCGCGCCGTCCTCGACAGGTTCGCCCAGATCGAGCCCACCGTGCTGGTCGCCGTCGACGGCTACCGCTTCAACGGGAAGGAGTTCGACCGGCGGGGGGTCGTCGCGGAGCTGCGGGCGTCGCTGCCCAGCGTGCGGACGACGATCTCGGTGCCCCGGCTCTTCCCGGCTGAGCTGCCCGACGGGGCGCTGGCCTGGGCGGACACCGTCGCCGACGCGCAGGAGCCTCGGTTCGAGCCGACGGCCTTCGACGCCCCGCTGTGGATCGTCTACTCGTCGGGGACCACCGGCCTGCCCAAGGGGATCGTGCACGGCCACGGCGGAGTGGTGCTCGAGCAGCGCAAGGCCGCCGAGCTGCACATGGACGTCGGCGTCGGCGACCGCTTCTTCTGGTACGCCTCGACCGCCTGGATCATGTGGAACATCGCGACGTCGACGCTGCTGTCGGGCTGCACGCTCGTGGTGCACGACGGGGCGCCGGCCTACCCGACGCCGGACGCGCAGTTCGCGCTCGCCGCGCGCACCGGGATGACCTACCTGGGGACGAGCGCCGGCTACCTGTCGGCGTGCGAGAAGGCCGGGCTGCGGCCGGGGCGGGACCACGACCTCTCCGCGCTGCGCGGCGTCGGCTCGACCGGCTCGCCGCTGCCGGCCGCCGCCTTCTCCTGGGTGTACGACGCGGTGTCCGACGACGTGCTGCTCGGCTCGCTGTCGGGCGGCACCGACGTCGCCACCGGGTTCATCGGCGCCTCGCCGCTGCTGCCGGTGACGGCGGGGGAGCTGCAGCGCCCGCTGCTCGGCGTCGCCGCGGCGGCGTGGAACCCCGAGGGAGAGCCGGTGACCGGCGAGCTCGGCGAGCTGGTGATCACCGAGCCCATGCCCTCGATGCCCCTGCGGTTCTGGAACGACCCCGGCGACGCCCGCTACCGGGCGGCCTACTTCGAGCCGTGGCCCGGGGTGTGGCGGCACGGCGACTGGATGGAGATCACCGGGCGCGGCACCTGCGTCATCACCGGCCGCTCGGACTCCACGCTCAACCGCGGCGGCGTGCGCATGGGCACCGCCGACATCTACGCCGCCGTCGAGTCGGTCCCGGAGGTGCTCGACTGCGTCGTCCTCGGGGTGGAGCAGGCCGACGGCGGCTACTGGATGCCGCTGTTCGTGCAGCTGGCACCGGGGGAGGAGCTCACCGGGGAGCTGGTCGCCCGGCTGCGGGCGGTGATCCGGGAGCAGGCGTCGCCGCGGCACGTGCCCGACGAGATCCTCGCCGTCCCGGCCGTGCCGCACACCCGCACCGGCAAGCGCCTGGAGGTTCCGCTGAAGCGGCTCTTCCAGGGCGTCGACCCGGGGAAGGCGGTCAACGTCGGCACCGTCGACGACCCGGCCGCGGTCGAGCACTACGTCGAGCTCGCCCGCCAGCGGAGCCGCACCCCCTGACCGCACTTCCTGCACCGAAAGTCCCGGACTTTCTGCACCGAAAGTCCGGAAGGGGGCCGGTGAGGCTGGTCACCTGCGCGGATGACGTCGTCCTGCGGGGGGAAGGCCCAGCCCCCAAGGTGGACGTGATCATCCGCCCGGACCGAGTGGAGACCCGACGATGACGTCGAGCGAGACCGAGACCCTGCTGCCCCCGCCGCCGGTGCTGCTGCCCCCGTGGCACACGCCGGAGCGCGAGGAGCTCCAGCTGCAGGCGCGCCGGTTCGCGATGGACGAGGTGCTGCCGGTCGCGAACGAGCTCGACCCGCAGAAAGGCCTGATCCCCGCCTCGCTGCTGGCCCGGCTGGCGGAGCTCGGTTACTTCGGCATCACCGTGCCCGCCGAGCAGGGCGGCCTGGGCCTCGGCGTCTTCGAGTACTGCATGGTCAGCGAGGAGCTGGCTCGCGCCTGGATGTCGTCGGCCAGCATCCTGGCCCGCTCCCAGGGCCTCGGGACGGCGGTGCCCGACGCCGACCGCCGCGACGAGCTGCAGCGCCGCAGCGCCCGCGGCGAGTGGATCGGCGCGATCGCGCTGTCCGAGCCTGACGCCGGCTCCGACCTCGCCGGCGTCTCGACCCGCGCCGTCCGCGAGGGCGACGAGTGGGTCGTGACCGGCCGCAAGCGCTGGTGCGGCAACGCCGAGGCGGCCGACTTCATCCAGGTGCTGGTCCGCGAGCGCGAGCCCGAGGAAGGGGAGTCGCGCTCGGCCGGGCTGATCAACCTGCTGCTGGAGAAGAAGCGCGGCGAGTTCCCGGAGGGACTGACCGGGCATCCGATCGACAAGATCGGCTACCACGGCTTCCTGACCTGGGACCTCACCTTCGACGGCGTCCGGATCCCGGCGGAGAACATCATCGACGAGGCGAAGGCCGCGCGGGAGGACAGCGGCGAGGAGGGCGAGGCGGCCAAGCAGGCCGGGTTCGCCGAGGCGCAGAAGTTCCTCAACACCGCCCGCGTGCACACCGCCGCCCGCGCCGTCGGCCTGGCCCGCGCCGCGCTGGAGGACTCGATCCTCTACCTGCAGGAGCGCGAGCAGTTCGGCCACCCGATCGGCGACTTCCAGGCGCTGCGGTTCGCCGTCGCGGAGATGGCTGCGCAGATCGAGCAGGCGCGGGCCTTCTACCGGCAGGTGGCGCACCTCATCGACCTCGGCCTGCCTGTCGCCAAGGAGGCCTCGATGGTGAAGCTGGAGGCCACCGAGATGTCGGTGCGGGTGACCAACCAGGCGATGCAGCTGCACGGCGGCAACGGCTACACCACCGAGCGGCAGGTCGAGCGGCACTGGCGCGACGCCCGGCTGACCACGATCTTCGAGGGCACCAGCGAGATCCAGAAGCGGATCATCAGCGACCGCCTGCTGCCCCGGTCACCGTTGAGCTGACGCCGCTCGTGCATGAACCGTCGCTCCGGGCCGCTGGAGACGACGGTTCGTGCACGAGCCGCCCTCAGGTCAGGCGGATCGGCATGAGCAGGTGGACGTCGTCCGGGCGGCGCGGGTCGCGCAGCACCAGCGGGGCGAGCGGCCCGTCGAGCTCGAGCACCAGCTGACCGGCGGCCCCCGCGTCGAGCGCCTCGAGCAGGAACGCGCGGTTCACGCCCAGCTCGACGTCCGCGAGCGTGAGCACGGTGGCGGTCTCCTCGGCGCCGTCCGGGCCGGTCGGCACGGTGCGCGTCGGGGCGGCGGCCAGCTCGGCGCGCAGCGCGGCGACGTCGACGTCGACGTGGTGCCGGCTCTCGGCGCGCATCACGCGGCGGTAGTCGGGGAACTCGGCGTCCAGCCGCCGGCCGCGCGCCGTTCGCCCGGCGATCTCGACGACGATCTCGTCGCCCTCGACCGCGAGGCGGACAGGTTCGTCACCTCTCATCTCCAACAGCTCGTCGACGAGCGCCACCGGGAGCAGGACGCTCACCGACGGCCCGTCCAGCCGGGCGCCCTCGACAGTGGCGACGGCGAGCCGGTACCGGTCGGTGGCGGCGAGCCGGACGGCGTCGTCGTCGGCGTCGAGCAGGACGCCGGTGAGCATCGGCAGCTCGGGATCTGTCCCGACGGCGACGCGCACGGCGCGCAGCGCGTCGAGCAGGGCGGACGTGGTGGTGGTGATTCCGGACATCGGGTTCTCCTGGGCCAGTAGGGATCGGGCAGCGGAGAGCTCGCGGCGGGCGTCGGCCAGGCCGTCCTCCAGGCGCGACAGGTGCGCCTGCAGGACCGCGTCGACGACGGCGGGATCGTCCCGGTGCTCGAGCACCCGGCGGATGTCGGCGAGCGGCATCGCCACCCGCCGCAGCCGGGCCACGAGCCGGGCGACGACGACCTGCTCGTCGCTGTACCAGCGGTAGTTGCTGTGCGGATCCACGCGGGCCGGCACGAGCACGCCGGCGCCGTCGTAGAACCGCAGCGCGCTCACCGTCAGGCCCGAGTCCCGGGCCAGCTCGCCGATCCCCCGCATGCGTTCCTCCACGCCCGTCACCGTCGGGCCTCGACCCGGTCGAGGGTCAAGCGTTCCAGCGACACGCCACCTAGGTTCGCGCCGTGACCGTGCTCCGTCCGCCGTCCGGTCAGCGCATCATCAGCGGCGGCGCGCTCGCGATCACCGGGGCCGCGGTGATCGCCGGCGGCCTGGCCGACGGGGGACGGGTGCTCCTGCTGGCGGTCCTCTGCGGGCTCGGCGCGCTGGCCGCAGCGTGGCGGACCGACCGGATGCGCGTCGAACTGGGCGCGCAGGTGGTGGTCGTCAACTTCCTGCGAAGGCACGTGGTCCCGTGGGACGAGGTGGCCCGCTTCGACTACGAGGCCGGTGCGGTCCTCCTGGGGAGCGACGACCGCCGCACCCGCATCAGCGCCTTCACGCCACCCTCGGGCGCACTGCGGGGCGTCGAGCGGAGGTGCCGGCAGGCCGTCGCGACGATGGAGGGCGTCCGCCGGGGGCGGTCACGCTGAGAGCCGTAGGACGCGAGCCTCCCAGGGGCGCAGCACCGCGGGGTCGTCCTCGGGCAGGTTGCCCAGCACCAGCTCGGCACCGACCGCCTCGGGCAGCAGCGCGGTCAGGTCGTGCGGCGTCCGGGACACGTTGCAGACCACGAGCAGCGTGCTGCCCGCCAGCGAGCGGGTGAAGGCGTACACCTCGTCGTGCTCCGGCAGCAGCAGGTGGAAGTCGCCGAGCGCCACCACCGGGTCGTCGTGCCGCAGCGCGATCAGCCGGCGGTAGTGGGCGAACACCGACGCCGGGTCGTTCCGCTGCGCCGCCGCGTTCCACTCGACGTGGTCCGGGTTGACCGCCAGCCACGGCCGGCCGGTGGTGAACCCGGCGTTCGGCGACTCGTCCCACTGCACGGGCGTGCGGGCGTTGTCGCGGCTGCTGGTCCGCAGGGCGGCGAGCACCTCGGCCGGATCGTGCCCGACCGAGACCGCGTGCACGTGGTGGTTGAGCGACTCGACGTCGGCGAACTCCTCGAGGGAGGTGAACGGGTAGTTCGCCATCCCGAGCTCCTGGCCCTGGTAGACGTACGGCGTCCCGCGGTGCAGGTGCAGCAGCGTGGCCAGGCACGTCGCCGAGTCCCGCCGGAACGCGGGGGAGTCGTCGCCGAAGCGGGACACCGCGCGCGGCTGGTCGTGGTTGTCCCAGTAGAGCGAGTTCCAGCCCACGTCGGCGAGCCCCGCCTGCCAGCGGCCGAACGAGGCCTTGAGGTCACGCATCCGCAGCGGGTGGACGTCCCATTTCGACGTCCCGTGGTCCAGGCCGACGTGCTCGAACTGGAACACCATGTCCACCTCGGCGCGGGCCGGATCGGTGAACAACCGTGCCTGCTCGACGGTCACGCCGGGCATCTCGCCGACTGTCAGCAGCGCCTCCGAGCGCCCGGCGAAGACCTCGCGGTGCATCTCCTGCAGGAACTCGTGGATCCGCGGGCCGCAGATGAAGGAGGCGAAGCCGCTGCCGAGCGCCGAGCCGGGCAGCGGCGGACCGTCGTGCAGCTCGCCGGCCGGCCCGACGTCCTTGCTGATCATGTTGATCACGTCCATGCGGAAGCCGTCGACCCCGCGGTCGAGCCACCACCGCATCATCTCGTACACCGCGTGCCTGACCTGTGGGTTCTCCCAGTTCAGGTCGGGCTGCCGGCGGTCGAACAGGTGCAGGTAGTACTCGCCGCTGGCCTCGTCCAGTGCCCACGTCGGCCCGGAGAAGAACGACTGCCAGTTCGTCGGCTCCGCCCCGGGGTCGCCGGCCGCCATGCCCGCCCGTGGCGGCCGCCACCAGTACCAGTCCCGCTTCGGTGACGATCGCGACGCCCTGCTCTCTTCGAACCACGGGTGCGCGTCGCTGGTGTGGTTGACCACGAGGTCCATGACCAGCTTCATCCCGCGCGCGTGCAGCGCGGTGATCAGCTCGTCGAGCTGCGCCAGCGTCCCGAAGAGCGGATCGATGTCGGTGTAGTCGCTGATGTCGTAACCGTTGTCGGCCTGCGGCGAGGGGTAGACCGGCGAGAG
This sequence comes from Blastococcus sp., assembly GCA_041640835.1. GTDB lineage: Bacteria > Actinomycetota > Actinomycetes > Mycobacteriales > Geodermatophilaceae > Blastococcus. The sequence goes on from JBEPZM010000024.1 coordinate 8,465, forward strand.
CCACAGGACGTCGACGCCGAGGTCGGTGAGGTGGTCGAGCCGCTGCAGGATCCCGCCGAGGTCGCCCACGCCGTCGCCGTCGGAGTCCATGAACGAACGCGGGTAGACCTGGTAGACCACCGCTCTGGTCCACCAGGCCCCCTGCCCGCCGTCCCGCTGCTGGCCGGTCATGAGCCCAGCCCAGCACGTCGCGGGGGTCAGTGCCAGTCGCTGACCCGCACGTCCCGTGGGTCCGGTGCCCCCTGCCCGGTCTCGAGCAGCTGCTTGAGGCTGAGCAGGAAGGTGGCCCACTTGGTGCTGCAGTGGTGCATGAACTCGACGGGCTCGCGCCAGCCCTCGTGCCGGAACAGCACGATCGTCCAGTCGCCGTCCTGGCGGATGTCGAACCGGACCTCGGTCCCGATCCACTCCTCGGGCCCGCCGACGACCTCCCAGCGGACCAGCCGGCCCGGGTCGAGCTCGACGACCTTCATGTCGATCCCGCCGGGCCCGAACCGGAACTCGATGACGCCGCCGGGATCGGGGTCCCCGGTGGTCTTCTCTGCCCACCAGCCGGACAGTCCGTCCAGCGTGCTGAGCGCGTCGTACGCCCGCTGCGGCGAGGAGTTCTCGACGCCGATGCGGTGCAGGATGTCTGCCATCTCCGTGGTCCTCTCTACTGCTTCCTCTCGGTGGACTGCTGTCCGTTCTCGTCCGCGCGGCGCTGGATCGTCTCGGCGATGCGCCTGATGCGGTGCAGGCGGGCGTCCCAGGCCGCGCCGACGTCGGCGAGCTGGGCGACGGCCCGGGCGAGCTGTTCGGGGTCGACGCGGAACTGCCGCTCCCGGCCGATGGCGGTCGCGTGCACCAGCCCGACCCGGTCGAGGACGACGAGGTGCTTGGCCACCGCCTGGCGCGTCACGGGGAGGCGCTCGCTGAGGCTGGTGGCCGTCCCGCCGCCCTCGCTGAGCAGCAGGTCGAGCATCCGGCGCCGGGTCGGGTCGCCGATCGCCGACCAGAGCTCGTCGTCCACGCCCGTGCTCACGGCGCTCAGGCGCTCGCCCCGAGGCGTGCGGCGTACGTGGTGAGCCGGGGCAGGAAGTGGTCCCAGCCCTCGACGTGGTCGGCGTGCTCGGCGGCCACCTTCGCCTCGTCCCAGCCGCGCTCGCGGAAGCCGCTCTCGGTCATCCGCAGCCGCGTCCCGCCCGCCGCCGGTTCGAGCTCGAAGACGACGAGCATCGAGTTGCCGGGGGCGGCGACCTCGCCGTCGGCGTGCGTCCAGCGGAAGGAGAACAGCCGGTGGGGGACGGCGTCGACCACGGTGAACTGCACCCAGGTGCCGCCGTCCGCCGGGTCGCCGAAGCAGATCCGGCCCGCGCCGCCCGGCTCCGCCGGGTACTCGGCCTCGTCGGGCCACCACTCGCGCACGTGCTCGGGGCTGCTCACCACGTCGAAGACGACCTCCGGTGAGGCGTCGATGTGGAGCTCCCGCTCGATCGTCCCGTGTTCCATGTCCTCGTCCTTCCTGCAACGTTTGGTTGCAGGTGACGGTAGACCGGCATCGGGGGTAGCGCAACCACCAGTTGCGCATCGCTGTGGGAGGGGTGTCAGCCCTCGGGGAACCCGTGGTGCACGGCCTCGACGTTGTTGCCGTCCAGGTCGCGGAAGAAGACGCCGTAGTAGCCGGGGTGGTACTCGGGCCACTCCCGGGGCTCGTGCAGGATCTCCGCGCCCGCCTCCTGCGCCGCCGCGAACACGGCGTCGACGGCGTCGCGGGACGGCGCGGCCAGGGCCAGGTGCACCGGCCGGTTCCCGGGCCCCTCCAGCGGCGACGTCCACAGCTGCGGCTGCCCGGCCGGCCCCGCCAGCCCGATCACCGGCCCGTGCGGCGTGTCGTACCGCATCATCTCCCGGACGCCGCAGGCCGCGAAGGCCCGCTCGTAGAAGGCGGCGGCAGCGGCGGGGTCGGTGGACTGCAGGCCCAGGTGGTCGATCATGGCGCGACGCTAGCGGCGGCCACCGACACCCGGTCGATGAGTTCTCCTCCCGTCGCCGGTCGGATCGGCTGACGGCACGCGAACGGGCGTGCCACCGGCCGAGCCGGCCACCGACCGAACGAGGAGACCTCCCGTGCGCATGATCTTCATCAACCTCGCCGTCACCGACCTGGCCCGGGCCAAGGCCTTCTACGGCGGTCTGGGCTTCGGCTTCAACGAGCAGTTCAGCGACGAGCGGACGGCATCGGTCGTCATCAGCGACCAGATCGTCGCGATGCTGCTCACCCGTGACCGCTTCGCCGACTTCGTCCCGGGCGGCGCCGTCGGCGACCCGGCCGGGGCCACGACGGTGATCAACGCGCTGTCCGTCGAGTCCCGGGAGGAGGCCGACGACATGCTCGCCCGGGCCCTCGCCTCGGGCGGCAAGCCGTGGCAGCCGGCGCAGGACCACGGCTTCATGTACGGCACCAGCTTCACCGACCCGGACGGTCACGTGTGGGAGACCATGTGGATGGATCCCTCCGCGGTGCAGTGACCGCCCGGGCGGGCGGCCCGTCGCGCTGCTTGGATGGGTCGCGGCGCCGGGAGAGCCCCGGTGCCAGCGAGGAGGCATCGTGGCCGAGCTGACCCGACCGGACGTCGAGCCCCCCACCGGGCCCGCCCCCGACGACCTGGTGATCGAGGACCTCGTCGTCGGCGACGGCCCCGAGGCCAAGGCCGGCGACCTGATCAGCGCCCACTACGTGGGCGTCACCCACGACGGCGGCGAGCAGTTCGACGCCTCCTGGGACCGCGGCGACCCGCTGGAGTTCCGGCTGGGCGTCGGCATGGTCATCCAGGGCTGGGACGAGGGCATGGCCGGGATGAAGGTCGGCGGACGACGCCGGCTGACCATCCCCCCGCACAAGGCCTACGGCGAGCGCGGCGCCGGCGGCGTCATCAAGCCCGGCGCGACGCTCGTCTTCGTCGTCGACCTCGTCGGCGTGCGCTGATCACCGTTCGCTGACCGCCGCGCGCATGCCCCGGTGCCCCGCGGGGCACCGGGGCTGCCGTGACGGAGCCGACCCCCACCGCCGAGCACGCCCTCGTCCAGGAGGCGTCGGACGAGAACTCGGGCGGTGAGTCCACCGCCACCGTGGTCGTGGCCGGCCTGGCCAACCTGGGCATCGCGATCGCCAAGCTGGTCGGCGGTCTGATCAGCCACTCCTCGGCGATGATGTCCGAGGCGGCCCACTCGCTGGCCGACACGATCACCGAGGTCCTGCTCTTCGTCGCGTTGAAGCGCGGCACCAAGGCCCCCGACGAGCGCCACCCGGTCGGCTACGGCCGGGAGACCTACTTCTGGGCTCTGCTCGCCTGCCTGGCCACCTTCACCCTGGGCGCCGGGTTCTCCTTCTACCAGGGCGTCGAGACCATCGTCGGCGGCGAGGAGCAGGGCGAGCCGCTCGTCGCCTACGTCGTCCTCGCGGTCTCCTTCGTCATGGAGGGCGCGTCCTGGCTCAAGGCCGTGCGGCAGGTCCGCCGCTCCGCCCGGAAGTGGGGGACGACGTCGCGCCGCTACCTGGCGCAGACCAGCGACACCACGGTCAAGGCGGTCACCTTCGAGGACAGCGCCGCGCTGGTCGGTCTCGTGCTCGCCGCGCTGGGCCTGTTCCTCGAGCAGATCACCGGGAACGCGGTCTGGGACGGCGTCGCGGCGATCGCCATCGGTGTCCTGCTGCTGTTCGTCGCCGGCTACCTCGCCGCGGCCAACGTCTCGCTGCTCATCGGTCGCTCGGTCTCGCCGCGCATCGAGGACGCGCTGCGCGCCGAGATCGAGGGCCTGCCGCAGGTCGTCGCCGTGCCGTTCCTGCTCACCAGCGTCATCGGCCCCGGGCAGCTGATCGTGTCGGCGAAGGTGGACTTCGCCGACGACGCCACGGTGGCCGACATCGAGCGGGCCTCCGACGAGGCCGAGCGCCGGCTGGTGGCCGTGCACGAGGGCGTGCGCTACGTCTTCCTCGACCCCACGCCCGGCGACGGCCGCGCCCGGGCCGACGTCCATCCGTCGGCCGGGTGACGCCCGGAATGCCGGACCGCACGGCCGGGTTGGGCCGGGCATGCGCGTAGAGGTGTGGTCCGACGTCGTCTGTCCGTGGTGCTACGTCGGCAAGCGCCGGCTGGAGACCGCCCTGGAACGGTTCCCGCACCGCGACCAGGTCGAGGTCGTCTGGCGCTCCTTCCAGCTCGACCCGACCGCCCCCGAGGGCGAGACGCACCCGACGCTGCCGGCGCTGGCCGCCAAGTACGGCGTCCCGGTGGAGCAGATGCGCGAGAACATGCGCGGGCTCGAGGAGACCGCCGCCGCCGAGGGGCTGGAGTACCACCTGGCCGACGGCATCAGCGGCAACACCCTGCTGGCCCACGAGCTGCTGCACCTCGCCGCCGAGCACGGCAAGCGCAACGAGCTCAAGGAGCGCCTGCTGCACGCCTACTTCGAGGAGCAGCGGTCCGTCTTCGACGTCGAGTCGCTGGTGCCCCTCGCGGTCGAGGTCGGCCTGGACGAGGCCGAGGTGCGCGAGGCCCTGACCGACCGGCGCTTCCGCTGGGCGGTCAGCGAGGACAGCGCGACGGCCGTGGAGCTGGGTGCGCGGGGGGTTCCCTTCTTCGTCGTCGACCGGAAGTACGGCGCCGCCGGCGCCCAGCCCGCCGAGCAGCTCCTGCAGATGCTCGAGCGCGCGTGGGCCGACGCGAACCCGCTCATCACCGTCCCCGCCGCCGACGGCTGCACCGACGACACCTGCGCCGTCTAGCCCAGCAGACCCGAGCCCGAGCGCAGCGCCTGCTCGGCGTCGGCGGTCAGCTCGCGGACGACGTCCGTCGCTGAGCGCTCGGTCGTCACCAGCCCCACCGCCTCGCCGGCGTAGAGCGGGGCGTGCGCGGGGTCGCCCGTACGCCGGCCCTCGACGACGAGCCTGCGAGCGGCGTCGTCGTCCACGAGCTCCTGCTCGCGACCGTGCCACTCGCGGCTGAAGTCGTTGGCCAGCGCCCGGCCCGGCCAGCGCTCGGGCCAGGCGATGCCCTCGGCGACGTCGAAGGCGCGGGTCAGCACCGTCTCGTCGCCGCTCGCCTCGCGTACGCGCTGCCGCAGCGCCGGGGCGTTGAGCCCCTCGGTGCAGGACAGCAGCGCCGTGCCGATCCACACCCCCGCCGCCCCGGCGACGAGCATCCCGGCCATCGCGCGCCCCGTGGCGATCCCGCCGGCGGCGAGGACCGGCCGGTCGGTGAGTGCCAGGACCTCGGTCAGCAACGGCAGCAGCGCGCGCCGACCGGTGTGCCCGCCGGCCTCGGTGCCCTGGGCGACCAGGACGTCGACGCCCGCCTCGAGCGCCCGGTGCGCGTCCGCCACGGTGTTCACCTGCGCCACGACGGCGATCCCCGCGTCGTGCAACGGGCCGACGTAGGGGGCCGGATCCCCGAACGACATCGACACCAGGCTCGGCTGCGCGGCGACCGTGGCCTCGAACAGCTCCGGCCGGTCGGCGAGGGTCCAGATCATCAGCCCGACGCCGAACGGCAACTGGTCCTGCGCGGCCACGGCGCTCTCCGTCGTCACGAACTCGGCGCTGTGCCGGCCGCTCACGCCGATCATCCCGAGCCCGCCGGCCTGCGACACCGCGCGGGCCAGTGCGCCGCCGGAGACGCCGGCCATCGGCGCGCCGACCACTGGTGTCGTGAGGTCGAACCAGCGGGTCAGCGGTGTCCGGATCACGCGGACATCGTGCCCCGCGAGGGCATCACTTGGTGGCGGGGCCGCCCTGGTCCGTGCCCTGCAGGCGCCCCAGGAACTCGTGGCAGCGCTTCGCCCGAGCGGAGTCCTGCTCCATCACCTCGCGGAAGAACGCGGCGATGTCGTCCAGGCCGGCGTTCTCGGCGTCCCGGACGTACTGGCCGTAGTCGTGACCGGCCTTCAGGGAGTGGTACTGCACGGAGACGAGGTCGTAGAAGACGTCCGCGAAACCGGTCTCACCGGTGGCCATGGCTCCTCCTCGGATGCTGGACGGTGGGCCGCCGCTACGTACCCGGACCGGACCGTCCCGTCACATCCGCGGAGGGGTCAGCTGCCGGAGAACGCGCCGCCGGTGACGTCGCCGCCGCCCGCCTCGTCCTCGAGCGTGTCGCTGGTGGCGAGCTCGTCCTCGCCCGCGGCGACGGGGTCGTCGGCGGTCGAGGCGAGGTCCTCGCCCTGGCCCATGGCCCCCGGGTCGGCCTGCAGGGTGCGGGGGTCGTTGAGCGGGTCGGGGGTGTCGGGATCGGTGACGGTCATGGTTCGCGGATGCCCCGACGGGCGGCGCCGGAATCGCTGGTTCTCACGTAACCGATGTGTTACGCATGCCCCGTGGACGCGCTCGCTGCACTCGCCGATCCGGTCCGCCGGGAGCTCGTGGAGCTGCTGGCGCGGGGCGAGCTGGCCGCCGGGGAGCTGGCCGACCGGTTCCCGGTGAGCAGGCCCGCGGTCAGCAGGCACCTCCGGGTGCTGCGCGCGGCCGGCCTGGTCACCGTGCGCGCCGAGGGGAAGCGCCGGCTCTACGCGCTCGACCCCGGGCCGCTGCGCGAGCTCGACGACTGGCTGGAGCGCTATCGCGACCTGTGGGCCGCGCGGCTGGACGCACTGGACACCGAGATCGCCCGCGGCAGGCGGGCGCGGAGGAGCGGAGGACCGGCATGACCGAGCACCTGGACGCCCGGCGGGGCGTCGTGACGCGGCTGGAGGACGGGCGTCAGCAGCTGGAGTTCCGCCGCTCCTGGCCCGACCCCATCGAGGACGTCTGGACGGCGCTGACCGAGCCCGACCGGCTGGCCCGCTGGATCGGCGTCTACGACGGCGCCCGCGGCCCCGGTGGCACCGGCTCCTTCGCGATGACCCACGAGGAGGGGGAGCCGGTCGGCGAGCCCATGACGATCCTGGAGTGCGACCCGCCCCGGCGGCTGGTCGTCGAGTGGGTGCAGCAGGACTCCGACGCCTGGCGGGTCGACCTCGACCTCACCACCGAGGGCGACCGCACCGTGCTGCGCTTCGTGCAGGTCTTCGGCGCCGACGCCGACGTCGCTGACTTCGCGATGGGGTGGCACTGGTACCTGACCAAGCTCGAGGCTGAACTGGGCGCCGGCCCGGCACCGGGTCACTGGGACGCCTTCTACGCGGAGGTGGGCCCCGCGTACGGCCGACCCTGAGGAGGGAGGCGCCTCCGCCGCCTGCGGAACCGACCTGGGGCAGCGCGATAGCGTGCCCGGGATCCGACCGCCGACAACGGCGTCGGCGGCCGGATCGACCACCCCCGCGCGCCGTTCCGCTCGTCCGGTGACGCCGCCCGGGGTCGGTTAGCGTGGCAGAGCCGCAACCCGTTCGACGGAGGCTCTTCCCCACGTGGCGAATCCCTACCTGCAGGTCCTGCGCACTCCGCACGCCCTGCCCATGGTGCTGGCGGCGTTCATCGGCCGGCTGCCCCTGTCGATGGTGGGGCTGGGCTGCGTGCTGCTCGTGGCGTCCGAGACCGGTTCCTACGGCCTCGGCGGAGCCGTGGCCGCCGTCGGCGCCGTGACGACGGCGGTGTCCGGCCCGGTCATCGGCCGGCTGTCGGACGCGCACGGCCAGCGCCGGGTGCTGCTGCCCGTGCTGGCGGTCTTCGTCGCCTCCGGGACCGCGTTCCTGGTCGCCGTCCGGCAGGACTGGCCGCTGCTCGCCGTCTTCGCTACCGCCGGGGTGGCCGGCGCCTGCCTCCCGCCGGTGTCCTCCATGATCCGCGTCCGGTGGACCCACCTGCTGCGGGGCAGCCACCGGTTGCCGACCGCGCTGGCGATGGAGTCCGTGGTCGACGAGATGGTGTTCGTGCTCGGGCCGGTGCTGGTCACGATCCTGTCCACCACCGGGCACGCCACCTCCGGCCTGGTCACGGCGTTCGTGCTCGCCACCGTGGGCAGCCTGCTGTTCGCGGCGCAGCGCCGCACTGAGCCCGGGCCGACGGCGCACGAGCACCGCACCGCCTCCTCGGCCATGCGCTGCGACGGGCTCAAGGTGCTGTTCGTCGTGGCCGCCGCGGTCGGGACGATCCTGGGCACCCTGCAGATCTCCCTGCTCGCCTTCGCCGACGAGGCGGGGGAGAAGCCGATGTCGGGGGTGCTCATCGCCGGGCTCGCCGTCGGCTCGATGGTCAGCGGCATCGGCTGGGGCGCGGTGCACTGGCGGCTCCCGCTGCGCCACCGCCTGGCCGGGGTGCTCGTGCTGCTGACCCTGCTCAGCGCCCCGCTGCTGCTGGTCCGCGACGTCTGGCTGATGGTCCCGTTCGTCGTGCTCGCGGGCATCGCGGTCTCGCCGTCGCTGATCAGCGCGTTCACCCTGGCCGAGCTGCTCGTGCCCCGGGCCGCCGTGACGGAGGCGTTCACCTGGATCGGCACCGCGCTCGCGCTGGGCGTGGCCGTCGGCGCCTCGGTGTCGGGCAAGATCGCCGACGGCGCAGGGGCGAACGCCGCCCTGGCGGTGGCGACGCTCGCGGCCGCGGCCGCCGCCGTGGTCGTCGCGCTGAGCCAGCGGTCGCTGCACGTGCCGGCCGAGCACGCCTCCACGCCGGCGCTGGCCCGCTGATGGACGAGCGGTACGAGCTCCCCGGCGCGCTGGTGCACGACCGGTCGGTGACCGTCCCCCTGCACTGGCAGGGTGACGACGGCGCGACGATCGAGGTCTTCGTCCGCGAGCTGGTGCAGCCCGAGAAGCGGGACGCCGACCTGCCGCTGCTGCTCTTCCTGCAGGGCGGCCCGGGCGGGAGGTCGCCGCGGCCGACCCGTGGCGGCTGGCTGCCGCGGGCGCTCCAGCAGTTCCGCGTGGTCCTGCTCGACCAGCGCGGCACCGGCCGCAGCTCCCGGGTCACCGGCGCGACGATGCGGCGCTTCCCCGACGCCCAGGCCGCCGCCGCCCACCTGCTCGCCTTCCGGGCCGACTCCATCGTCGCCGACGCCGAGCACGTCCGCGCCACCCTCTACGGCGGGCGGCGCTGGACCACGCTGGGTCAGAGCTACGGCGGGTTCCTCACCCTCAGCTACCTCTCCACGGCCCCGGAGGCGCTCGACCGCTGCCTGATCACCGGCGGCCTGCCCGGGCTGCACGCGGACGCACGGGAGGTCTACCGCCGCACCTATCCCCGCGTGGCGGGCAAGGTGCGCCGGTTCTACGAGCGCTACCCGGGCGACGTCGCGCGGTTCGGTCAGATGGCCGACCGGATCGCCGCGGGGCCGGTCGCCCTGCCCGACGGCGACCGGCTCTCGGTGCGCCGGCTGCAGACCGTCGGCCAGGTGCTGGGCACCGGGGCCGGTGCGGAGGAGCTGCACTGGCTGGCCGAGGAGGCGCTGGACGACGACGCCCCCACGGGGCTGTCCGACACGTTCCTGGACCAGGTCGCCCGGCGCACCTCGTTCTGGGACAACCCGCTGTACGCCGCCGTCCACGAGAGCATCTACGGCTCCGGGGCCGGCGCGACCGGCTGGGCCGCCGAGGCCGAGCGCGGCCCGGAGTTCGACGTCGGCCGGCGCCCGCTGCCGTTCACCGGCGAGATGATCTACCCCTGGATGTTCGATGAGATCGCGTCGCTGCGGCCGTTCGCGGCGGCCGCGCAGGCGCTCGCCGAGCATCCGGAGCACACGCCCCTCTACGACCCGGCCCGGCTGGCCGCCAACGAGGTGCCGGTGGACGCAGCGGTCTACTTCGACGACATGTACGTCGACGCCGAACTGTCGCTGGAGACCGCCGCCGCCGTGGGCAACGTGCGCACCTGGGTGACCAACGAGTACGAGCACGACGGACTGCGCACCGGGGACGTCCTTGACCGGCTGCTCGACCTGCGCTCCCGGTGACCCGTCCCCGGCCGGCCCCGGGCGGCGGCCGGCGGCTCGGCGTCGCCCCCGAGCGGCTGGGCCGGTGGCTCGACGGTGTCGCAGAGCGGCACGGAGCGTTCGCCGACGTCGCCCCGGACTCCGGCGGCACGCTGCGGCTCACCTGCGCGGACACCACGACGGTCGTCCTGCGGGCGCCGTTCGGCTGGACGCCTGAGCAGCCGGCGCTCGCCGGCTTCACCGCGGCCGCGCGGGCCGACCGGACCGCGGCGGTGCTGCTGGTCCGGCGCGGCCGGTGGGCGGTCGGCGTCTTCGACGGGGGGCGGCTGGTGGTGTCGAAGGTCGACGCCCGCCAGGTCCAGGGGCGGACGGCGGCCGGCGGGTGGTCCCAGCAGCGGTTCGCCAGGCGGCGCGGACACCAGACCGACGCGGTCGTGAGCTCGGCGGCGGACACCGCGGCGCGGGTGCTGCTGCCCCACCTGGCCGACGTGGTGGCCCTGTTCACCGGCGGGGACAAGGGCCTGGTGGACGAGGTGCTGACCGACCGGCGCCTCGCCGGCCTGGCCGCGCTGCGGCGGGAACCCGCCCTCGACGTCGGCGAGCCCACCAAGGCCGTGCTGCTGGAGACCCCCGGCCAGTTCCGGGCGGTCGAGGTCACGATCGTGGAGCCGGCCGACCGCTCCTGACGACCGATTCCGGTCCGGAATGGTCGGACGTGTGCAGGAAGTGGTCCAGGACACGCTGAGAGCGTGGCTTGGGACACTTTTCCGGACCGGCGTGAGCAGCATCTCAGAAATGCACGCGATGCAATCCCGAAATTGGTCGTTAACTACTCAAGGAACGACCAAGCGTGGCCGATGCGAATCACGACCACCGACATCTGTCAGGAGAGAGTCATGGGAACGCACACCGCTCACAGGCCCAGCACGCTCGGCAACATCCCGATGAGCTTCGCGCCGATGCTCTTCGCCGACCCGTCCTACCTGCAGGCCGATCGCGCGCCGATCGGTGCCAGCCAGGGTGACGGCGTCCGCTTCATCGCCAAGCTCGGACGGATCCTCCGCGCGCACAGCTGAACCATTCTTCCTCGCTGAGCGAGGATCGCGATAACGACGCGAGAACTGCCTGGAGAAGGCGGCTCTCGCGTCGCTGTCGTTGTGGTCTATGACACTGTCGTCCTCCGGACGACACCGCGGCCAGGAGCCATGACCGGCGCCGTGGAGCGAGTCCGTCACGCCTGCGCGGGAGCCTCCGGCCCCCACTCGGCGCGCAGGGAAAGCAGGCCGGAAAGCCCTCGACCGGCGGCGGCCCGCGGCGTAGCGTCCTCCGACCGTGTCTCCCGTCGCCCGCACCGAGACCGATCCCCCCTCCGATCCCGTCCTCGCCGCCGAGCGCGCGCACCTGTCCCGCGCCGAGGAGTGCCTCGCGCAGATGCGGGTCGCGACCACCGCGGTGACCGACGCCGGCGTCGACGCCTGGGCGTCCGAGCGCCTCGGCGCCGCCCGCGCCGAGCGGCTGCGACTGCTGGCCGCCGATCCCGGCGTCCCGCCGTTCTTCGGCCGCACCGACAGCACCGGGCCGGCCGCCGAGACCTTCCACATCGGCCGCCGGCACGTGCGTGACGACGCCGGCGACCCGGTGGTCATCGACTGGCGCGCACCGATGAGCCGGCCGTTCTACCAAGCCACCGCCGCCGCCCCGCAGGGCGTCGCGCGCCGCCGCCGGTTCGGCTTCTCCGACGGGGAGCTCACCGGCTACGAGGACGAGCGCCTCGAGACCGGGGACGACGGCCCGGGAGAGTTCCTCCGCGCCGAGATCGAGCGGCCCCGCAGCGGCCCGATGCGCGACATCGTGGCGACCATCCAGCCCGACCAGGACGACATCGTGCGGGCGCCGCTGGCCGAGTCGATCTGCGTGCAGGGCGCTCCCGGCACGGGCAAGACCGCGGTCGGGCTGCACCGCGCCGCCTACCTGCTCTACACGCACGGCGGGCAGCTGGCCCGCACCGGCGTCCTCGTCGTCGGCCCCAACCGCGCCTTCCTCCGCTACATCGAGCAGGTGCTGCCCACCCTCGGCGAGGTGGACGTCGCCCAGTCGACGGTCGCCGACCTCACCGGCCGGGTGCCGGTGCGCGCCGTCGACGATCCGCGGGCCGCCGTCCTCAAGGGCGACGTCCGGATGGCCGAGGTGCTGCGCCGGGCGCTGTGGGGCGAGATCCGCAAGCCGGTCGACGACGTGATGGTGCCGCTGGTCGGGCGCCGCTACCGGGTGCCGGTGGAGCGGCTGAAGCGCTTCGTCGACGACCTGCGCCGCCGCGCCCGCGGGACCGACGACCAGCAGCTGCTGCACTACGCCGCCGGGCGCGAGCGGCTGGCGATGCTGCTCGCCGCGGACGCCCGCCGGCAGAAGGAGGAGGCCGGCGGCAGCCCGACCGACGCCGAGACGCGCAGAGCGGCCCGCAGCGCGGAGGTCCGCGCGTTCTGCGACGAGGTCTGGCCGGCGCGGGATGCCGCCGGGCTCGTGGCCGCGCTGTTCACCGACGCCGCCCTCCTCGCCCGCGCGGCCCGCGGGATCCTGGACGACGACGAGCAGGCGCTGCTGTCCTGGCCGGTTCCGCCCCGGTCGGTCCGCACGGCGCCCTGGACCGAGGCCGACGCGGTGCTGGTCGACGAGGCCGCCGGCCTGCTCGAGCGGACGGCGGGCTTCGGGCACGTCGTCGTGGACGAGGCGCAGGACCTCTCCCCGATGCAGTGCCGGGCGGTCGCCCGCCGGCTGGCGGCCGGGTCGCTGACCGTGCTCGGCGACCTCGCGCAGGCCACCAGCCCGTGGTCGGCGGCCGACTGGCAGCAGACCCTCACCGGGCTGGGCCGGCCCGACACCGTCGTCCGCCCGCTGACGCGGGGCTACCGCGTGCCGGCCGAGGTGCTCGACTACGCCAACCGGCTGCTGCCGGTCATCGCTCCCGGGCTGCCCGCGGCGACCGCGGT
>JBEPZM010000025.1:0-21189 GCA_041640835.1 Blastococcus sp.
GACCGTGCTGGAGGTCGCCGCCGGTGCGCGGCTGGTGCTGCTCCCGCACGCGCTGGTGCCGCTGCGGCGCTCCCGGTCCCGGGTCGACACCGTGGTGCGGCTCGAGCCCGGCGCGTGCGCCGTCGTGGGTGGCGTGGTCGCGCCCGGCCGCGTCGCCCGCGGGGAGGTGTGGGTGCCCGACCGGCTCGACACCACCACCGACCTGTACCAGGACGGGCGGCTGGTCGTCCGCGACGCCCAGCGGGTCGAGGCCCTCCCGGGCGTCACCCGCGAGGCCGGGCACCTGGTCACCGCCTACGTCGTCGGACCGCCCGATCCCGACCTGCTGTCCCGGGTGCGCGCCGCGGCCGGCGCCTGCGCCGGTGTGTCTGCGCTGGCCGACGACCTGCTCGCCGTGCGGGCCGTCGTCGACACCCAGTACGAGGCCGCGGCGCTGCTCCGCGCGGTCACCGAGGTGGTCCGGCCCGACCTGGTCGGCTGGGGCTGGGGCCGGATCGGCCGCTGAGACTCCAGAACGCGGCACTGCCCGGCAGGTCCGCGAGGACCTGCCGGGCAGTGCCGCTCCCCCCGGTCGGCGGATCAGAGCGGGGCGAGCGCCCCGATCCAGTCGGTGGCGGTCTCCAGCGCGGCACCGACGCCGAGGACGGTGCCCTCGGCGAACGGCCGGCCGATGATCTGCATCCCCACCGGCAGCCCGTCGACCGGTGCGACGGGCACCGACAGGGCGGGCAGGCCGGTGATGTTGGCCGGGCCCGACAGCCGGGTCAGGCAGTCGGTCGGCCGCTCGGCGAAGCCGTCGGCCCAGGTGATCACGTCCTGGTCGGCGCGCGGCGCGACCACCGGGACCGACGGCGCGACCAGCACGTCGATGCCGTCGAACATCTGCCGCCAGGCCTGCTGCATGAGCGAGCGGACGCGGGTGGCGTTGATGTAGTCGGTGGCCAGCACCAGCTCGCCGGCCTCCAGCGCGACGCGGACCTCCTCGGTGTAGAGCTCCGGGGACTCCCGCATCGCCTTCTGGTGGTACGACGCGGCCTCCGGGCCGAGCATCCCCCAGGAGACCGCCTTGATCTGGTCGGCGTACGGGACGGTCACCTCGACCAGCGTGGCGCCGAGCCCCTCGAGCACCGCGATGGCGGCGCGGACGGAGGCCTCGACCTCCGGCTGCACGTGCTCGAAGTAGAAGTTCGAGGGCACGCCCACCCGGAGCCCCTGCACGCCGCTGTCCGCGGCCGCCGCCAGGTCCGCCACGTAGTCCGGCACCGGGACGTCGACCGACGCGGGATCGGCGCGGTCGAAGCCGGCCGTCGCCGCCAGCACGTGCGCGCAGTCGACGACGTCGCGGGTCAGCGGGCCGACGTGGTCCAGCGACCACGACAGGGACGCCACCCCGCGCCGGGAGATCCGGCCGTAGGTGGGCTTGAGCCCGACGGTCCCGCAGACCGCGGCCGGGATGCGGATGGAACCGCCGGTGTCGCTGCCCAGCCCGACGAGGCACTCCCCCGCCGCGACGGCCGCGCCCGAGCCGCCGCTGGACCCGCCGGGCACCCGGTCGACGTCCCACGGGTTGCGGGTGGTCGGCGTGGTCGCGCCGTAGGCGAACTCGTGGGTGTGCGTCTTGCCGATCATGACCATGCCGGCCGACAGCAGCCGGGCGACCATCTCCGCGTCGGTGTCCGGCACGAAGCTGGCCCGCACCTGGGAGCTCGACGTCGTCGGGACTCCCGCGGTCTCGTAGAGGTCCTTCACACCGAGCGGCAGGCCGTCGAGCGGGCCGAGGTAGCTGCCCTCGACGATCCGCTGCTCGGCGTCGGCCGCGGCCTTGCGGGCCAGGTCGGGGGTCACGCAGGCGAAGGCGTTGAGCCGGCCCTCGACGGCGTCGACCCGCTCGAGGACGGAGTCGGTCAGCTCCACCGGGGAGAGCTCGCGGCTGCGGATCGCCGCGGCGGCCTCGGTCAGGGACAGCTGGTAGGGCTGCACGCTCACTCCCACCGGGCGTCGAACGCGGTGGCCGGCGGGGTCTCCCCCAGCGGCACCTCGTCGAGCGTGTCGAGCATCGCGTAGATGCCGTTGATCATCGGGCCGACGACGTCGAGCCGTTCGGGGCCGAGGTCGAGCCGGGCCTGGCGGGCAGCGAGCGCCAGCGCCTCGCCGACGAGTTCGCGGGACTGGGTGGACATCGGGAGTTCCTCCTGGGGTCGGGCGGGTGGGGAGTCGGTGCAGCGGGGCCGCGGGGGGTACTGCTGGGGCCTGGGCGGGGCCGCCGCGTAGGCGCCCCCGACCCGGAGCACGGTGGCCTCGTCGAAGGGCCGGCCCATGACCTGCAGGCCGACCGGCAGGCCGCCGTCGCTGAACCCGCAGGGCACGGTCAGCGCGGGGACGCCGGCAGCGTTGGCCGGAGCGGTGAGGCAGTTGAGCGCGAACAGGATCGGGTGCTCCTGCCCGCGCACGGCCGCCGTCGTCGAGCCGTAGGCGGGGGCGGGGATGGGAAGCGTCGGACTGACCAGGACGTCGACGTCGCTCAGGGCGGTGGCGAAGCCGGCCTGCACCAGCCCGCGGGCGCGCTGGGCGTTGACGTAGGCGGTGCCGCTGATCAGCTCCCCGGCGAGCAGCCGGAGCCGCACCTCCTCGGTGTAGGCCTCGGGCACGCGGCGGATCTCGTCCTGGTGGATGGCGCTGGCCTCCACGCCGGCCAGGGTCGAGAGGACGTCCTCGGTGAGTTCCACGTCGGGCACCTCGACCGGCACCAGCGTGGCGCCGGCGTCCTCGAGCACCGCGATCGCGGTGCGCACCGCGGCGTCGACGTCGTCGTCGGACCAGTCGAAGAACCAGTTGACCGGGACGCCGATGCGCAGCCCCGCGACCCCCGCCGTCAGCCCGGAGAGGTAGTCGTCGACCGGGGCGTCGACCGACGACGGGTCGGCCGGGTCGTGCCCGGCCAGGACCTGCAGGCACAGCGCCGCGTCGCCGACGGTCTTGGTCAGCGGGCCCGCGTGGTCCAGCGACCAGCTCAGCGCCGCGACCCCGCGCTTGCTGATCCGCCCGTAGGTCGCCTTGAGCCCCACCACCCCGGTGAGCCCCGCGGGGATCCGGATGGAGCCGCCGGTGTCGGAGCCCATCGCCATGAGGCAGAGGTCGGCCGCGACCGCCGCACCGGAGCCGCCGCTGGAGCCGCCCGGGATCGTGCCGACGTCCCACGGGTTGTGCGTGGGCGCCGAGACGACGCCGAAGGCGAACTCGTGGGTAACGGTCTTGCCGACGACGATCGCGCCGGCCGCACGCAGCCGGCGGGTGACCTCCGAGTCGGCGTCCGCGACGTGCCCGGCCCGGACGTCGGAGCCGGCCAGGGTGGGTCGGCCTGCGACGTCGTAGAGGTCCTTGAGCGCGACCGGCAGGCCGTGCAGCGGCCCCAGCGGGCCGCCCTCGCGCACCGCCGCGTCGGCCTCGGCCGCCAGCGCGAGCGCCTCGTCGGCGTACACGTCGGCGTAGGACTCCAGGACGCTGTCGGACCGGTCGATCCGGGCGAGCACCGCCGTGACCAGCTCGGTGGAGGTCAGCGCCCCCGAGGCGACCAGCGCGGCCGCCTCCTGCAGCCCGAGCGCGGCCGGGTCGTCCCTGTCCGATGCCTGTCCGGCAGCTTCCGGAGCCGGCACCACACCTTCGGCCGGGGCACCGCCCGGCTCCGGGTAGCGCACCCCGCGGGCGGGCTCGAGGTCCCGCAGCGGCAGCTCCCGGAACCGCGCCGCCACCGCCGCCGGGTCCGCCGTCGTCGTCTCCTCGACCGCGGTCATGCGGCCACCGGCTCGAGGACGGCGTCGAGCAGCCGGCGGGTGACCTCGTTCTGCGGCTTGTGGAAGATGTCGTCCACCGGGCCGGACTCGACCAGCTCGCCGTGGTGCAGCACCGCGGCGCGGTCGCACATGTGCTGCACCAGCGCCAGGTTGTGCGTGATGAGCAGCATCGTCAGGTGCCGCTCCTCCTGCAGCTGCTGGAGCAGGTTGAGGATCTGCGCCTGCACCGAGACGTCGAGCGCCGAGGTGGGCTCGTCCAGCAGCAGGAACTCCGGCTCGCTGGCCAGTGCCCGGGCGATGCCCAGCCGCTGGCGCTGCCCGCCGGAGAACTCGTGCGGATAGCGGTCGGCCTGGTCGGCGCGCAGGCCCACGTGCTCCAGCAGGTCCACCACCCGGTCGCGCACCTCGTCCTTGGGGCAGAGGTCGAACTGGCGCATCGGGAAGGCCACCTGCTCGCCGACCGCACGGCGCGGGTTGAACGCCGAGCCGGAGTCCTGGAAGACGATCTGCATGCGCTGCCGCAGCCGGCGCATGCCCTTCGGGGTCAGCCGGGTCACGTCGTGCCCGTCGAAGCCGACGAAGCCGCTGGTGGGCTCGACCAGCCGCAGCAGCATCCGGCCGATCGTGGTCTTGCCCGACCCGGACTCCCCGATCAGCCCGAAGGTCTCCCCGCGGAGGACGTCGAAGGTCGCCCCCTGGACGGCGACGAACTCCTCCCCCGTGCCGAAGAGGGTGGGCTTCGCGTACACCTTCCGCAGATCCTGCGCCTGCACCAGTACGTCACGCCCCGACATGCTGGACCACCTCCGTCAGTGCCGCCTTCTCCTCGGCCCGCCGGTGGCAGACCGCCTCCTGCCCTGCTCCGGACGCCACCGTCGGCGGGTCCACCTCCCAGCACTCCGGGCCCACCTCGGGACACCGGGGAGCGAACGCACAGCCGTCGGTGAGCCGCAGGGGCAGCGGCGCCGACCCGCCGATCTGGTAGAGCCGCTGCCGCACGTGCCCCTCGCCGACGGCCTCGGTGCGCAGCCGCGGGACCGACGCCATCAGGCCCCGGGTGTAGGGGTGCTGCGGGGTCCGCAGCACGTCGGCGACGTCGCCGTGCTCGACGATCCGGCCCGCGTACATGACCGCCACGGTCCGGCACATGTGCGCCACCACGCCCATGTCGTGGGTGACCATCAGGATCGCCGTCCCCAGCTCCTGGTTGATCTCCTGGAGCAGCTCGATGATCTGCTTCTGGACGGTGGCGTCCAGCGCGGTCGTCGGTTCGTCGGCGATCAGCAGGTCCGGCTCGCAGGCCAGCGCCAGGGCGACGACGACGCGCTGCCGCTGCCCGCCGCTGAGCTGGTGGGGGTAGCTCTTCAGCTTGGCCACCGGATCGGGGATGCGCACCAGCTCGAGGGCGTTGAGCGCCTTCTCGCGGGCCTCCTTCTTGGACAGCCCCTGGTGCAGCCGGAGGACCTCCACCAGCTGCTCGCCCACCCGGAAGAACGGGTCCAGGCTGGTCATCGCGTTCTGGAAGACCATGCTGATGCTGCCGCCCCGGATGGCCCGCATCTCGGCCTCGGACTTGGTCAGCAGATCCTCGCCCCGGAACATGATCCGGCCGCCGGCGATCGTGGCGTTCCGGGAGCCGAGCAGCCGCAGGATGGACAGCCCGGTCACGCTCTTGCCCGACCCCGATTCCCCGACCATGCCGAGGATGCCGCCGCGGGGGATGTCGAAGGACACCCCGTCGACCGCCTTGATGGTGCCGAGCTCGGAGGCGAAGTGGGTCTGCAGGTTCTCGACGCGCAGCAGTGGTTCGGTCATCGTCGGATCTCCTGTCGCTCTCAACTGGTCTGCTTGTGCGGGTCGAGGGCGTCGCGGATGCCGTCGCCGATGAGGTTGAAGGCGAGCGCCGCGACGAGGATCACCAGGCCGGGGATCGTCGCCACGTGGCCGTAGCCCTCGAGCAGGACGCTGCGGCCGTCGCTGGTCATGACGCCCCAGTCCGGCGCCGGCGGGGTGACGCCGACGCCCAGGAAGCTCAGGCCGGCGGCGAGCACGATCATCAGGCCGCAGAGGCTGGTGCCGTAGACGACCAGCGGCGACAGCACGTTCGGCATGAGCTGCTGGCGCAGGATCTGCGCCTGCGTCGCCCCGGCGGCACGGGCCGCCTCGACGTACTCCTTGGCCGATTCCTGGACCGTCGCCGTGTACACGACCCGGGCCATGTACGGGACCATCGTGATGCCGATCGCCAGCATGACGTTGGACAGGCCCGGGCCGAGGACCGCGGCGATGGCGATCGCGAGGAGCACCACCGGGAAGGCGAACAGCACGTCCAGGACGCGCATCACCGCGTTGCCCGACCGGCCGCCGAAGTAGCCGGCGAACATGCCGATCAGCAGCGCGATCGGCGCGGCCGCGAGCACCGGCAGGACGGCGACCGTCAGCGAGTACCGCCCGCCGTAGATCAGCCGGGAGAGGATGTCCCGCCCCTGGCCGTCCAGCCCCAGGAGGTGCCCCGGGGTGCCGATGCCCTCGAGCCGCTGCGAGGCGTCGCCGTCGAGCGGGTCGTAGGGCGCCAGCAGCGGTGCGAACACCGCCACCAGCGTCAGGAACACGAGGATGCCGATGGAGACGACGGCCGCCTTGTCCCTGCGCAACGCCCGCCACATGAGTGCGGGACGGGAACGGCTCTTGATGTGCGCGGCCACCGTGTCGCCGGCGGCCACCGGCGAGACGGCCTTGTGGCCCAGTGTCGTCGTGGTCATCCGACGGCCTCCCTGGTACGTGGGTCGAGGAGCGCGACGACGATGTCGGCGATGAGGTTGACGACCACGAAGACCAGCGCGATGAACAGGACGCCGGCCTGGATGATCGGCATGTCGTTCGAGGTGATCGACGTGTAGAGCTGCCCGCCGAGACCGGGCCAGCTGAACACCACCTCGATGAAGATGACGCCGCCCAGCAGGTAGCCGACCTGCAGGCCGACGATGTTCACGATGGGCGGCAGGGCGTTCCGGAGGGCGTGCTTCCAGACGATCTGCCGCTCGGGGACGCCGTTGGCGCGGAGCATCCGGATGTGGTCCTGCTGCAGCGCCTCGACCATCACGCTGCGGGTGAGCCGCGCGATGACCGCCGTCGGGACCACCGCCGCGGTGGCCGCCGGCAGGACGAGGTGCCGGAGCAGGTCCCCGAGCCCGCCCGGCTCCCGGACGTCGTACATGCCCGACGTCGGGAGCCAGCCGAGCTTCAGGGCGAAGACGCTGATCACGACCAGCGCCGCCCAGTAGACCGGCACGCTCGCCCCGGCGAGCGACAGGAACATCGCCCCCCGGTCGAACAGCGAGTACTGGCGGGTGGCCGCCAGCACCCCCAGCGGGACGCCGATGACCAGGCAGATCACCAGCGCCCCCGCGGCCAGGATGATCGTGTTGCCGAGCTTCGGGAACACGATCTCCGCCACCGGCTGGGCCATCGTCAGCGAGGTGTTGAGGTCGCCCTGCAGCAGGCCGCCGAGGTAGCTGACGTACTGCTGCACGAGCGGCTGGTCGAGGCCGAGGTCGGCCCGCACGGCGGCGATGGACTCCGCCGTCGCCGTGGGACCGAGCATCGTCCGGACGGGGTCACCCGGGACCAGCTGCATGATCAGGAAGACCAGGACGGACACCCCGAGCAGGACCAGGATCATCGAGCCCGCGCGGCGGGCGAGGTAGCCGGCCATCAGCGCAGCCACACCGACTTGAGGTCGTACCACTCCTCGCTCGGGTTCACGAAGCCCTGCACGTCCGCGCTGAGCACGTAGGGCGCCTTGTCGTTCACGATCGGGGCCAAGGCCGCGTCCTCGTGCACGATCTCGGCCGCCTTGCGCCACAGGTCGTCGGCGGTGGCCTCGTCGAGCGCCGTCGCCGCCTGCTGCATGACCTCGTCGAGCTCCGGGTTGCTGTAGTGCCCGACGTTGGAGCCGTTGGGCGCCTGCAGCGTCGAGGAGGTGACGTTGCGCAGCCAGTACGGCGTCGTCATGCCCCAGGACATCTGGGCCATGCCGGTGCCGGACGGGATGCCCTCGGCCCACTCGGTGAGGTAGGTGATCCACTCCGTGGTGTCGAGCTTGACCCGGATGCCGACGTCGGCCAGGTCCTGCTGGATGTACTCGGCCATCGGGACCGGGACGATCTGCCCCGAGCCGTCGACCGAGGTCATCAGGGTGGTCTCGAACCCGTCGGCGTAGCCGGCCTCGGCGAGCAGCTCCTTGGCCCGGTCGGGGTCGTACTCGAAGTACTCCTCGCTGGCCTCGTAGGCGCTGTTGGCCGGGGGCAGGACGCTGTAGGCCGGGTTGGTCGTGCCCTGCAGCAGGTCAGCGGACATGCCCTCGCGGTTGATGGCGTAGTTGACCGCCTGGCGGACGCGGACGTCGGAGAAGACCGGGTCGGTCATGTTGAAGGCCAGGTACCAGAGGTGCGGCGGCGCGCTGGTCGCGACCTCGAAGCCGGCCTCCTCGAGGCTGGACACGCTGTCGGGCGACGGGACGGCGATCATGTCGACCTCACCGGCCCGCAGCGCGGACACCCGGGTGGAGGGGTCGGGCAGCGGCCGGTAGACGACGCTGTCGAGGTAGGGCTTCTCGCCCCAGTAGTCCTCGTTGCGCTCGAGGGTGATGCGCTGGCCCCGGATGCGGTCGACGAACCGGAACGGGCCGGTGCCCGTGGGGTGGTCGGCGATCTCGTCGTTGCCGTACTTCTCCAGCGCGGTCGGGCTGATGATCCCGGTCGAGCCACCGCCGCCCTGGGTGAGCAGGCGCAGGAAGGCCGAGAACGGCTGCGTCATCTTCATCTCGACGGTCAGCGGATCCACCGCGCTGACCGAGGCCAGGTGCTGCCAGACGAACACCGTCTGCCCGGCGGAGCGGTCGTCGTAGAACTCGAACGTCGGGTCGCTCATGCGCTTGACGTTGAACACGACGGCCTCGGCGTCGAAGTCGGTCCCGTCGTGGAACGTCACGCCCTCCCGGAGGTGGAAGGTGTAGGTCAGGCCGTCCTCGGAGACCTCCCAGGACTCGGCGAGCCCGGGGATGATCTCCGGGATCGGGGCCTCCTCGGAGGTCTTCGACAGGTCCTCGTCGACGAGCGCCTCGTACATCTGCCGGTTGACGCGGTAGGTCACCCAGCCGCCCGCGCGGTGCGGGTCCAGTACGTCGGTGTCGGACTCGATGCCGATGGCGAGGGTGCCGCCGCTCTGCGGATCGCCGGCGGGACCGTCGTCGGCGGCGTCAGCGCCGCCGCAGGCCGAGACGAGCAGAGCCAGCGCCAGCAGGCCGGCCGAGAGCCGGCCGGCACGCGTCCGGCGGGCTCGACGGTCAAAGGTGGTGAGCAAGGTTGGATCCCTCCATCGGGGCAGCACGAAGCACGACGTGCAGGCAGTGCGGGAAAAGGGGATCGGCGCATCCGGACGACGCTGGCGGAGCGACCGAGCAGAACGTAAGGGCGCTTTGTTGCTGCGGCGTTTCGGCCCTGGAACCAACGGAAAAGTGGTGCGGCTCACGTCCGGGGCACCACTCCCACCTGCGCGGATGCGGGATCCGGACCGGCAAAGGGAACGGAACCGGCGGGAAACAATCCGCTCCTACGGTCGAGTTCCCCGCCCATTCCCGAGAGGTGACCCGTGCCGGTTTCCCGCCCGTCCGCAGACGACCTGTCCCGCATTGCCCGGCAATTCCACTTCACGCTCGACGCCGACCAGCTCGAGACGTTCGGCGCCCTGCTCGAGGCGGGCCCGATGGTCGGGTACGACGCGCTGGACGCGATGGAGAGCGCGGTGCCGGAGGTCCGCTACGAGCGCGGTCCGGCGACCCGCCCGGAGCCGGCCGACAACCCGTACGGCGCCTGGTACGTCACGGCCCGGATCGAGGGCGCCCCCGACGGCCCGCTGGCCGGGAAGACGCTCGCCATCAAGGACAACATCAGCGTCGCCGGCATCCCGATGATGAACGGCAGCGCCGTGCTCGAAGGGTTCGTGCCCGCCGCGGACGCCACCGTGGTCGAGCGGATCCTGGACGCCGGCGGCACGATCCTGGGCAAGTCGGTCTGCGAGCACCTGTGCTTCTCCGGCGGCAGCCACACCTCCGACACCGGCCCCGTGCGCAATCCCTACGCCCTCGACCGGGCCACGGGTGGCTCGTCCAGCGGATCGGCGGCGCTGGTGGCGGCCGGAGTGGTCGACATGGCCGTCGGCGGCGACCAGGGCGGGTCGGTGCGCATGCCCGCCGGCTGGACCGGCATCTACGGCCTCAAGCCGACCTGGGGGCTGGTCCCCTACACCGGCGCCATGCCGATCGAGCCGACCGTCGACCACCTCGGGCCGATGGCGCGCACCACCGCCGACGTCGCCCTGCTGCTGGAGGTCCTCGCCGGGACCGACGGGATGGACCCGCGGCAGGGCGGGCCCCAGTCGGCTCCCCCGCGCCAGGCCTCCTACGCCGACGCGCTCACCGGCGACGTGACGGGGCTGCGCGTCGCCGTCGTCCGGGAGGGCTTCGCCATCGAGGGGCTCTCGGAGCCGGAGGTCGACGCGGCGGTCCGCGCCGCGGTCGCCCGGTACGCGGAGCTCGGGGCGGTCGTGGAGGAGGTGTCGATCCCGTGGCACAGCGCCGCGATGCCGATCTGGAGCGCGGTGGCCAGCGAGGGCATGGTCGACACCATGCTGCGCGGCAACGGCATGGGCACCGGCTGGCGCGGCCGCTACTCCCCCGACCTGCTCGAGCACTTCGCCCGCGGGCAGGCCGAGCGCTCCGACCAGTTCTCCGACACCGTGAAGCTCACGCTGCTGGCCGGGCAGTGGATGCTCGACACCTACGGCGGGGCCTACTACGCCAAGGCGATGAACCTCGTGCCGGCGCTCACGGCGGCCTACGACGCCGTGCTGGCCGAGTACGACCTGCTGGTGATGCCGACGCTGCCGATGGTGGCCACCGTGCTCCCACCGGCGGACGCCCCGACCGCCGACATCGTCGCCCGCGGCCTGGAGATGATCGTGAACACCGCGCCGTTCGACGTCTCCGGGCACCCGGCGATCAGCCTGCCGTGCGCCATGACCGAGGCGGGCCTGCCGGTCGGGATGATGCTGATCGGCAAGCACGGCGACGAGCGCACGATCCTGCGCGCCTCGGACGCGTTCGAGAAGCACGTGTTCGCGCCGCCGCCGCCGCCCGCGCTGGGCTGACCGCCGGGGCGCCCGGGCCCGCGCCTAGCGGTGGCGCGGGACCTCGATCCACCCCTCGCTGCCGCGCAGCGTCGTCTTCAGCACCTTGCCGCCGGCGTTGCGCGGCAGCGCGTCCCCGAGGACCCGGACGTACTGCGGCACCTTGTAGTCGGCCAGCCGCTCGCGGGCGAAGGCGATCAGCGAGGGCACGAAGTCCTCCGGCGCACCGGGCCGGGGCAGGACGACGGCGCCGACCTTCTCCCCCATCACCGGATCGGCGACGCCGACGACGGCGACCTCCAGCACGTCGGGGTGCGCGGCGAGCGCGTTCTCCACCTCGACGGAGTACACGTTCTCGCCGCCGCGGTTGATCATGTCCTTGGCGCGGTCGACGATCCGCACCATGCCGTCGGTGATCGCGGCGATGTCGCCGGTGTGCAGCCAGCCGTCGACGAACGTCTCCGCCGTCCGCACCGGGTCGCCCCAGTAACCGGCCACCACGTTCGGCCCGCGCACCAGCAGCTCCCCCACCCCGGACACCGGGTCCGGCGCGTCGAGGCGCACCTCGTTCACCGGCGTCGGGAAGCCGACCGACTCGGCGTGCTCCACGGCGTACTCGTGCGGCAGGAACGTGGCGATCGCCGAGGTCTCCGACAGTCCGAACCCGTTGCCCACCCGCGCATGCGGAAAGGCGTCCAGCAGCCGGTGCACCAACTCCGGCGCGATCGGGGAACCGCCGTAGCTCAGCGTGCGGATCGACGAGACGTCGGTCGTCGCGAAGTCGGGGTGCCGCAGGGCGAGCTCGAAGATGGTCGGCACCGCGGTCACCAGCGTGACCCGGTGCTCCTGGATCGCCGCGAGGAACGCCGCCGGGGCGAACTGCGGCATGACCACCGACAGGCCGCCGAGGCCCATCTGCGTCATGAACTGCGAGCAGCAGCCGGTGACGTGGAACAGCGGCACCGAGATGAGCCCGACGTGCTCCGGCCCGCGCGACAGGCTCCGGCAACGGACGACGCTCTCCACCGTGGACAGGAAGTTCTCGTGGGTGAGCATCGCGCCCTTGGGGCGGCCGGTCGTGCCCGACGTGTAGAACAGCGCGGCGACGTCGCCGTGCTGGCGCTCGGGCACCTCGCCGGGCTCGCCGTCGGGCAGCGGAACCCCGGGGAGGACGACGTGCGCAGCCCCGCAGTCGGCCAGGATGTACTCGACCTCGGGCTCGGCCAGCCGGGTGTTCATCGGCACGACGACCGCGCCGGCCAGGTGCCCGCCCCAGAAGGCCAGCGCCCAGTCCAGCCCGTTGCCCAGCCGGATCGCGACCCGGTCACCGGGCCGCACGCCGGCGTCGCGCAGACCACCGGCCACGCGCAGCGCGCGGTCCCACAGCTCGGCGAAGGTCGCCGACGGGCCACCGAGCTCGAGGACGGCCGGCCGCTCCGGATAGCGCTCCACGGTCCGGCGCAGCATGTCGACGACCGTGCCGCCGACGGCGGTGTAGCGGCGGATCCCGTCCGCGCCGACCTCGATGCCGCTGGTGTCGAAGGGGCTCTGCCCGACCGCGACCACGTGCTCCCCCACTCCCGGCACCGCTCGGCGCCCGCTGCCCGCATTCTGCGCCGCACGGGCGCTGTCGGGTCGATCGGGGCGGGGACGGCCGCCCCGCGGAGTGACGTCGGCCCGCCGGGGGTGTGAGGCGGACCGGGACCGGGCAGGCTGACGGGGTGAGTGACACGAGTACCAGCGGATCGGGCTACGTCGAGCCGGAGTACCAGCGGGACACCAAGTACATCGAGGACCGCATCACCGCCGACGGCCGGGACGGCTGGCCGGTCGAGGCGGGCCGCTACCGGCTGATCGCCGCCCGCGCCTGTCCCTGGGCCAACCGCACGATCATCGTGCGCCGGCTGCTCGGCCTGGAGTCGGCCATCTCGATGGGGCTGTGCGGCCCGACACACGACGAGCGCAGCTGGACCTTCGACCTCGACCCCGGCGGCCGCGACCCGGTGCTGGGCTACGAGCGGCTGCAGGAGGCCTACTTCGCCCGCGACCCGGAGTACCCGAAGGGCATCACCGTGCCGGCGATCGTCGACGTCCCGACGAAGGCCGTCGTCACCAACAACTTCCCGCAGATCACCCTCGACTTCTCCACCGAGTGGACGCAGTTCCACCGGGACGGCGCACCGGACCTCTACCCGGAGCCCCTGCGGGACGAGATGGACGAGGTGATGCAGCGCATCTACACCGAGGTCAACAACGGCGTGTACCGCTGCGGCTTCTCCGGCTCGCAGCGCGCCTACGACAAGTCCTACGAGCGGCTGTTCACCGCGCTGGACTGGCTGGAGGAGCGGCTGACCGACCGGCGCTTCCTCATGGGCGACACGATCACCGAGGCCGACGTCCGGCTGTTCACCACGCTGGCCCGCTTCGACGCCGTCTACCACGGCCACTTCAAGTGCAACCGGCAGAAGCTGACCGAGTTCCGGGCGCTCTGGGGCTACGCACGCGACCTGTTCCAGACCCCCGGGTTCGGCGACACGACCGACTTCCCGCAGATCAAGGAGCACTACTACGTCGTCCACGCCGACATCAACCCGACGCAGATCATCCCGGCCGGACCGGACACCTCGGTCTGGCTGACCCCGCACGGCCGCGAGGAGCTCGGCGGCTCCCCGTTCGGCGACGGCACCCCGCCCGGCCCGGTGGCCGAGGGCGAGCAGGTGCCCGAGGGGCACGGCCCCGGAGGCATCCCGCACCGCTGACCGCTGCAGCGGGGGCCGACGCCGGGACGGCGCCGGCCCCCTCCGCGTCAGTGGGTGTCGAAGACCTCCTGGTAGGCCGCCACCGCCTTCTCCGTCGCGGCCCGCTCGTCCGCCGTCGGGGAGAACGGATCCACGGCGGGAGGCAGCGCGCCGAACTTGAGCAGGGCGGCCATCAGCAGGATGCGGGCCTTGGTGGCCGACAGGTTGTTGCCGGTGACGAACACCGAGCTGTACTTGTAGGCCATGCCGCCGGTGTTGCCGCGGCCCACGCGCACGACCGGCATCCCGGAGAAGATCGCCACGCTCAGCGCCGCGTCCGTCGTGGGGTTCGAGGTGCCGTAGGGCGACATGCCCTCCTCGACGAAGCCGGCCAGCGGGTTGACGGCCAGGTTGGCGTCGATGCGCGCCAACACCTCCACCTCGCCCGCCGGGTCCGGCTGGTCGGCCGCGCTCGTGACGTGCGGGGTGTACCGGCTGTACTTCGTGATCGTGACGACCGGCATGGCCTCGGCCAGCAGGGCGCCCGTGGCGTCCCTGGTGTCCACCTCGACGGCCGAGACGCCCTCGGCGAGCGAGCCGGTCACGCCGAAGACGGCCGACGGCAGCACCGGCAGGCGGACGTCGGAGCAGAAGGTGTGCCGCCGCGCGGACACGAACGTCACCTGCGGCGGGCCGTAGCCGCCGATGTCGGCGACGACGCCGCCGTGCCCGCCGACCACCTCGTAGTTCCCGGGGCGGGCGTCGGTCTTGGTGACCTCCCGCGCCGCGAACACCATCTCGTCGACCACCATCACCGCACCCATGCGGTTGCGCCCCTCGGTGTCCAGGGCGACGCCGGACAGGATGTACTTGACCCCGTCGATCAGGTTGCGGTCGCCGTCGGCGCTCAGCGACTGGTGCGGGCGCTGCGCGGAGTGCCCCACGAGCGGGACGTCGGTGTCGATCACCAGGCCCAGCCAGTACATCGTCTCCTCGGTGGTCGGGCTCCCCTCCAGCCACTGCACGCCCGCGTACCGGCCGGACGACGCCACCGCCTGCACCTCGTTCGTCGCCCGGGCCAGCAGGGCGAGGCTGGGCTCCCGGCCCAGGTGGTGGGGGTAGTAGATGAAGTAGTCCTCGCCCAGCAGCTCCGGGTCGACGTCCCCCTCGCCGGCGTCGGTCCGCGCTCCCGCCGGGAGCCCCTTCGTGTACCCGCCGGAGGGCAGCGGCCGGTAGAAGTCGAAGTCGGCCACCGACGACAGCTCCACCGGCCGGCCGTCCCCTCCGGCCCCGAGCCGGTCGATCTCCTCGTAGATCCGGCTGGCGTCGGGGTAGAAGGTCTGGCGGGACAGCGCGGCGGGCGCGAACGGGGCCGTCGTCGCGTCCTCCCACGCGGAACCGTCCGCCTGGCGGGCCATGTACGGCAGCGGGACGAGCCCGTCCTCGGGCCGCAGCTCGGCCACCAGCACCGGGGTGCCACCGCCGTCGGGCTCCACCTCGGAGAAGGTGCCGTCGGCTGCGAGCCACCCGTCCGGCGCGGCGTAGAGCTCGGCGGCGTCCGCCTCGAGCGGGTGCGCGGTGAAGGCCTCGATGTAGACGGTGACCGGTGCGGCGAGCCGCTGCGGGCGCAGCACGTCGAACCGGGGGGCGGTGCCGTCCGGGTTGAGCAGCGGCTCGAGGCCGTGCCGGCGACGTGCCTGGTTGGAGGTCACCAGCGGCGGGCTGTTCCCGATGGTCGCGGTGGGCCCGGAGAAGACGGCGATGCGTGGTCGTGCCATGGGGGTGTCCCGTTCTCGATAGGGATGGGGAGAGCAGCGGTCAGTCGATCCAGACGGCGTTGAGGTCGAACCACTCCTCGCTCGGCGAGACGAAGCCGCGCACGTCCGGGCCCAGGACGTAGGGCGCCTTGTCGTTGACCACGGGGGCGATGGCCCGGGCCTCCTGGGCCAGGACGACCGCCTGCTTCCACAGCTCGTCGGCGGCGTTCTCGTCGATGGCGGTGGCTGCCTGCTGCATGAGGGCGTCCAGCTCGGGGGACGAGAAGCCCGCGACGTTGGGCCCGTTCGGCGCCACCAGGGACGACGAGTTGAGGATGTTCAGCCAGTACGGGGAGCTCATGCCCCACGACATCTGGGCCATCGAGACCTCGGGGGCCAGGCCCTGGTTGTAGGTGGTGAGGTAGGAGATCCACTCCGAGGCACGGATCTCCACGTCGATGCCCACGTCGGCCAGGTCGGCCTGGATGTACTCGGCCATCTCGACCGGGATGATCTGGCCGGACCCGGACGTCGACGTGGTCAGGACCGTGGAGAAGCCGTCGGCGTACCCGGCCTCGGCCAGCAGCCGCCGGGCCTCGTCCGGGTCGTAGCGGTAGGCCTCCGGGTCGGGCACCGCCGCCGGGTTCGCCGGCGGCAGCACGCTCTGCGCCGGGACGGCGGTGTCCTTGAGCAGGTCCGAGACCAGCCCCTCGCGGTTGATCGCCAGGTTGATCGCCTCGCGGACCCGCACGTCCTGCGTGGGGCCCTCGGCGACGTTCAGGCTGAAGAACCACAGGTGCGGGGGCGCCCCCTCGGAGACCTGGAAGCCGGCGTCGCGCAGGTTCTGCAGGCTGTCCGGGGACGGGGCGGCGATCATGTCGACCTCGCCGGAGCGCAGGGCCGCGGCCCGGGTGCTGGCATCCGGCAGCGGCCGGAAGATCACCCGGGACAGCTTCGCCTTGTCACCCCAGTACTCCTCGTTGCGCTCGAGGGTGATCCGCTGGCCGCGGACGCGGTCGACGAACCGGAACGGGCCGGTGCCCGTGGGGTGGTCGGCGATCTCGTCGTTGCCGTACTTCGCCAGCGCCGTCGGGCTGATGATCGTGTTGTAGCCACCCTGGGTGAGCAGCCGCGGGAAGGCCGAGAACGGCTGCGCCATGGTCAGCTGCAGGGTCATCGGGTCCGGCGTCTCCACCGAGGTGAGGTGCTGCCAGACGAAGGCGCTCTGCGCCGCCGACTTGGGGTCGTAGAACTCGAACGACTCGTCCCACATCCGCCGGATGTTGAAGGCCGCGGCCTCCGCGTCCAGCTCCGTGCCGTCGTGGAACGTCACGTCCGGCCGCATGTGGAACGTGTAGACGAGCCCGTCGTCGGACACCTCCCACGACTCGGCCAGGGCCGGGCGCAGCGGCGGGATCGGCACCTCCTCGGAGGACTTCGACAGGTCCTCGTCGATCAGGCCCTCGTACATCTGCCGCGTGACGCGCGTGGTGACCCAGCTGCCGGTGCGCGGCGGGTCCAGGACGTCGGCCTCCGACTCCATCCCGATGATCAGCGTGCCGCCGTCGTCGGCGGAGCCGCCCGAGCCGGCGCCGTCCCCGGAACCGCACGCGCTGAGCAGCACGGTGAGCGCCAGCAGGACGGCGGGGGCACGCCGCTCGAGCCGGCGTCGGGCCGACCAGGGACGCCGACGCTGGGGGTGCTGACCGGACATGGAGGTCCTCCTCGGTGGGGCCGCGCGGCCCGCTCGACGAGGAAATTAGGAAGACCGTGTGTCCGGTCAGTTGCGTCCCGATCACCGCTCCGCGACCGGCCGGTGACCCGCAGCACAGGCCCTGGGGGGGCGCCCCGGTTCCGGGCGGCTGCCAGGATCGCGCCATGACCTCCGCGGCCCGATCCGGCACCGGCCGGCAGCCCGGCGTGCCGGTCACCGGGCTGACCATCGACCGCGGGCAGTCCGACCCGGGGCGGTGGCCCTACACCGTGCCCGCCGTGCGGCACGTGTACGAGTCCGGCCTCGCGCTGGCGCCCGGGGCCACGGTGCTCATCGGCGCGAACGGGGCCGGCAAGTCCACGCTCGTCGAGGGGATCGCCGCGGCGTGGGCGCGCCGCGTCACCGCCTTCCGCCAGGACTGGCTGCAGCGGTCGATCGCGGAACCGGCCGCCGAGGACTCCGACCTGCACCGCGCGCTGCGGCTGTCCTGCACCCGCGGCGGGCCCACCGGCGGGCTGTTCCTCCGCGCCGAGCGGCTGCACGCCCAGGCCGACCAGTTCTCCGGTCGCGGGCGGTGGAGCGAACGCATCGACGGCCCGCTGCTCGGCCGCAGCCACGGGGAGGGCTTCCTGCAGGTGCTCGCCGGCATGGCCGCCGAACCCGGCTTCTACGTGCTGGACGAGCCGGAGTCGGCGCTGTCCTTCGACAGCAGCCTGATGCTGCTGACGATCCTGCAGGACATGCTGGCCGCCGGGAGCCAGGTCGTGCTGGCCACCCACTCCCCCGTCCTGGCCGCCCTGCCCGGCGCCACGCTGCTGCAGCTCGACGACCGCGGCCTCACACCGGTCGAGTACGACGACTGCGACCTGGTGACGTCGTGGCGCGCCTTCCTGGAGCGGCCGGCCGCCTTCCTGCGCCACCTGCAGTGACGGAGCTCGCAGCGGCCCGGCGATAGGCTCGGGGCCCATCCCGCCTCCCGAAGGGCCCGACCAGGTCCTCGCAACACCCCGAGGAGCCTGCTCGTGCGGCCCGCCTTCTTCACGCTGACCGCTGACCGCTTCGTCCCGGACGAGGACGCCCGCAGCTGGTGGACGCCGGGCATGCTCAGCGGCCCCCTGCTCGGCGGCCTGCTGGCCCGCACGCTCGACACCGCCTTCGGCGCTCCCGAGTTCCAGTTCAGCCGGCTCACCGTCGACCTGTTCCGCAACGCCCCGTTCGAGCCGATCGAGCTGACCACGGAGGTCGTCCGCGAGGGACGCCGCATCCGCGTCACCGAGGCGACGGTGCTGACCAGCATCGGCGTCGTCGCCCGGGCGAGCGCGGTGCAGCTCCGCCGCGGCGAGCAGCCGCCCGGCCCCGTGCCCACCCGCACGCTGGCCTGGGACGCTCCCGACCCCACCGGGATCACCGATCCCTACTTCCAGTTCGTCCCCGACGGCGACCACTCCCGCCGGGGCATGTGGATCCGCGCGGACCGCCCGCTGGTGGCCGGCGAGGAGCTCACGCCCTTCGTCCGCGCCGCGCTGGCCGCCGACGAGGGCAGCCCGGTGGCGCACCGCGGCGAGACCGAGCTCGAGTTCATCAACGCCGACTACACGCTCACCCTCAGCCGCGACCCGGTCGGTGAGTACATCGGCCTGTCCGCCGGCGGCCACGTCAGCGACGACGGCGTCGCCGTGGGGCACGCCACCGTGCACGACCAGAAGGGGCCGATCGGCTTCAGCATGAGCACCGCCGTCGCCAACGTCCGGAAGGTGTGACGTGACCCGGCCCGCCTACTTCACCCTGACCGACGACGGCCGGTTCGCCCCGGGCGAGAGCGCCAAGAGCTGGTGGGTGCCCGGCATGATCCACGGCCGCCTGCTGGGCGGGCTGATGGCCCGCGAGCTGGAGAGCACCCACGGCAACCCGGGGTTCCAGTTCAGCCGGCTCACCGTGGACATGTTCCGCAACGCCCCGTTCGAGCCGGTCGAGGTGAGCAGCGTCGTCGTCCGCGAGGGGCGCCGCATCCGGGTCACCGAGGCGACCGTGACCGCGGGCGTCGGCACGGTCGCGCGGGCCACCGCGGTGCAGCTGCGCCGGGGCGAGCAGCCCCCGAGCCCGGTGCCCACGCGCACGCCTGCCTGGGACGCCCCCGACCCCGCGACCTTCCGCCGTTCGGTGCGCGAGTTCGGCGAGGATCCGGCCCGCCGCCGGATGTGGATCCAGGAGAAGAGCCCGCTGGTCGACGGCGAGACGCTCTCGCCGTTCGTCCGCGCCACGCTCGCCGCCGACCTGGCCAGCCCGCTGGCGCACCGCAGCAACGGCGAGCTGGAGTTCATCAACGCCGACTACACGCTCACCCTGAGCCGCGACCCCGTCGGCGAGCACATCGGCCTGGAGTCCGGCGGCCACACCAGCGACGCCGGCGTCGCGGTCGGGCACTGCACGATGCACGACGCCGAGGGCCCGATCGGGTTCAGCATGGCCGTCGCGGTCGCGAACGTCCGGGCCGTCTGACCGCGGCCGCTCGACTGGCCCCGAGGGGGTGGCCTGCGTCACAGTGTCCCTCGGCGGCGGACGCCTGAGGGGGCGACCGCCGGTGTCCGAGGGGGAATCGGCATGTACGCACGCTCCACCACCTTCCACGGTGATCCGCACCGGATCGACGAGGCGCTCGTCTACCTGCGCGACCGGGCGATGCCGGCGCTGATGGGCATGGACGGCTTCGTCGGCATCTCGATGCTCGCCGACCGCAGCTCGGGCCGGTGCATCATCACCAGCTCCTTCGACGACCTCGCCGCGCTGCACCGCAGCGCGTCCGAGATGCGCGGCATCCGCGCCCGGACCGCGGACATCCTGCAGAGCCCGCAGGCGCTGGAGGAGTGGCAGATCGCCCTGCTGCACCGCGAGCGGAGCGCCCCCGAGGGCGCGCGCACCCGCGTGACCTGGTGCCGCACCGATCCCGACCGCTTGGACCCCACCCTCGACGCCTACGCCGAGAGCATCGTGCCGCGGCTGTCCGACCTGCCGGGCTTCTGCAGCGTCAGCGTCTTCGCCGACCCGGTGGAGGGCCGCAGCGCCGCCGCGGTGACCTTCGCCGACGACGCCGCTCTGGAGCAGGCGAGCGCCTCCCTCGCTCCGCTGCTGCAGGAGCTGGGCCGGCAGTACGCCGGCGAGGTCACCGACGAGGCGACCTTCGACCTCGTGCTCGCCCACCTGCGCGTGCCCGAGACCGTCTGACCCCCTCCCCCGGACTCGTAGAACGGACACACGTGGCGACGTCGGACCCGACCCCCAGCACGGAGCAGCCCGGCCGGCACGCGAACCCGGCCGATGCCCCGCCCTCGGACGACGAGGCGCCACGCCGGAGGGCCCAGCGGTCGCGGTTCCGGCTGACCGGCGGCACCCCGGTGGGCCGGCACCCGGCCGCGAACCCGCTGCTGCTCGCCTCCGGGCTCCTCCTCGGGCTCTTCCTCGCCCCGGCGGTCCTCGACCGGCTCGACTTCTCCATCACCGACCGCGCGGCCGCCGTCGCCCGCAGCGCCGCAACCCGCTGGCCCGGCGAGGGCGAGCCCTGGTTCTGGCCCTCCTGGGTGGCGCTGCTGGCCGGGTCCGTGGCCGTCGTCCTCGTCGCGCTCGCCCTCGCCCGGGTCCGGCTCCCCGATCTCGTGGTCGGCGCGCTCGCCGCCGTCCTGGCCCTGACCACCGCCCGCGCGGCCTGGGCCACCTTCGACGTGGTCGACGCCCGGATCTGGGACCTGCTGACCGTCTGCGCGATCTGCCTGGCGGCGTTCGGCCTCGCGCTGTCGGCCGTGGCGCACTGGCGCTCGCCCGCCGGCGAGGGCACGGAGGAGAAGGACGCGGGCTCCGGCGCCACCGGTGTGGCGAGCGCGGCCGTCGGCGGCCTCGGGCTGGCGCTGCTCCTGCTCGTCGGCGGCGCCACCGTCGGCCACGTCCAGGCCGAGGGACTGGGCCCAGCGGGACCGCCGCAGGACGTCGCCGGGCTGCTCAGCATCCGG
>JBEPZM010000026.1:0-20282 GCA_041640835.1 Blastococcus sp.
CCGCCTGGCCGCCGGCTGGGCGCGGCCCGCCGTCCGGCTCGCCGCGCTGGGCGCCGTCGTCCTCGCGCTGACCGCCGTCTACCTGTTCGGCCAGGTGCCCGGCTCGCTCTCCTTCGCGCTGGAGTACCGCAGCCGCACCGTGCTCGCGATGCTCGTCGTGTCGACGGCGGTCGGCGTCTCGACCGTCGTCTTCCACACCATCACGCAGAACCGCATCCTGACGCCGTCGATCATGGGGTTCGACGCGTTCTACGTGCTGATCTCCACGGTCATCGTCTTCTTCTCCGGCTCCGCGGCGTTCCTCGCGTTCGACCAGCTCACGCTGTGGATCACGCAGATGGTCGTGATGGTCGCGTTCAGCGTGCTGCTGTTCAGCTGGCTGTTCGGGGGCAAGCGGCGCTCCATCCACCTCATGCTGCTGGTCGGCATCGTGCTGGGCACCTTCTTCCGCGCCTTCACCGAGTGGATGCAGCGGATGCTGGACCCGCTGGACTTCCAGGTGCTCTCCGACGCGATGTTCGCCTCGCTGACCCGGCCGGACGAGACGCTGCTGCTGCTCACCGCCGCGGTCGTCGTCCTCGGCTGCGCCGCGATCGTGCCGCTGCGGCGCACCCTCGACGTCCTCACGCTCGGGGAGCCGGCCGCCGTCGGGCTCGGCGTCGACCACCGCCGCGTCGTGATGGTCCTGTTCGCCGCCGTCTCGCTGATGATCGCCGCGTCGACGGCGCTGGTCGGGCCGATCCTGTTCTTCGGCCTGATCGTCGCGAACCTCGCCTACTCCTACGCCGGCTCCTTCCGGCACGTGTGGACGCTGCCCACGGCGGTGCTGCTCGGGATGGTCTGCCTGCTCGGCGGGCAGCTCGTCCTCGAACGGGTCCTCGGCTACGGCGGCACCCTCTCCACGGTCATCGACTTCGCCGGTGGCCTCTTCTTCCTCTACCTGGTCCTCCGGAAGGGGGCGCGGTGATCGCGCTCGAGAACGTCACCAAGCGCTACGGGAGCTCGACGGTCGTCGACGACGTATCGATCGCCTTCGGCGAGGAGGGCGTGACGGCGCTCATCGGCCCCAACGGCGCCGGGAAGTCGACGCTGTTCGGGCTGGTCGGCCGGCTGCTGAAGCCGGACGCCGGCCGGGTCACCGTCGACGGCCAGGACGTCGCGACGACGTCGTCGGCCGCGCTGGCCACGACCCTGGCGGTGCTGCGGCAGGACAACTCCGTCGCCGCCCGGCTCACCGTGCACGACCTGGTCGAGTTCGGCCGCTTCCCGCACTCGCGCGGGCGGCTCACCGTGGAGGACCGCGAGCACATCGAGCGGGCCATCGCCTACCTGGACCTGGACGCCTACCGGAACCGGTTCCTCGACGAGCTCTCCGGCGGTCAGCGCCAGCGGGCGTTCGTCGCGATGGTGCTGGCGCAGGACACGAAGTACGTGCTGCTCGACGAGCCGCTGAACAACCTCGACCTGCGGCACATGACCGAGATCATGCGGCTGATCCGCCGGATGGCCGACGAGCTCGGCAAGCGGATCGTGATCGTGCTGCATGACATCAACTTCGCGGCCACCTATGCCGACCGGATCGTCGCGATGCGCGACGGCGTGGTGGTGGCCGACGCCCCGGCGCGGGAGGTCATGCGGCCCGAGGTGCTGGGCGCGGTCTACGACACCCCCGTCGACGTCCGCGAGATCGACGGGAAGCCGGTCGCCCTCTACTACGGCTGAGGCGGTAACCCTCCCGGCCGCCCGTCGTTGGGGCAGGGCACACACCGTCGTGTCCCGCCCTGGAGGGCCCATGCGCCGCTCGTCCCGCCGCCTCCCCCGCCGAGTGCTCGGTGCCGTCAGCGGGGCGGTCGTCGTCGCCGCGCTGGCCGCCGCTCCCGCCTCCGCCGCGCCGTCCGGGGACGGCGGGGCCCCGGTCCAGGACTTCCTGGCCGACCAGCTCGCCCGCCTCACCGGCAGCACGACGGTGCTCGTGCACGGCGTCGACGCCGCGGCTGCGCGCGCCGCCGTCGCGGCGAGCGGGATGCGCACCGTCACCGAGTTCGAGCGGATCGGCGTCGTCGTCGCCACCGGCACCGCCGGGCAGATCGAGTCCGCGCGCACGCAGCCGGGGGTCACCTACCTCGAGGGCAACAGCCCCATCGAGTTCGCGCAGGAGACGTCCAACGTCGCCACCCGCGGGGCCGAGGCCGCGGCCACGCTGACCGGCGCGAACGGCGAGGCCCTGGACGGCAGCGGCGTCTCGGTCGCGGTCATCGACTCCGGTGTCGACCCGAACCACCCCTACCTCCGCGACGCGGACGGCCGCAGCGCCGTCGTCGCCAACCTCAAGAGCCTGTGCCTGGTGGAGGCGACGCCGACGCCCGACTGCGTCGTCCCCGTGCCGACGGTGGTCGACACCGACACGCTCTCCCTGGGCGGGCACGGCACCCACGTGAGCGGCATCGTGGCCGGCCGCCCGACGACGCTGTCCGACGGCGGCCGGCTGCAGGGTGCCGCCCCCGGCGCGAGCCTCGTGTCGATCTCGACCGGTGCGGTGCTGCTGATCGTCGGGGCCGACTCCGCGCTGAACTGGGTGCTGGAGAACCACGAGGCGCCGTGCGGCGCGGGCGTCTCCCCCGCCGTCTGCCCGCCGATCAAGGTGACGAACAACAGCTACGGCCCCACCGGCGGCGGCGCGTTCGACCCGAACTCCGCGACCGTCAAGCTGCAGCGGGCGCTGGCCGCAGAGGGCGTGGTCACCGTCTGGGCCGCCGGCAACGACGGCGGCGACGGCACCGCCTCGCTCACCAACCCGCCCGGCCAGGACCCGACCGGGGGCATCCTCTCGGTCGCGTCCTACTCCGACCAGGAGACCGGCACCCGGGACGGCGTCGTCAGCGAGTTCTCCTCCCGCGGTGCGTCGGCCGACCCCTCCACCTGGCCGGACCTGTCCGCCCCCGGCGACACGATCACCTCGGCCTGCCGCCCGTACCTGCCGATCTGCGCCACCGGGCTGGACTTCCGCAACGGCCCCGGCCTGCTCGACGTCGGCACCTTCAACACGATCAGCGGGACGTCGATGGCCGCGCCGCACGTCGCCGGCATCGTGGCCCAGCTCTTCCAGGCCGATCCCACCGCCACCCCCGCGGAGATCGAGGCGGCGCTGGTCGGCAGCGCGCACCGCTTCACCGACGGCGCCCCCTACGCCTCGGCCGGCGGCCGGACGACCTCGTTCGACAAGGGCGCCGGCCTGGTGGACGTCGTCGCGGCGGTCGCCCGGCTCACCGGCAGCTGACGGGCTCAGGGCAGAAATGGCCATTTCTGCCCTGAGCTGGTTCCACGTGGAACAGACCGGCGGGCGGATGTGATCTTCCTCCCGGGAGGGCGTGAACCGCGGCCAGCGGGTTAGATCGTCTCGTATGTGCGGCCTCTGCGGCGAGATCACGTTCGACGGTTCGACGGCGGACACCACGGCCGTCGCCCGCATGGTGGAGGCCCTGGTCCCCCGCGGTCCGGACGGCCAGGGCTCGTGGAGCAACGGCCGGGTGGCCTTCGGTCACCGCCGGCTCTCGGTCATCGACCTCTCCACCTGCGGCTCCCAGCCGATGGTCGACAACGAGCTGGGGCTGACCGCCGTCTTCAACGGCTGCATCTACGACTACCAGGAGCTGCGCGCCGAGCTCGAGGGCCACGGCTACCGGTTCTTCTCGCACAGCGACACCGAGGTGATCCTCAAGGGCTACCACCACTGGGGCCCCGACGTCGTCTCGCACCTGCACGGCATGTTCGCCTTCGTCATCGCCGAGCGGGACACCGGTCGGGTCGTCCTGGCCCGCGACCGGCTGGGCATCAAGCCGCTCTACCTGGCCGAGACGCCGGGCAAGCGGCTGCGGTTCGCCTCCACGCTGCCCGCGCTGCTCAAGGCCGGTGACGTCGACACGAGCATCGATCCGGTCGCGCTGCACCACTACCTGTCCTGGCACGCCGTCGTCCCGGCGCCGCGCACGATCCTCAACGGCGTCCGCAAGCTGCCGCCGGCCACCCTGCGGATCGTCGAGGCCGACGGGACGAGCACCGAGCGCCGCTACTGGAACGCCACCTACGAGCGCCGCGCCGAGCACGCGAACTGGTCGGCGCGCGACTGGGAGGACGCGATCGAGGAGGCGCTGCGGGTCGCCGTCCGCCGGCGGCTGGTCTCCGACATCCCCGTGGGCGTGCTGCTCTCCGGCGGCCTGGACTCCAGCCTGATCGTCGGCCTGCTCGCGCAGGAGGGGCAGACCGGCCTGGCCACCTACTCCATCGGCTTCGAGTCGGTCGGCGGGCACGAGGGCGACGAGTTCGCCTACTCCGACGTCATCGCCGAGCACTTCGGCACCGACCACCACCGCATCCGGGTGGGCTCCGACGAGCTCGTCGGCGCGCTGGGCCACGCGGTCGACGCCATGGCCGAGCCGATGGTCAGCCACGACGTCGTCGCCTTCGACCTGCTCAGCGAGCGGGTCTCCCAGACGATCAAGGTCGTGCAGTCGGGGCAGGGCGCCGACGAGGTGTTCGCCGGCTACCACTGGTACCCGCCGCTGGCCGGGGTCGGCCGCGAGGAGGCGGTGCAGACCTACGCGAAGGCGTTCTTCGACCGCGACCACGAGCAGATGCGCGGCGTCGTCTCCGACCGGTACGCGCTGGCCGAGGACCCGAGCCTGGCGTTCGTGCGCGCGCACATGGCGGCCGCCGGCGCGGAGACCGCCGTCGACGCCGCGCTGCGCCTGGACAGCGAGATCATGCTGGTCGACGACCCGGTCAAGCGGGTGGACAACATGTCCATGGCCTGGGGCCTCGAGGCGCGGGTGCCCTTCCTGGACCACGACCTGGTCGAGCTGGCGGCAATGTGCCCGCCGGAGCTGAAGCTGGCCGACGGCGGCAAGGGCGTGCTCAAGGCGATCGGCCGGCGGATCATCCCGCCGGAGGTGATCGACCGGCCAAAGGGCTACTTCCCGGTGCCGTCGATCACCCACCTCGAGGGCAAGGTGCTGGGCCTGGTGCGGGACGCGCTGAGCAGCGACGCCGCCCGCGACCGCGGCCTGTTCCGGCCCGAGTACGTGCGCGAGCTGCTCGACGACCCGAACGGCGAGCTCACGCCCCTGCGCGGCAACAAGCTCTGGCAGCTTGGCCTGCTCGAGCTGTGGCTGCAGTCCCACGTGGCCTGAGCGGCGCCATGACGCGGATCGCCGGTCACCGGCGCAGGACACCCGTCGCCACGCCGGCCATGACCGACCGGTCGTGGCGGGAGCCGTCGCAGCACCAGCGCCAGGGCATGGGCGACGACGTCGTCCTCGACATGGGCTGGGGCCGGCTGGTGATGGGCCAGACCTTCGCCGACCTGCACGGCATCGTCTCCGCGCTGCGCGCCGAGGAGAGCGGCGAGCGCGACATCTGCATCTACCCGCGGGATCCGCACGTGCTGGTCGGCCTGGCCCCCGACGAGCTGTTCATCGACCCGAGCTACACCTACCGCCTCGACCTGCACCGGTACCGCCCGCGGCCGGAGCTGATCCGCGACGTCTTCGTCCGGACGGCGACCTCGCGCGCGGACATGGAGGCGATCAACGAGATCTACGCCCTCAACGGCATGGTGCTCGGCGACCCCGACGTCATGTGGGGCAACCACCGCACGCGCGCCTTCACCTACCTGGTCGCCGAGGACCAGCGCACCGGGAAGACCATCGGCACCGTCACCGGCGTCGACCACGCGCTGGCCTTCGACGACCCGGAGAGCGGCACCAGCCTGTGGTGCCTGGCCGTGCACAACCAGGACGCGCCGCCCGGGACCGGCGAGGCGCTGGTGCGGGTGCTCGCCGAGCGCTACGTCGGCCGCGGCCGCTCCTACCTGGACCTCTCGGTCATGCACGACAACTCCGGCGCCATCCGGCTCTACCGCAAGCTCGGCTTCCACCGGGTCTCCGCCGTCTGCGTCAAGCGCAAGAACCCGATCAACACGCCGCTGTTCGCCGCCCGCCCGCCGGGGCTGGAGGATCTCAACCCGTACGCGCTGATCATCGCCGAGGAGGCGCTGCGCCGCGGCGTCCGCGTGGAGGTGACCGACGCCGAGTGGGGCGAGCTGCGGCTGTCCGTCGGCGGGCGCACCGTCGTCACGCGGGAGTCGCTGTCGCAGTTCACCACCGCGGTGGCCATGAGCCGCTGCGACGACAAGCGGGTGACCCGCCGGATCATGGAGCGGGCCGGGGTCCGCGTCGCCCGCGGCGTGCTGGCCGGGGACGGCGAGCTCACCGACGCCCTGGCGCTGATGGCGGACGTCGGCCCCGTGGTGGTCAAGCCGGCCCGCGGCGAGCAGGGCCGCGGCATCACCGTCGGCGTCCGCGACGAGGCCGGCCTCCAGCGCGCGGTGGAGCTGGCGCTGCAGTTCTGCCCCGACGTCCTCGTCGAGGAGCTCGTGCCCGGCCAGGACCTGCGCGTGCTGGTCATCGACCGGGCGGTCGCCGCCGCCGCCGTCCGCCGTCCCGCCGAGGTCATCGGCGACGGGCGGAGCACGGTCACCGAGCTCATCCGGTCCACCAGCCGCCGGCGCGAGCGGGCGACGGGCGGGGAGTCACGGATCCCGCTGGACGCCACGACCACCGAGGTGGTCGCCGACGCCGGGTACGCGATGGACGACGTCCCGCCCAACGGCGAGCGCATCCGGGTGCGGCGGACGGCGAACCTGCACACCGGCGGCACCATCGAGGACGTCACCGCCGAGCTGCACCCGGAGGTGGCCGCCGCCGCCGTCCGCGCCGCCGAGGCGCTGGACATCCCCGTCACGGGCATCGACTTCCTGGTGCCCGACGTGGCCGGGCGGGACTACGTGTTCATCGAGGCCAACGAGCGCCCGGGGCTGGCCAACCACGAGCCGCAGCCCACCGCCGAGCGCTTCGTGGACCTGCTCTTCCCGGAGACCAGGAAGCGCTGACCGGACTTTCTGCACCGAAAGTCCGGGACCTCCGGTGCAGAAAGTCCGCTAGAGGCCGAGCTCGGCGCGGATCTCGTCGCTGTGCTGACCGGCCTTCGGCACGGAGCCGACGGCGCCGGGCGTGAGGGAGAACCGGGGGGCGGGCGCGGGCTGCACCGTGCCGTCGACCTCCACGAAGACCTCCCGCTCGCGGTTGTGCTCGTCCTCGGTCGCCTCGAGCAGCGACCAGACCGGTGCGACGCAGGCGTCCGTACCGGCGAAGACCTGCCACCACTCGTCGCGCGTGCGGCTGCCGAACAGCTCGGTGAACCGCTCGCGCAGGGCCGGCCACTGCTCGGGCTTGTAGCGGTCGGGGAACGTCTCGTCGCCGGCCACGCCGAGGCCCTGCAGCAGGGCGGCGTAGAACTG
Source organism: Blastococcus sp. (assembly GCA_041640835.1). Lineage (GTDB taxonomy): Bacteria > Actinomycetota > Actinomycetes > Mycobacteriales > Geodermatophilaceae > Blastococcus. The sequence goes on from JBEPZM010000026.1 coordinate 7,355, forward strand.
CGGCTCCAGCGCGCCGACGGCGAGGAACTGGCCGTCGGAGCAGCGGTACACGTCGTAGAACGGCGCGCCGGTGTCCAGCAGGTTGACGCCGCGCTCGTCCTGCCAGCCGCCGGTCGAGAGCATCCCGTGGATCATCGTGGTGAGGACGGCGGTGCCGTCGACGATCGCGGCGTCGACGACCTGCCCCTGCCCCGTCGTCCGGGCGTGCAGCAGCGCGGCCAGCGCGCCGAGGGCGAGGAACACTCCCCCGCCGCCGAAGTCGCCGAGCAGGTTGATCGGCGGGGCCGGGCGCTCGTCCGGCCGGCCGCTGGCGCCCAGCGCCCCGGTCAGCGCGATGTAGCCGATGTCGTGCCCGGCGCTGTGCGACAGCGGGCCGGTCTGCCCCCAGCCGGTCATCCGGCCGTAGACCAGCGCGGGGTTCTCCCCCAGGAGCGCGTCGGGTCCCAGGCCCAGCCGCTCCATGACGCCGGGCCGGAAGCCCTCGAGCAGCACGTCGGCGCGCCGCACCAGGGCGCGCACGACCTCGACGTCGGCCGGGTCCTTGAGGTCCAGGGCGATGGAGCGCTTGCCGCGGTCCAGCAGCGAGGTCGCCCCGAGGCCGCCGCCGCTCCCGCGCCGGTCGATGCGGACGACGTCGGCGCCCAGATCAGCCAGCAGCATGCCGCAGAACGGCCCCGGCCCCAGCCCGGCGAACTCGACCACACGCACTCCCGAGAGCGGGCCCACGGTTCCTCCTCTGCTACCCGGGGCCACGCCGTCGTGCGCCCTCGTCGGTGGCATGCTGCCCGATGACCGGGCCGGCGGACAGGGGGACTCACAGGTGTTCGGCTACCTCGCCGCCGCCCTCGGGGGCGCGCTCGGCGCCCTGGGGCGCTGGGGGACAGCCGAGGCGCTCCCGCGGGAGACCGACGGCTGGCCGTGGGCGACGCTGCTGGTCAACGTCACCGGCTGCCTCGTCCTCGGGCTGCTCATCGGCCTGGTGTTCGCCCGCTCCCCCGGCTCCGCCTGGCTGCGGCCGTTCCTCGGCACCGGCGTCCTCGGCGGGTTCACCACCTTCTCCGCCTTCGCCCTCGAGACCGTGCAGCTGACCGACGCCGGGCGCCCGGGGCCGGCCGCCGCGTACGTGGTCGTGTCCGTGGTCGGCGGTGTCGCCGCCTCGGCGCTGGGGATCGTGGCCGGCCGCACCAGGGCGCCGACCGGATGACGGCGCTGCTGGTCGTCCTGGGCGCCATGGCCGGCGCGCCCCTCCGGCTGCTGGCCGAACGGCTCGCCGCGGCCCGCCGGGGCCCGGGGTCCGTCGTCGGCACGGCGGCGGTGAACGTCGCCGGGAGCGCCGTCCTCGGCTTCCTGCTGGGGCTGGGCGGCGTCCCCGCGTGGCTCCTGGCCCTGGTCGGCACCGGATTCTGCGGCACCCTCACCACCTTCTCCACGCTCGGCGCGGACGTCGTCCGGCTCGGTGGGGAGGGACGGTCCGGCCGCGCGGCGGCCTACCTGGGCGGGACGCTGGTGCTCGGGATCGGTGCGGCGGCCGGCGCCTACGGGGCCGCCGCCCTGCTCTGACCGCCCCGTGTCGGTAGGGTTCCACTCGGTATGACCGATCCCACGGATGAGCAGGTCGGGGCCGAGAGCCCCGTCGTCGTCGTTGCCAACCGCCTCCCCGTCGACCAGGTCACCGACCCCGACGGCAGCACGCGCTGGCAGCGCAGCCCGGGCGGTCTCGTCACCGCCCTGGAACCCTTCGTCGCCGGCCGCGGCGGGGCCTGGGTCGGCTGGTCCGGCGCCGCGGGCGAGGCGCCCGAGCCCTTCGAGTCCGGCGGCATGTCGCTGATCCCGATCCCGCTCTCCGAGGACGAGGTCGACCGCTACTACGAGGGCATGTCCAACGCCTCGCTGTGGCCGCTGTACCACGACGTCGTCGAGAAGCCGGAGTACCACCGCAACTGGTGGGACACCTACGTCCAGATCAACAAGCGCTTCGCGGAGCGGACGGCGGAGATCGCCGCGGAGAACGCGATCGTCTGGGTGCACGACTACCAGCTGCAGCTCGTGCCGGCGATGCTCCGCCAGCAGCGGCCGGACCTCACGATCGGCTTCTTCCTGCACATCCCCTTCCCGCCCTACGAGCTGTTCACCCAGCTGCCCTGGCGCTCGGCGATCGTGGAGGGGCTGCTCGGCGCGGACCTCGTGGGCTTCCAGCGGCCGGCCGCGGCGGCCAACTTCGTCCAGCTCGCCCGCCGGCTGCACGACCTGCCCGCCCGCGGGCAGGTGGTCGAGTACGACGGCCGCACGGTGGCGGCCAAGGCCTTCCCGATCTCCATCGACGTCGCGTCGTTCGACGAGCTGGCCCGCTCCCCCGAGGTGCTCGCCCGGGCGAAGGAGATCCGCGAGGAGCTCGGCAACCCGTCCAAGATCATCCTGGGCGTCGACCGGCTGGACTACACCAAGGGCATCAGCCTCCGGCTGAACGCGTTCGAGGAACTGCTCGAGGACGGCGCGGTCGAGGCGCCGGACACCGTGCTGGTGCAGGTGGCCACGCCCAGCCGCGAGCGCGTGGAGCACTACGTGCACATGCGCGAGACGATCGAGCAGCAGGTCGGGCACATCAACGGGGTCTTCGGCTCGATCGCCGGCCCCGCGGTGCACTACTTCAACCAGTCGATGCCCCGCGAGGAGCTGGCGGCGCTGTACCGCGCGGCCGACGTCATGCTGGTCACCCCCTACCGCGACGGCATGAACCTGGTGGCCAAGGAGTACGTGGCCGCGCGCGGCGACCTCGGCGGAGCCCTGGTGCTCTCGGAGTTCGCCGGTGCGGCGGCCGAGCTCAAGCAGGCGTTCCTGGTGAACCCGCACGACATCGCCGGCGTCAAGAGCCAGCTGCTCCGGGCGCTGCGGATGGACGCGGCCGACGGCGCCAAGCGGATGCGCGCCATGCGCCGCCACCTCACCAAGAACGATCTCGACCACTGGGCCACCTCCTTCTTCCGCGCGCTGCACGACCAGGCCAGCGGGCAGCCGACCGGGCGCGAGGCGGGGCGGGAGTCCACGCCGCTGTCCAACGGGCGCGGCGGAGCCCAGGGATGACCGACCTCCCGGAGGATCTGGCCGCGGCGCTCGAGGCGCTGGCCGCCCAGCGGCCGCTGCTGATCGCCAGCGACTACGACGGCGTGCTGTCGCCGTTGGTGGACGTGCCCTCCGAGGCGGGCCCCGAGCCCGGCGCCGCCGAGGTGCTGCAGCGGCTGGCCGCAGTCCCCGGCGTGACCGTCGCGCTGGTGAGCGGGCGCGGCGTGGCCGACCTGCAGGCCACGAGCGGCTTCACCGGCCGGCTGCGCTTCATCGGGAGCCACGGCGCGGAGTTCGACGGCCCGCTGGTCGCCGAGCTGGCCGAGCGGCGCGACGCCCTCGCCGCCCGGCTGGAGCCGCTGGTGGCCGGGACGCCCGGCGCGCGGCTGGAGGTCAAGCCGGCCAGCGTGGCGGTGCACGTGCGGCAGGTGCCCGACCGGTCTGCCGGCGCCGCGCTGCTCGAGGCAGCCGGGGCGCAGGCGGATTCGTCACTGACGATGAAGCCGGGCAAGGACGTGCTCGAGCTGGCGGTCACCGACGCCGACAAGGGGTCGGCGGTCCGGCGGCTGGCAGACGAGCTCGGCGCGCGCGGCGTCATGTTCCTCGGGGACGACCGCACCGACGAGGACGTGTTCCGCGTCCTCGGGGCGGACGACGTCACGGTGAAGGTCGGCGAGGGGGAGACGGCAGCCCGGCACCGGGTCGCCGACCCGGCCGCCGTGGTGGCGCTGCTCGGCTCCCTGGCCGACCTGCTCGACTGAGACGCCGGCCGAACCACCGGGACGTGTCGATCACGTCGTCCTCGTGACTTAGGTCCCGAGCTGCCACCGAGCGGCACCCGGTGTCGACAATTCCGCCTTTCCGTCGGCTGCGACCTGGCCATTCCCGGCGCTCGCTCGGAATGGCAGCAGGCCGTGCCGGGCCGGACATCGACAAGTGGCCGGCGGGCGCACGGTGACCCCACCTACACATCACGTTTGCCGAAAGAGGGTCCGCGCGGCGGATTCCGAGACGGTGGAGTCAGCACACTTCTGGTGTCCACCCATCCGGCACGTGCGTCACACTTCCCCTGGACGGTCCCCGTGAATCCCACTCCCCCGTTGCGAGCTCCCGGACGGCGAGCCGGATGGTTCGCCGACCGCCCCCTGGCCGTGAAGTTCGGGCTGCTGGTCGGCATCATCGTGCTGGCGTTCGCCGGGGTGCTCGGCGCCGTGCTCGTCGGCAACACCACCGTGCGCCAGGCCAACACGGACCTCACCCACCTCAACGAGGCCGAGGAGCTCGTGCTGCAGCTCGACACCCGGGCCAGCGAGCTCAAGGTGGACGGCTTCAAGGCCGCCGTCCGGCCCGACCCGTCCGCGCAGCTCGCGGAGCTGGCCGACGACATCGCCACCCCCGAGGCGCTGCTCGCCGAGCTCGCGGTGGTCCCGCTGACCGGGGACAGCGCCGCGGCGGTCGCCGGCCTGGCCGAGAGCTACGGCGCCTACACCGACGCCATCACCGTGTTCGTCGACGCGGCGATCGCCGACCAGGCGGCCGCGCGGGTGGCCTGGGAGGACATCCAGACCGCCAACGACCTGACCGACAGCGCCGTCGGCACGGCGAAGGACGCGCTCGCTGCCGAGAGCTCGGCCGCCCAGGTGCGGCTGGACGACGCCATCTCCCGCGCGCAGCTGACCGTCCTCGGAGTGGCCGGCATCGCGCTCGCGATCGTGCTTGGGCTCAGCTGGATGACGATGCGGTCGGTCACCCGCCCCGTGCAGGCGGTCCAGCGGTCGCTGCAGGCACTCGCCGACGGCGACCTCACCGTCGCGACCGGCGTGACCTCGCGCGACGAGGTCGGTCAGATGGCCGCCTCGCTGGACGCGGCCCAGGCGTCGCTGCGCGCCGTCCTCTCCGGGGTGGCCGGGTCGGCGCAGGCCGTCGCCGCCTCCTCGGAGGAGCTCTCGGCCTCCTCGGCGCAGATCTCCGCCTCGGCGGAGGAGACCTCCACCCAGTCCTCGGTGGTGTCGGCGGCCGCCGAGGAGGTGTCCCGCAGCGTGGAGACCGTGGCCGCGGGCGCGGAGCAGATGGGCGCCTCGATCCGGGAGATCGCCTCGAACGCCGCGGAGGCCTCCGAGGTCGCCGGCCGCGCGGTGCTCGCCGCCGAGCGGACCACGGCCACGGTGGCCAAGCTGGGCGAGTCCTCGACCGAGATCGGCAACGTCGTCAAGGTCATCACCTCGATCGCCGAGCAGACCAACCTGCTGGCCCTGAACGCCACGATCGAGGCCGCGCGGGCCGGCGAGGCGGGCAAGGGCTTCGCGGTGGTGGCGAACGAGGTGAAGGAGCTGGCCCAGGAGACCGCGAAGGCCACCGAGGACATCGCCCGCCGGGTGCTGGCCATCCAGGGCGACACCACCGCTGCCGTCAGTGCGATCGAGGAGATCAGCTCGATCGTCGCGCAGATCTCCGACCGGCAGACCACCATCGCGTCGGCCGTGGAGGAGCAGACCGCGACGACCAGCGAGATGTCGCGGTCGGTCCAGGAGGCTGCGTCGGGCTCGGGGCAGATCGCGGAGAACATCACCGGCGTCAGCGCCGCCGCGGACTCGACCACGGAGGCGCTGTCCCAGACCCGCATCGCCGTGGACGAGCTGTCGCGAATGGCGGCCGACCTGCGCACGACGGTCGGGCGCTTCACCTACTGATCGACGGTCACCGCATTCCGGAGTCGACACATCGGCTCCCGGAATGCGGTGACCGACCATTTTCGCCTCGTTCTGCGACACGCATGGTGCGCGTGTGAATTCGGACGATCCGGTGCCACATCCTGTGCCCGGACGCATTCCGCGTTCTCCCGAGAGAGCGGCTCCCCCATCCGCCGCTGCAGCGCCGAGCGAGGAACACCGAACATGTCGAAGGCACGAAGCGAGCGGTTCCGCGAGACCGGGCCCGCCCGGCACTGGTACCGGGACCGCGGTATCTCCACCCGGATCTTCGCGATCAGCGCAGCCCTGATGCTCGGCACCCTCGCGGCCACCGTTGCGGGCATCCACGGGACGCAGCGGGTCGGCGAGCTCCACGAGGAGGCGACGGCGGCGGTCGGCGCCCAGCGGACCGTGGAGGAGGCCCGGTACGACCTGCTCTGGGCGGCGAACTGGCAGAACATCACCGCCTGGAACGCGCGGGTGGTCGGCGGCGAGACGGCCGCCGCGCCGGGCGGTGACAACGTGGCGAACTACCGCGACGGCGCCGAGGGCTTCCAGGAGCTCTTCGACATCGACCGGGACCAGCTCGACGCGGAGGCGGAGGCCAGCCTCGCCGTCATCCAGGAGAACTGGACGGCGATGAGCGGCTACAACGAGCAGATCTTCACGCTGTGGTCGCAGGGCCGGCTCGACGAGGGCGACGCGCTGTCCAACGGCGACAAGTGGGACGTCTTCTACGTCCTGGACCAGGCCATGACCGAGCTGGTCGACTCCGTCGACGCCCGCGTCGCGCAGACCGAGGCCCAGGTCGTCGACGCCAAGCGCGAGACGGTGGTCCTGTCGGTCGTCGTCTCACTCCTCGCCTTCGTGCTCGGCGGCGGCCTGGCCGTCGTGGTGTCGGGCGGCATCGTCCGCGGCGTCCGCGGGGTCCAGGGTGGGCTGGAGCGCCTGGCCGCCCGCGACCTGACGGTGCGGATGCCCGTGCGCGGGCACGACGAGGTCGGTCAGATGACGGCGGCTCTGAACACCGCGGCCGATGCCATGGCGACGACGATGGGTGAGATCGTGGCCGCCGCGAGTGCGGTCGCCGCCTCGTCGGAGGAGCTGTCGGCGTCGTCCGCCCAGATCTCGGCGTCGGCCGAGGAGACCAGCGCCCAGTCCGGCGTCGTCGCGGGTGCGGCGGAGGAGGTCTCGCGCAGCGTGGAGACCGTGGCCGCGGGTGCGGAGCAGATGGGCGCCTCGATCCGCGAGATCGCGTCCAACGCCGCCGAGGCCTCCGAGGTCGCCGGCCGGGCGGTGCTCGCCGCCGAGCGGACGACGGCCACCGTGGCCAAGCTGGGCGAGTCCTCGACCGAGATCGGCAACGTCGTCAAGGTCATCACGAGCATCGCGGAGCAGACGAACCTGCTGGCGCTCAACGCGACCATCGAGGCCGCGCGGGCCGGCGAGGCGGGCAAGGGCTTCGCGGTGGTGGCCAACGAGGTCAAGGAGCTGGCGCAGGAGACGGCGAAGGCCACCGAGGACATCGCCCGGCGGGTGCTGGCCATCCAGGGCGACACCACGGCCGCGGTCACCGCGATCGAGGAGATCTCGACCATCGTCGCGCAGATCTCCGACCGGCAGACGACCATCGCCTCGGCCGTGGAGGAGCAGACCGCCACGACCAACGAGATGTCCCGCTCCGTGCAGGAGGCGGCCTCGGGCTCGGGGCAGATCGCGGAGAACATCACCGGTGTCTCCGCCGCGGCCGGCTCCACCACGCAGGCGCTCAGCCAGACCCGCGTCGCCGTCGACGAGCTGTCGCGGATGGCGGCCGACCTGCGCACCTCGGTCGGGCGGTTCAGCTACTGAGCCGCGCGGCCGACGGCCGCGTGCCCGGGAGCGCACGACCGTTCGGTGCGTGCGCTCCCTGCATTTCCCGGCCGCATTCCACCATTCCGGAGATGTCGACAAGGCGGCTCGTCCGGATCGGTCACCGAGGAACTTTCCTCGATCAATACGACACCACGTGTTTCGACGGCTGGAAAGGTTTCGTATTCCCCATTCTGTCCTCCGCACTCGCATCCGGCGCATCCGCAGAAGGGATGTGTCACCCAGGCCGACCAGGAGACTTCCCGTGACCGTCCCTCCCAGCACCTCCCGCCCCGGGCGCGCCCCCGGCGCCTGGTTCGCCGACCGGCCGGTCGGCTTCCGCATCGGCGTCGTCGTGGCGCTCCTCGTCGCCGTGCTCGCGGGCACGAACGGGCTGGCCATCTCCCGCATCTCCGAGATGTCCGCCGACCAGGAGCGGATCTACGACGAGAACCTGAAGCCGCTGAACGCGCTGTCCGCTGTGCAGCGCGCGACCGCGGCCCACCGGGCCCGGGTGCTCGAGTACGCCGTCTCCGACCCGGCCCGCCGGGTGGAGCTGCTGGGCGAGATGGACGAGAAGCAGGCCGACGTCGACGCGTCCCTCGCGGAGTACGCGCCCCACGTCGTGAGCCAGGAGGCGATGGAGTCCTACGCCACCGCTCGGGAGCAGTTCCTCGCCACCAACCAGAGCCAGCTCTTCCCGGCCGCCGACGCCGGCGACCTGGCCGCCTACGCCACGACCTACCGCGAGGTGTCCAGCCCCTTCCTCACCGCCATCGCCGACGGGCTCGAGGCGGAGGGCATCGCCCAGTCCGACCAGGCATCGGCGCGCAACGCCGAGGCCGGCGAGGACGCGACGTCGGCCATCCGGCTGATCCTGGCCGTGGCCCTGCTCGCCGGGCTGGCCGCCATCGGCCTCACGATCGTGGTGGTCCGCCGCATCACCCGCACCGTGGCCGCCGTCCAGTCCGCCGCCTCCGCCATGGCCGCCGGTGACCTGACCACCCGCACCGGCGTCACCTCCCGCGACGAGCTCGGCCGCATGGCTGCCTCGCTGGACGCGGCGCAGGGCAGCCTCGCCGAGGTGCTGTCCGGCGTCGTCGCCTCCGCCGATGCAGTCGCCGCCTCCTCGGAGGAGCTGTCGGCGTCGTCCGCGCAGATCTCGGCCTCGGCCGAGGAGACCAGCGCCCAGTCCGGCGTCGTCGCCGGCGCTGCGGAGGAGGTCTCCCGCAGCGTGCAGACGGTGGCCGCGGGTGCGGAGCAGATGGGCGCCTCGATCCGCGAGATCGCCTCGAACGCCGCCGAGGCCTCCGAGGTCGCGTCCCGTGCGGTGACCGCCGCCGAGCGGACCACCGCCACCGTCTCCCGGCTCGGCGACTCGTCCGCGGAGATCGGCAACGTCGTCAAGGTCATCACCTCGATCGCCGAGCAGACCAACCTGCTGGCCCTGAACGCCACCATCGAGGCCGCGCGGGCCGGCGAGGCCGGCAAGGGCTTCGCCGTCGTCGCCAACGAGGTCAAGGAGCTGGCCCAGGAGACGGCGAAGGCCACGGAGGACATCGCCCGCCGAGTGCTGGCCATCCAGGGCGACACCACCGCCGCCGTCAGCGCGATCGAGGAGATCAGCTCGATCGTCGCCCAGATCTCCGACCGGCAGACCACCATCGCCTCCGCGGTGGAGGAGCAGACGGCGACGACCAGCGAGATGTCGCGCTCGGTGCAGGAGGCGGCCTCGGGGTCGGGCCAGATCGCGGAGAACATCACCGGCGTCAGCGCCGCCGCGGACTCGACCACCCAGGCGCTCACGCAGACCCGCACGGCGGTGGACGAGCTCTCCCGCATGGCGTCCGACCTGCGCACGACCGTCGGGCGGTTCACCTACTGAGCCAGACAGCCCACCGCCGGTGACGGGGGAGGTGACCGGGTCTCCTGGTCACCACCCCCGTGACATTCCCGGCAAGCCGTTCCTGGGAACAAGCCGATCATGGCGAAACGGTCGCCGAGCATTTTCCGCACTCCATCGGACATGCCACCGGGGCGCCCCTTTACCGCCGGCCTCCTCCGGCGTGGCCCGCTCGACCTTCGCTCCCGCCCATCAAGAAGAGGAACCACCGGTCATGACCGACAAGACCATCACCAGAGCCAGGCGTCGCATCGGCGTCCGCGGCCAGATCCTGTCCGTCGGGGCCGCCGGCATGGCCGCTGCCGTCGCCGTCGGCGCGTTCGCCATCAACGGGCTCGGCAGCGCCGGCGACAGCCTCGACGAGGTCTCCCAGATGCAGAGCGCGGTCAACTGGGCCCAGACCATCGAGACCTTCAACACCGATGTCAGCGGCTGGCAGGTCGCCTACGCGTGGGACGCCCGGCGCAGCGGCCCGCTCCAGGCGGTGCAGCCCGTCGAGGGTGGCAACCGCGCCGGCTTCCTCGACGTCTCCGAGCGGCTGCAGGCCGAGTTGGCGAATGCTCCCGTCGAGGTGTTCAACGAGGAGGAGGTGGCGATCTCCGCGGAAATCGCCACCAAGTGGGACGACTTCTACGTGCTGGACGATCAGGCGGTCGCGCTCTACAGCCAGAACACCCCAGCGAGCACGGATGCCGCTGACACGCTCATCCTGAACGAGGGCTTCGGCGTCTACTACGAGCTCATCGACCTCACGACCGCTCTCAAGGCGTCCCTGGCGGAGCGGGTCGAGGTGGCGCAGCAGGCGGCCGAGGACGCGCAGGCGCGGACCACGGCCATCATGATCGCGGTCATCGTCCTCGGCGCCCTCGTCGTCCTCGGGTTCGCGTTCTGGGTGGCCCGGCGCATCATCCGCCCGCTGGGTGCGGTGATGGATGTGGCCACCGCCCTGGCGGCCGGCGACCTGACGAAGACCAGTGGTGTCACCCAGGACGACGAGGTGGGGCGGACCGCGGCTGCGCTCGACGAGGCGATCGGCAACCTGCGCGACGTCATGAACTCGGTGGTCGGGTCCGCCGATGCGGTCGCGGCATCGTCCGAGGAGCTGAGCGCCAGCTCGGCGCAGATCTCGGCGTCGGCGGAGGAGACCTCCGCCCAGTCCGGTGTCGTGTCGTCGGCGGCGGAGGAGGTGTCCCGCAGCGTGCAGACGGTGGCCGCGGGTGCCGAGCAGATGGGTGCCTCGATCCGGGAGATCGCGGCGAACGCCGCGGAGGCCAGCGAGGTCGCGTCCCGCGCCGTGACGGCGGCGGAGAAGACCACGGTGACGGTGACCAAGCTGGGCGAGTCCTCGGCCGAGATCGGCAACGTCGTCAAGGTCATCACCTCCATCGCCGAGCAGACCAATCTGCTCGCGCTGAACGCGACCATCGAGGCCGCCCGCGCCGGGGAGGCCGGCAAGGGCTTCGCCGTCGTGGCCAACGAGGTCAAGGAGTTGGCGCAGGAGACGGCGAAGGCCACCGAGGACATCGCCCGCCGGGTGCAGTCGATCCAGGGCGACACCACCGCGGCCGTGGCCGCCATCGAGGAGATCAGTCAGATCGTCGCGCAGATCTCCGACCGGCAGACCACGATCGCCAGCGCGGTCGAGGAGCAGACCGCGACCACGAACGAGATGAGCCGTTCGGTGCAGGAAGCGGCCCAGGGCAGCGGGCAGATCGCGGAGAACATCACCGGCGTCAGCACCGCCGCGGACTCGACCACCCAGGCGCTCACGCAGACCCGCACGGCGGTGGACGAGCTCTCCCGCATGGCGTCCGACCTGCGCACCACGGTGGGCCGGTTCAGCTTCTAGCGGCCCGTCCCCCGACGGTACCCACGTTCGGCCCCGCGGCCTCCGGGTCGCGGGGCCGAACGTGCGTCCGGGACCGTCGCCGCCATTCGTTCGGCGCTTTGTCGACAATCCCGGGAAGGCCACCTATCGGGCAGTCATAATTGTCGACAGCCGTTGCGCAAACGTGTCCGTCGCGCTTCCGCGACACGCACGATGAATGTGTAGCGACTCAAATTTCGCACCCCTATGTTCGCTCCGTTGACCTTTCCCCGGTGCGAACGGACGTGTGCGAAGTGGCGAAGAACGGTGGTGGGAGACGCGTTCTGGCGAACATGTCCGTCTCACGCAAGATCCTGGCGTCGGTCTCCGTGGCGGTGCTCGCCGGCGTCGCGGTGGGCGCGGTCGGCGTGGTCGCGCTGGACGACGCGGCCGACCAATCCGCGTCGAGCTACCAGCAGAGCACCCGCGGCCTGCTGGAGGCCGAGGAGATGCGCGCCCAGCTGCTCAAGCTGCAGCTCGACCAGGCCATGGCCTACATCCAGACGGTGCCGGACACGGTGGCGGCGTTCCGCGAGTCCTCGGCTGCTGCCGGAGTCGCCGTGGGTGAGGCGGCGCAGCGGTACCTGGACACGGACCCCACCCCCGCGCAGCGCGCCACGGCGGACGAGATCGCCGCCACCTACGCCACCTACACCGACGTGAACGGCCGGCTGGTCGACATCCTGGCGTCGGGTGACCTCACGTCCGCGGGCGCGCTGTACGTGCAGACCCAGGAGCTGGTCCCGCAGATCGGCGAGGGGATCGACTCGCTGCTGGCCTCCGAGATCGCCGAGGCCGAGGCCGCTGCCGCCGGCGTCGCCGACACGGCGTCCAGCGCGCGGACCCTGCTCGTCGCCGTGCTGGTCGTCGGCGCCCTGGCCGCCCTCGGGCTGGGCTGGCTCGTCGCCCGGACCATCCGCCGCACGCTGCAGGCCGTCCAGCACGTCGCGGAGGGCATCGCCGCAGGCGACCTCACCCGCAGCACGGGCGTCGACCAGCGCGACGAGCTCGGCCGCACGGCCGCCGCGCTGGACCTCGCCCAGGCCGAGCTGCGCACCGTCATGGCCTCCGTCGTCGCCTCGGCCGACGCCGTCGCCGCCTCCTCGGAGGAGCTGTCGGCATCCTCGGCGCAGATCTCGTCCTCGGCGCAGGAGACCAGCGCCCAGTCCGGGATCGTCGCCGGCGCCGCCGACGAGGTGAGCCGGAACGTGCAGACCGTGGCCGCGGGTGCGGAGCAGATGGGCGCCTCCATCCGGGAGATCGCCGCCAACGCCGCGGAGGCCAGCGAGGTCGCCGCGCGCGCCGTCACCGCCGCGGAGACCACGACGGCGACGGTCGCCAAGCTCGGTGACTCCTCCGCCGAGATCGGCAACGTCGTCAAGGTCATCACGAGCATCGCCGAACAGACCAACCTGCTGGCCCTCAACGCCACCATCGAGGCCGCGCGGGCCGGTGAGGCCGGCAAGGGCTTCGCCGTCGTCGCGAACGAGGTGAAGGAGCTGGCGCAGGAGACGGCGAAGGCGACCGAGGACATCGCCCGCCGGGTGCTCGCCATCC
>JBEPZM010000027.1:0-20175 GCA_041640835.1 Blastococcus sp.
CCGGCGGCGCCGAACATGCCCGCGCCCTGCCCGGCCTTCTTCGCCTCGGCCTTCATCTCGACCTTGGCCAGCTCGAGCTCCTGGCGCATGAGGGTCGAGAGGTCCTTGGTGACCTCGCCGATCAGCGAGCCGACCGAGTTGCCCTCGACGTCGGGGCGCCCCTCATCGGTCAGCGGGGTGCCCATGGCGCCGCTGTGCTCACCCGAGTAGTCGGCCGCGTAGTTCTGAGTGGCCGGCTCGACCATCGGCGGTGCGTAACCGGGGCCGCCGGTCGGCTGGCCCGGGGTGTACGGGGTGTACGGGGTGCTCATGCGTCAGCCCACCCCGCCCGGGCGACGCGCCGGGTCGTCCCAGCCCGCCGGCGAGGCCGGCGGCACGATGCTGCCCTCGGGCGGCACGGTGCCGTACGGGGGCGGCGGCAGCGGGGCGGAGCCGGCCGTGGAGTAGGCCGCGCTGGTGCCCGTGTAGGCGCTCGCGGGGTCCGTGTACGTCGTGTCCGAGTACGTCGGGGTCGGGTCGACGTAGTTCGTCGTCGGGTAGCCGCCGGCCGAACCGGAGGTGCCCGAGTCGGTGTGCGCCGCACGCACACCGCTGGTCAGCCGGCCGGCGAGGACGCCGGCAGCGGCCGCGCCGAGCAGGAACATGCCGGGACGGCGGCGGGCGAGGTTGCGGACCTCGTCCAGCAGCTGCGCGGGCTCGCGGTTCTGCAGCTTGTCGGCGAAGCCCTCGAGGTAGCCGGAGGCCTGCTGGAGCAGGTCGCGGGCCGGGCCGGGAGCCCCCTCGCTGGTGCCGTCGGCGAGGCTGCGCAGCTCGCCGGCCAGCGAGCTGAGGCCGGAAGCCGCCTTCTGCTGCTGGGCGACCGCCTGGTCCTTGAGCTGCGACTGGCCCTGCTTGAGCAGATCCTGCGCCTGGCGCTGGGTCTCGTGCGCCACCTCCTTGGCCTGGTCGGCGGCGGTCGAGGCGACCTGACTACCGGCCTGGGCTGCGGTCTGGCCGACGTTGCGTGCTTCTTCCGCGGCCACGTCCTTGGTGCTCGTCGTCGGGCTCTGGCCCGTGCTTCCCGCCGTGGTGGTGGGCGGGGGGAGCGGGGCGTCGATGGAGTGAGTCATCGGTCCTCCTCGGCAGTTCATGGGCGGTTCTCGCGGTCAGGGAGGGCGCTACCCGGGACCGGTCCGGACACACCTGCGATGTGGAATCAGGAGTGTCGTAACTGGCCGTCCGCCTGGCGCATCCGTGCGTCACAGGCCGAGCGCAGAGGCCTCCGGGCACGGCAGCGCTGCCGTGCGCCGTCCGCCCCGGTGGGGTGCGCCGCAACGGTCAAGTACCCGCGCCGAGAGGCTTGCGAAACAGGACCGCCTGGGTCAGCCTGTCCGGCCGAAGCGGGGCGGGCGCCGCTCGGCGAACGCGGCGACCCCCTCCGGGAGCTCGCCGGCGGCGATCGTCCGGCGGTACCAGGGGGCGACGACGTCCTCGCCGTCGCTCCCGGCGGCGAGCGCGGCGACGACCTCCTTGGTCGCCTGCTGCGTCAGCGCGGAGCGCGCCGCGAGCACCTCCGTGAAGCGGCGCACCTCGGCCTCGAGCTCGTCGGCCTCGACCAGCCGGTCGACCAGGCCGGTGCGCAGGGCGGTGGCGGCGTCGACCAGCTCGCCGCTGAACAGCAGGTACTTGGCGGTCGCCGGGCCGACCAGGTCCATCAGCGCCCGCGTGGACGAGGGCGGGTAGACGATGCCGACTTTGGCCGGCGTGACCCCGAAGACGCTGCTGGGGTCGGCGAAGCGCAGATCGCAGGCAGCCGCGATCTCGACACCGCCTCCGATGCAGTGCCCGCGGATCATCGCGATCGTCGGCTTGGGGAAGTCCCGCAGTGCCGCCTGTGCGGCGAGGTTGTGCGCCCGGAGATCGGCCATCGGGTCGAGCGGGTCGTCGCCGCCCAGCAGGCCGGCGAGGTCGGCACCGGCGCAGAAGCTGGGCCCGGCTCCGGTGACCACGAGGGCGCGGACCGACGGATCGGCGGCCGGGCCGGCGAGCACCTCCGGCAGGGCGGCCCACATGCCCGCGGTCATCGCGTTGCGCTTCTCGGGACGGTCGATGGTGAGGACGGCGGCGTGCCCGTCGCGGGTCACGGTCAGCGAGTCGGTCATGGGTCAGCCCAGGTCGTCGGTGGCGAAGGTGTCGCAGGCGCTGGGGTCGCCGCTCTCGTAGCCGGCCCGGAACCAGCGCTGCCGCTGCTCGGAGCTGCCGTGCGTGAACGCCTCCTGGTCCACGGTGCCGCTGCCGAGGTTCTCCTGGATGTAGTCGTCGCCGATGCGGGCGGCGGCGTCCAGGGCGCGGTCGATGTCGTCGTCGGTGATGTCGGCGATCAGCGGTTCGCCGGAGTCGTCGGGGACGGTCTCGGCGTGGTGCGCCCACGCGCCGGCGAAGCAGTCGGCCTGGAGCTCCAGCCGGACCGACCCGCTGGTCGGCCCGCTCTCGCCGGGCGTGACCCGCGCGTTGGTCCCGAGCAGGTTCTGCACGTGGTGGCCGTACTCGTGGGCGATGATGTAGGCGTCGACGAACAGCCCGCCCTGGGCGCCGAACTGCTCGCGCATCTGGTCGAAGAAGGTCAGGTCGATGTAGACGAGCTGATCGGCCGGGCAGTAGAACGGGCCCGAGCCGCTCGACCCCGCCCCGCACGCCGTCTGCACCGAGCCGGTGAAGAACACGGTCTCCGTGGGGGCGTACCGCTCACCGAGCAGTCCGGACCAGTAGTCCTGGATCGACTCGACGTCGGCGACCACGGCGCACTCGACCGACTCGTTGGCGTCGGCCCCCGTGCGGCAGTTCTGCTGCAGGGCGGAGTTGTCCACGGTCTGGTCCTGCCCGAGCCCGGAGAAGGCGCCGGCCGGGCTCCCGCCGTCCCCACCGCCGAGAACCTGCAGCAGGACGACGACGAGCAGACCGACCAGGCCCAGGCCGCCGCCACCGACCGCGACCCCACGGCCACCCCGCATCCCGCCGCTGCCCCGGGCGTCGCGCACCCCGGACGCGTCCAGGCTGCCGCTCTCGCGGTACCTCATCCTCGGCGGACCTCCGTGCTCTGCGGCCCCTGCGGGCCGGGTGGGCGACGGGCGGCGCCCGTCGCCTGGAACCGTGCCATCGCCCCGGGGCGGCCCGCGACCCGGGAGGCCGGGACGGGCCGCCGGCAGCGGACCCGCGGTGGACGCCTGCGCGGTCGCCGCGGAGTTGCGCCTAATCTCAAGGCCAACCCGAGGAGGAACCAGCTCATGGCGGTCTCCAACCGCGTCCGCGCCGCCCTCACGACCACCGTGCTCGCCACGGCCGCGACCGGCTTCATGGCCGGGTGCACCGCCGGCGGTGAGGACGACGAGCAGGTCGCCTACTGCACCGACGAGAACGGCGAGATCGTCGACGAGGACCTCTGCGACGACGACCGCGGTGGCGGCGGCATCGGCCCGGGGCTGTTCTTCCTCTACCTCGGTGGCTTCCGGCCCGGCCTCCCGGTCGGCACGGTGCTCCCCTCGGGCGGCACCCGCATCAATCCCGGTGACAGCGCCGCCCGGCAGCGCGCCGGCCTGCCCGGCACCGGCAAGGTGAGCGCCGGGCAGCGGGTCAGCGGCGGCATCGGCAGCGGGATCGGCAACAAGGCCGGCTCCGGCGCGGGGAGCTGAGCCGCGCCCCGTGCGGAGGATCGAGAGCGGAGTCGTCCGCCCCGGCTGGGAGGCCGAGGTGGAGTCGCAGGGGCTGGTCTACAACCGCACCCACCTGCCCGGCGGCGAGGTGCGCAGCTACTGGCGCGAGGGGCCCTTCTACGACTTCTCCATGGCCGAGGTCAAGGAGCTCGAGGGCGCGGTCTCCCAGCTGTTTCAGATGTGCGTCGCCGCCGGTGACCACCTGGTCGACAACGACCTGTTCGACCGGCTGAACATCCCGCCGATGGCCCGGCCGCAGATCCGCCGGACGTGGGCGGAGGAGCCGCCGAGCATCTACGGCCGCTTCGACCTGCGCTACGACGGCGAGGGTCCGCCCAAGCTGCTGGAGTTCAACGCCGACACCCCCACCGGCCTGGTCGAGTCCGCCGTCACCCAGTGGAACTGGCACCTGTTCACCGGGCAGGGGCGCGACCAGTGGAACGCGCTGCACGACACCCTCGTCGCCGCCTGGAAGCGCAACCTGACGAAGTGGGAGCGGCGCACCGGCGTCCGCCCGCGGGTGCACCTGGCGTGGACCAGCGAGGAGACCTCCGGCGAGGACCGGATGACCGTCGCCTACCTCATGGACACCGTGGTCCAGGCGGGCTACGAGGCGATCGAGCTGGTCGTAGAGGACATCGTGCTGGACTCCGGGGACGGCCGGTTCTACGACCCGCAGGGCCGCCACCTGGACGTCGTCTTCAAGCTCTACCCCTGGGAGTGGCTGATCGAGGACGAGTTCGGCGCCGCCGTGCTCGCCGACGGCGCGCGCCCGGGCGGGACGACCTGGGTCGAGCCCGCCTACAAGATGCTGTGGAGCACCAAGGCGCTGCTGCCGGTGCTGTGGCAGCTGTTCGGCACCGATCCCGTGCTCGGGCAGTACCTGCTGCCGTCCTACTTCGCCGACGAGATGCCCTCGACCTGGCGGACGTACGTGCGCAAGCCGCTGTGGGGCCGCGAGGGGGCCAACGTCGCGATCGTGCGGGACGGCGAGGTGAGCGCGCAGCTGCCCGGGCGGTACGGCACCGAGGGGTTCGTCGTCCAGGAGTTCGCGCCGCTGCCGGACTTCGCCGGCGTCGACGGGCCGCACCACCCGGTGCTCGGCGCCTGGGTCGTCGACGGCGAGCCGGCCGGGCTGGGCATCCGGGAGAGCGACGGGCTGATCACCGACAACCTGAGCTTCTTCGTGCCGCACACCATCGACTTCACCGCTCCGCAGGACGGGAAGCGCCGCGGGTTCTAGGTTCGGCTCATGCCGCTGGAAGGTGAGTACGAACCGAGTCCGCAGAAATGGGTCCGCGACCAGGTGGAGCTCTACGAGCGCACCGGGGGCCAGGAGGGCAACACACTGCTCGACCGGGGTCTCCCGGTCGTCATCTTCAGCACCCGTGGCGTGAAGAGCGGCAAGGTGCGCAAGCAGCCGCTCATGCGCGTGGAGCACGACGGGGCCTACCTGATGGTCGGCTCCCAGGGCGGTGCGCCCACCGACCCGGCCTGGGTCGCGAACCTGCGGGCCGCGCCCGACCAGGTCACCGTCCAGGACGGCCCGGAGCCGTGGGACGGCGTCGCGCGCGAGCTCGAGGGCCCGGAGCGCGAGGAGTGGTGGGACCGCGCGGTGGACGCGTTCCCCGACTACGCCGACTACCAGACGAGGACCGAGCGCCGGATCCCGATCTTCCTGGTGGAGCGCCGCTCCGCCTGACGCCTGCGCCGGGTACGCCGCCGCCCTCCCGCCCTCAGGGCAGGGCGGCGGCGAGCTCCGGCACGGCCGCCACCGCACCGTCGTCCTCCGGCCGGAAGGCCGTGCCCACGGCGGTGCGGCGGGCGCCCCGGCCCTCGTACCGCCAGGTGCCCACGATCCGGCCGTCGACGACGACGGTGGACAGGAACATGCCGTTGCTCCCCGGCACGATCCGCGTCGCGAACTCGGGCTCGAGGACGGCGCTGCGGTCGCCGTAGCCGAGCACGAACTCGTCGAAGCCCGGGAGCAGGAGGGTGCCGCGCGCCTCCTTCCCGCAGGCGGCCAGGCGCTCGGGGGTGGCGGGGTCGAGGAAGTGCTCGGTGCCGTCGACGGTCGTCGACTCCAGTTGCTCCCGCGCCACCGCCAGCCCGGCCCGGGCGTCACGCACGGGCAGACCCGACCATCGGGCCAGGTCGTGCACGGTGGCCGGTCCGTGCCCGGCGAAGAAGCGGCCGGCCAGCTCGCCCAGCGCCTCGTCGCGCTCCAGCCGGCGGGGCTCGGGCACCCACTCGGCGAGCAGCACGAACTGCTGCTCGCCGTCGTCAGTCGGGCCCAGGCAGGTGTGGCCGGTCTGGGCGGCGTGCCAGAGCAGGTGGTAGCCGCGCTGACCGGTGACGGCGACGCCGGCCGCCTCGATCGCGGCGAGCAACCCGGCCCGGCTCAGCCGGTGGCCGCCGGACAGCGCGGCCACGACCGCCTCGTCGGACCGGGCGACGTCGGCGTCGGTGAGCCCGAGGGCGGCCCGGCGCTTGGCGACGCCCACCAGCGCCCGCTCGCCGAGCAGGTCGAGCAGCCACGGCAGGTCCTCGGCCGCGGTGAGGTGCAGGGTGCCGCGCATCGGCCACGAGCGGACGATCTCGCCCCGGTCCAGCGCGGCGAGCACGTCGGCGCGGGACCGGGCGGCCGTGCGGAGCGCCACCGAGGTGAGCGCCCCCGGGTAGTCCTGCCCCTGCATCGCGGTGAGCCGGCGGACCGCCTCGACAGGGGTGGCCGCGCGGGCGCCGGCCAGCAGTTGGGCGGCCAGCCGGAGCAGCCCCACCTCGGATGCCGTCGTCACCACCCCACCGTGGCACCCGGGTACGACGTTCTCCAGGGTGCAGCGCGCGAACCACCTGTCGCGGAGGCCGTGCGGCGGTAGCGTGCGGGGATGAGCGGTATGCGGGGTTCTCGGGCGGAGCGGCGCAGGCGCGTGGTGGCCGCCGTCATCGTGTTCGCCATGGTGCTGGCCGCCGGCGCGACGGTGCTGTCGATCGCCCTGGGCTGAGGCCGCCGTGGCCGCCGAGGAGATCGAGGACTGGTTCGCCGCGGCGGGATCCCGCGAGGCGGAGCTGCGGCGGGTCGACGCGCTGGTGCAGGAGGCCGCGCCCGGCATCGACCGGCAGCTCGTCCCGGTCGGCGCCGGGCAGATGCTCGGCTACGGGCTGATGCCCTACCGGCCGCGCTCGGCGAAGGAGACGACGACCTGGCCGCTGATCGCGCTGGCCGCGCAGAAGCGGCACCTCTCCCTCTACGTCTGCGCGGTGGTCGACGGCGGCTACATCGCCGAGGACCGGGCCGCCCGGCTGGGCACGGTCTCCTGCGGCAAGAGCTGCATCCGGTTCACCTCCCTGGACCGCGTGGACACCGAGGAGCTCGGCGCGCTGCTCCGCGACGCCGTCGCGAGCACGTCGTCCGGCCGCAACGAGTACTTCGCCGCGGGCGCGTGACCTTGGTCCCTGGCGCCGTCATGGGCCTCCCCGGCACGGTGATGGAGCCGCCGGAGCAGACCGGCGCTTTCCCGCCCGCGGAGGATCGTTGATGACCCTGACCGTTCCGTCGAGTCCGTCCGACCCCTCCTCCGAGCTGCCCTGTCCCGGCCTCGGCGACCCTGCCGTCGCGCAGGCCGTCGACCGGCTGCGGGGGGAGTTCGCCGGCCGGGTGCGACCGCAGCTGGTGGTCCGCGTGGTCCGGGAGAGTCGGCGCGACCTGGGCGGCTCTCCGGTCGGGGCGATGCCCGAGCTGGTCGAGCGCCTCGCCCGCTACCGGCTGGGCACGCACATCGGCTGACGCCCCGGGCCGCAATCGGCTTGCCCCCGGCGGGAGGATGTCCGGGTGGGCATCGGTGCGGGGTCGGTCGACGTGAGCGGGGTGCGGCACACGCTGTCGGACGGACGGGTGCTGCTGGACGACGTCTTTTTCCGCATCGGTGAGGGCGCCCGCGCGGCGCTGGTCGGCGAGAACGGGGCCGGCAAGACGACGCTGCTGCGGATCATCGCCGGCGACCTGGTGCCCGAGGCCGGCGCGATCGCGCGCACCGGCGGACTGGGCGTCATGCGCCAGTTCATCGGGTCCGTCCGCGACGACACGACCGTGCAGCAGCTGCTCGTCGACCTCTCCCCACCCGCCGTCCGCGCCGCCTGGGACGCCGTGCAGGCCACCGAGCTCGCGCTCATGGAGACCGACGACGAGCGCTCGCAGATGGCCTACGCCGAGGCGCTGGGCCAGTGGGGCGACGTCGGCGGGTACGACGCCGAGGTCACCTGGGACACCGTGACCGTCGCCGCGCTCGGCGTCCCGTACGACGGCTGCAAGTACCGGGAGCTGTCCACGCTGTCCGGCGGGGAGCAGAAGCGGCTCGCGCTCGAGGCGCTGCTCCGCGGCCCCGACCAGGTGCTGCTGCTCGACGAGCCGGACAACTACCTCGACGTCCCCGGCAAGCGCTGGCTCGAGGAGCGGCTGCTCGACACCCGCAAGACCGTGCTGTTCGTCAGCCACGACCGGGAGCTCCTGGCCCGGGTCGCCGACCGGGTGGTCACCGTCGAGGGCGGGTCGGCGTGGGTGCACGGCGGCGGCTTCGTCAGCTACCACGAGGCCCGGGCGGCCCGGCACGAGCGGCTGGCCGAGCTGCGCCGGCGCTGGGACGAGGAGCACCAGCGGCTGATCGACCTGGTGCGGACCATGCAGCAGCAGGCGGCCAACTCGCCGGACATGGCCAACCGGTACCACGCGATGCAGACCCGGCTGGCCAAGTTCGAGGCCGCCGGCCCGCCGCCCGAGCGGCCCCCGGAGCAGAAGGTGTCGATGCGGCTGCGCGGCGGCCGCACCGGCGTGCGGGCGGTCACGGCCGAGCAGCTGGAGCTGTCGGGGCTGATGAAGCCGTTCGACCTGGAGATCTTCTACGGCGACCGCGTCGGCGTCCTGGGGGCCAACGGGGCGGGGAAGTCGCACTTCCTGCGGATGCTGGCCGGGCAGTCGGTCGCGCACACCGGCGACTGGCGGCTCGGTGCCCGCGTCGTCCCCGGCTTCTTCGCGCAGACGCACGCGCACCCGGACTGGCAGGACCGGACGCCGGTCGACCTGCTGTGGCACGGCGAGCCGGGGCGGCCGGGCGTCGACCGGGGCCGGGCGATGGCGGCGCTGCGCCGCTACGGGCTGGCCGAGGCGGGGGACCAGCCGTTCCGGACCCTGTCGGGCGGGCAGCAGGCGCGGTTCCAGATCCTGCTGCTGGAGCTGTCGGGATCGACGCTGCTCCTGCTCGACGAGCCGACCGACAACCTCGACGTCCTGTCGGCCGAGGCGCTGGAGGAGGCGCTGGGCGCCTTCGACGGCACCGTCCTGGCCGTGACGCACGACCGCTGGTTCGCCCGCTCGTTCGACCGGTTCGTGGTCTTCGGTGCGGACGGCCGGGTGTACGAGTCGGCCGAGCCGGTGTTCGACGAGACCCGCGTCGCCCGGGCCCGCTGACACCTCGCGAGTCGATCATCGGCGAATGGCTGCGCGCCGCGCCGCCGGGTGCCACCATTCGCCGATGATCACCAGCGAGGGGAACTGGCGGAACTGGGCCGGCAACCAGCGGAGCGCCGGGGTGGACGTGGTCCGTCCGGCCGGCGCCGACGAGATCGCGGCCGTCCTCGCGCAGGCGGCCGGGGCCGGCCGGCGGGTGCGCCCCATCGGCTCCGGGCACTCCTTCACCGCCATCGGCCGCCCCGAGGACGTGCAGCTGGTGCTGGACCGGCACGCCGCGCTGGTCGACGTCGACGACACCGGGCTGGTCACGGTGCAGGCGGGCATGCCGCTGCACCGGCTCAACGCCGAGCTGGCGGCCCGGGGTTGGTCGTTGACCAACCTCGGCGACATCGACCGGCAGACGGTCTCCGGCGCGCTCTCCACCGGCACGCACGGCACCGGCGCCCGCTTCGGCGGGCTGGCCACCCAGCTGCGCGGCCTGTCGCTGGTGCTGCCCGACGGCTCGCGGCTGCGCTGCTCGGCCGACGAGAACGCCGACGTCTTCGCCGCCGCCCGGATCGGGCTCGGCGCGCTCGGCGTCCTGGACACGGTGACCCTCCAGGCCGAGCCCGCCTTCGCGCTGCGGGCCGAGGAGGGCCCGGCCCGCCTCGGCGCCCTGCTGGAGGGGTTCGAGGAGTTCATGACCTCGACCGACCACGTCGAGTTCTACTGGTTCCCGCACACCGACCGCTGCCAGACCAAGCGCAACACCCGCCTGCCGCTCGAGGCCGGACTCGCCCCGCTGAAGCGCTGGCGCGCCGTGTGGGAGGACGAGGTGCTCTCCAACGCCGTCTTCGCGGGCATGGTCGCGGCCGGACGCCGGCGGCCCACGCTGATCCCGAAGCTCGCCGAAGTCACCGCCCGGGGCCTGGGCAGGCGCACGTGGACCGACGCCTCGCACCAGGTCTTCGTCAGCCGGCGCCGGGTGCGCTTCGTGGAGATGGAGTACGCCGTGCCGCGGGCCGAGGCCCCGGCGATCCTGACCGAGCTGCACCGGATCGCGACGGCGGGGGAGTTCCTCGCGTCCTTCCCGGTGGAGGTCCGGGTGGCGGCGGCGGACGACATCCCGCTGTCCACCGCCTCCGGGCGCGACACCGCCTACATCGCCGTGCACGTGCCGGCCCGCACCGACCCCGGTTCGTGGTTCGCCGCCCTGGAGTCGATGGCCGGCAGCGTCGGCGGCCGGCCGCACTGGGGGAAGCTGCACGGCCTGGACGCCGCGACCCTGGGCACCCGCTATCCGCGGTTCGACGAGTTCACCGCCCTGCGGGCGCGGCTGGACCCGGCCGGGGTGCTCGGCAACGCCCACCTGGACCGGGTGCTCGGCCCGGTGGGCGGCTGACCGGCTACAGGTCGACGTCCGGCTCGCCGGTGCCGCCGATGCGGTCCAGCTCCTGCAGCTCCAGCGGGCCCAGTTCGCGGGCGGAGGCGACCATGTTCTCCTCCAGGTGCGCGACCGACGACGTGCCGGGGATGAGCAGCACGTTGGGGGAGCGGGCCAGCAGCCAGGTCAGCGCCACCTGCATCGGCGTCGTCTCCAGCCGCCGGGCGACCGTCTCCAGCGCCGCCGACTGCAGCGGGGTGAACCCGCCGAGCGGGAAGAACGGCACGTAGGCGATGTCCTCGCGGGCGAGGGCGTCGATCAGCGGGTCGTCGTCGCGGTGCACGAGGTTGTAGTGGTTCTGCACGCAGACGACCGGGGCGATCGCCCGGGCCTCGGCGAGCATCTGCGTCGTCACGTTGCTGACGCCGAGGTGCTTGACGAGCCCCTCCTGCTGCAGCTGCGCAAGCGCCTCGAACGGCTCGGCGAGCGAGCGCTCCTCCGGGGCGGCGAAGCCGGGCATCCGCAGGTTGACGACGTCGATCGCGTCGACCCCGAGGTTGCGCAGGTTGTCCTCGACCGCCGAGCGCAGTTCGCCGGCGCCCAGCGCCTCGGGCCAGTCGCCCTCCGGCGTCCGCCGCGCCCCCACCTTGGTCACGATGACCAGCTCCTCCGGATAGGGGTGCAGCGCCTCGCGGATGAGCTCGTTGACCACGTGCGGGCCGTAGTAGTCGCTGGTGTCGATGTGGTTCACGCCCAGCTCGACCGCTCGCCGGAGCACGGCGACCGCCTCGGCGCGGTCGGCCGGCGGCCCCATCACGTGCGGGCCGGCGAGCTGCATCGCGCCATAGCCGAGGCGGAAGACGGGGCGGTCGCCGAGCGGATAGGTGCCGGACGGTTCTGCGGTGCCGATGGTCATGGGCGCCTCCTACCCGGAAGCGGCCGGTCATGCGCGGCTCAGTGCGCGCCGGCGGGCTCCGGTGCGGCAGGGACGTCCGCGCGCAGCGGCGCGGCCGTCGGGCGGTCGCCGTGCCGGACCCACAGGGCGATGCCGGCGCCGGCGACGGCCAGCCCGGCGCCCACCCACATCGGGGCGGTGAGGCCGTATCCCTGCGAGATGACCAGTGCGCCCAGCGCCGCCCCGAGCGCGTTCGCCACGTTGAAGGCGGCCTGGTTGGCGGCCGAGACGAGGCTGCCCCCGGGGACGTCGGCGGCCTCGATGACGCCGTTGAGCACGATCGGCCCCATCGCGAACCCGAGCGTGCCGAACAGCACCAGCAGGACGACGGCGGCGACCGCGCTGCGGGCGGAGAAGGCGAACACCGCGAGCACGACGGCGACCCCGAGCATCCCGACGGCGACGAACCCGAAGCCGAACCGGCTCCCCAGCCGGCCGCCGAGCAGCGTGCCGACGGTGGTCCCGATGCCGAAGAGCGCGAGCACCGGCGTGACGCTGCCCGAGGAGAAGCCGGCGAGGTCGGTGAGGATCGGGGTCACGTAGCTGTAGACGGCGAAGGTGGCCGCGAACCCGACCATGGTCAGGGCCAGGACCAGCCAGACCTGCCGGCTGCGGAAGGCGGAGAGCTCGGTGCGCAGGTCGGCCGGCTCGCCGCCGTCGGCGGGCAGCCAGGCGAGCAGTCCGGCGATCGTGAGCACCCCGATGCCGGCGATCCCGGCCAGCACCAGCCGCCAGCTGGTCTGCTGGGCGACCCACGTGCCGGCGGGGACGCCGACGACGTTGGCCAGCGTGAGCCCGGTGACCATGAGCGAGATGGCCTGTGTCGCGCGCTGCGGGGCGACCAGCCGGCGGGCCGCGATCGCGCCGACGCCGAAGAAGGAGCCGTGGGCCAGCGCGGTGAGCACCCGCGCCGCGGCGAGCGTGCCGTAGGTCGGGGCGAGTGCGGCGAGCAGGTTCCCGACGACGAAGACCACCATCAGCGCGACGAGCGTCTGGCGCGGTGTGAAGCGCAGGCCGACCGCGGTGAGCGTGGGCGCGCCGACGACCACGCCGATCGCGTAGGCGGAGATGAGCAGGCCGACGGCGGAGACCGAGACGTCGAGGCCGTCGGCGATCTCGGGCAGCATGCCCATGACGACGAACTCGGTGGTGCCGATGCCGAAGGCGCCGATGGCGAGGGCGAGCAGGGCGCGGGGCACGAGGGGGTACAGCCACCGACCGCCGTCGACCATGCCCGGTTCGACGGTGGAGCTGCTCACACCGGGGGCGGGCCGGCGCCCGCCCCCGGTCCACCGGTCAGGGCTGGAGCAGCACCTTCACGGCGCCGTCCTTCTTCTCGCGGAAGTTCGCGTACGCCTCCGGGGCCTGCTCGAGCGGCACCCGGTGGGTGGCGAAGTCGTCGACGCCCAGCGGGTCGCCCTCGAGCAGCAGCGGCAGGATGTCGGGCACCCAGCGCCACACGTTGGCCTGACCCATGCGCAGCTGGACCTGCTTGTCGAACATCCGCATGAGCGGCAGCGGGTCGGTCGCGCCGCCGTAGACGCCCGACAGCGAGATGGTGCCGCCGCGGCGGACCGCCTCGATCGCGGTGTTCAGCGCGGCCAGCCGGTCGATGCCGGCCACGGTCATGACCTTGGCCATGATCGCGTCGGGAACGATCGCCGTCGCCTTCTGCAGGACGGTGGCGACGGGGGAGCCGTGCGCCTCCATGCCGACGGCGTCGATCACCGCGTCGGGACCGCGGCCGTCGGTCAGGTCCCGGACCTGCGCGACGACGTCGGCCTGGGTCGTGGTGTCGATGACCGTGATCCCGTTGCGCCGGGCGCGGGCGAGCCGCTCGGGGACGACGTCGGAGGCGATGACCTGACCGGCCCCGAGGTGCTTCGCGATCCGGGTGCACATGTCGCCGATCGGACCCAGCCCCAGGACGAGCACGCTGCCGCCCTCCGGGATGCCGGCGTACTGCACCGCCTGCCAGGCGGTCGGGAGGACGTCGGAGAGGTAGACGAACCGGTCGTCGAGCGGGGCGTCGGGCACCTTGATCGGCAGCGTGTTGCCGAACGGCACCCGCAGGTACTCGGCCTGCCCGCCGGGCACCTGCCCGTAGAGCTTGGTGTAGCCGAAGAGCGAGGCGCCCATGCCCTGCTCCCGGTTCTGGGTGGTCTCGCACTGGGAGTTGAGGCCCTGCGAGCACATCCAGCAGGTGTTGCACGAGATGTTGAACGGCACGACGACGCGGTCGCCGGCCTTGACGGCGGTGACCTCCCTGCCGACCTCGCGGACGATGCCCATGGGCTCGTGACCCATGGTGTCGCCGACCGTCATGAACGGGGCCATGACCTCGATGAGGTGCAGGTCGGAGCCGCAGATGCCGCTCGAGGTGATCTCGACGATCACGTCCGTCGGATCCTGGATCGTGGGATCCGGGACTGTCTCCACCCGGACGTCGGCCCGGCCGTGCCAGGTCACTGCGCGCATAGGGTTCGTCTCCCTCTATAGAGCCGGAATCGGGCCATCGGGAGGGTCTTCTGCCCCTCCGTGAGCCAGGTCGCGTCACTTTCAACCAGGTTCTGCGCGCCTCTCACTGAGCGTGACAGGGCCCTTACTCGACGCCGAATCACACCGGTGCATTTCAGTGGCACAGAACACAGAACTGCAGGTCAATACCCCGCGATGCAGATCACGAACCGATCACGTCGTGTTTACATGGGCCCCGCTCCTCTTCCCCGGGGGCACGGCAATGCCCCCTACGGAAGCTCCAGGTGCATGACTTCGCTCCACCACGATCGCCGCGTCGACGACGCCCGGAACACCGCTTCGGCGGCCCCGGACGAGACCCCCGCTCCGGTCCGCGGAACCTCGCGGCGCCCGGCCGGGACGGTCGACGGGACGGTTCCTCCGGGGGTTCCGACGCCGCGCCGAGGGAAGGTGTCGCGCGCGGCCGCCAAGGTCGCCCGTCGCACGAAGACCGTCGAGCCGGCTGAGTCGGCTGAGTCGGCTGTGCCCGCCACCTCGCCGGCCCGCCCCACGCCCTTCCCCCGGTCCGGCCCGGCCACCGAGCCGGCCGCCGGCGAAGCCGTCGCCACCGTCGTGCCGGCGTTCGTCGACGAGGCGCTGGCCCCGCTGCAGAGCGACCCGGCCGACGTCGTCCCCGCGCTCGCCGCGGTCCGCCGCACGGGCGGTGGCCGGCACCGGATGCCGACCGTGCGCCGCCGTCCCGCCTTCTACCTCGCCGCCGGCCTCGTCGGTGCGGTGAGTCTGGGAGCGCTGCTCGACACCGACCCCTCCGCCCGCGCCGACGCCGGTGCCGAGACTGTCAGCGTCGCCGAGCAGCTCGGCATCGACGTCGAGGCCACCGCCACGCTCTCGCCGGACGCCGAGTCCACCCGGCTGCTGCAGGAGCTCGTGGTCAGCCGCAACCAGCGCGAGGCGGCGACCACCGCCGCGGTCGACGCCCAGGCCGCGGCCGACGTCCACGCCTTGGCGTCGGCGGCCGCCGCGTTCGCGGCCGCTGAGGAGGCTGCCCGCCCGAAGGTGGTCGCCCCGGTCAACGGCGCCCGCCTCACGAGCACCTTCGGTGCCCGCTGGGGCACGCTGCACGCCGGGATCGACCTCGCGGCCCCGATGCGCACGCCCGAGTACGCGGTGATGGACGGCGTCGTGCTGGAGGCCGGACCGGCCAGCGGCTACGGCCTGGCCGTCTACATCCAGCACGCCGACGGTGACGTGACCGTCTACGGCCACATGGACGAGATCCTCGTCGAGGCCGGCCAGCTCGTCCGGGCCGGCGACACCATCGCGCTGCTGGGCAACCGGGGGCAGTCGACCGGCCCCCACCTGCACTTCGAGGTGCACAAGGGTGGCCTCGACGGCACCAAGGTCGACCCGCTGCCGTGGCTCCGGGAGCGCGGCGTCCAGATCTGACGCACCCGCCACCACGCCCCCGGCCGGACCTGTCCCGGCCGGGGGCGTCGTGCGTCCGGCAGACTTCCGAGGGGAACGGCCGAGGAGGGCGCATGGGGCACGACCACGGTTCCACTGCGGGCACCGCGGCCGGGAGCCGACGGGGCCGGCTCGCCGTCGTGCTGGGGTTGACCCTCGCCGTCCTGGTGGCCGAGGTCGTCGGTGCGGCCGTGAGCGGTTCGCTGGCCCTGCTGGCCGACGCCGGTCACATGGCCACCGATGCCGTCGGGATCGCGCTGGCCCTGACCGCGGTCGGCCTCGCCCAGCGGCCGGCCCGGGGGCGCCGCACCTTCGGCTGGCAGCGCGCCGAGATCCTCGCCGCCGTCGCCAACGGGCTGCTGCTCCTGGCCGTGGCGGCCTACGTGCTGGTCGAGGCGGCCCGCCGCATCGGGAACCCTCCGGAGATCGCCTCGGGGCTGGTGCTGGCCGTCGGCGTCGTCGGGCTGGCGGTCAACCTGGTCTCCCTGGCGGTCCTGCACCAGGGCCACGGCGAGTCGCTCAACCTGCGCGGGGCCTACCTCGAGGTGCTGGCCGACGCGCTCGGCTCGGTGGCCGTCATCGTCGCCGCGCTCGTCATGGCCCTCACCGGATGGACGCACGCGGACACCGTGGCGTCGCTGGCCATCGGCGTCCTGGTGCTGCCGCGCGCCTGGTCCCTGCTGCGCGAGGCGCTCGACGTGCTGCTCGAGGCCGCACCTCGCGGCGTCGACCTGACCCACGTGCGGGAGCACATCCTCGGGGTCGACGGCGTCGTGGGCGTGCACGACCTGCACGCCTGGACGATCACCTCCGGCTCGCCGGTCCTCTCGGCGCACGTCGTCGTCACCGACGAGGCGCTCGCCGCCGGCCACGGGGGACGGGTGCTCGACGCCCTGTGCGCGTGCCTCGGCGCGCACTTCGACATGGAGCACTGCACGTTCCAGCTCGAGTCGCCGTCGCACGCCGGCCACGAGGCGCCCGTCCACGACTGAGAAAGGACCCCGCTGCGCCCCACCGCTCGCAGGCTCGCGGCGGGCCCCCTGCAGCGGGGCCGTTCCATCACGTCACGCGGGTGGGACAGTGGAGCCGGCAGGTCGGACGGGAGAGTAGGAGTCGTCGGTGGAGCACGACCACGGGCAGCACTCGGGCATGTGGGTGCCGGACGAGCCGCCCACCTGGGGCCGGATGTTCCTGCCGCACCTCGACGCCTGGTCGGTGCTCGCCGTCCTGGCGCTCGTCGGGCTGGTGCTCTACCTCGCCGCCGTGGTCCGGCTGCGCCGGACCGGCGTGAGCTGGCCGTGGTGGCGGACCGCCTCGTGGATCGCCGGGACGCTGTCGATCGTGGCGGTGACCGGAACCTGGCTGAACGGCTACAGCATGGTGCTGTTCAGCCTGCACATGGTCCAGCACATGGTCCTGGCGATGATCACGCCGATCCTGCTGCTGCTCGCCGCACCCGTGACGCTCGCCCTGCGCACGCTGCCCCGCGGTCAGGGCGCGGCCGCCGCCCCCCGGGCGCTGCTGCTGAACTTCCTGCACAGCCGGTTCACGCGGTTCCTCGCCGCCCCGGGCTTCACCGTGCCGCTGTTCGTCGCCAGCCTGTACGGGATCTATTTCACGCCGATCTTCGACGCGCTGATGAGCAACCCGGCCGGGCACCAGTTCATGCTGATGCACTTCGTCGTCACCGGGCTGCTGTTCTTCGGCCCGATCATCGCCCAGGACCCGTGGCCGAACACCCACAGCCACCCGACGCGGATCCTCGAGCTGGTCATCCCGGTGCCGTTCCACGCCTTCTTCGGCGTCGCGGTGATGATCGCCAGCTCGCTGCTCGTGGACAGCTTCGCCAACCCGCCGGCCGCCTGGGACATCGACCCGGTCGGCGACCAGACCGTGGCGGGCGGGATCGCCTGGTCCTTCGGCGAGTTGCCGACGGTCATCGTGCTGATCGTCGTCCTGGTCTCCTGGATGGGCTCCGACGAGCGGCGCGCCCGCGCGCTCGACCGGGCGGCGGACCGGGACGGCGACGCCGAGCTGAACGCCTACAACGCGCGCCTCAAGGCCATGGCGGAGCAATGACACCGTCGTCCTCCGGACGACACCGCCACCACGAGCCGTCCCGCCCTGCGCTGAGCCCCACGGTGTGAACCCGGCGGGAGGCCTCCGGCCCCCGCACCGGGCCCACACACGTGCTAGCCGGCGTGGACGACGGCGTCGTCGGCCGGGAGGTCCTCCTTGGTCGCCTTGACCAGGAACGCCGAGACGAGCGCGCCGATGACCAGCAGCCCCGAGGCCCAGGTGAAGGCCGTCGTGTAGCCCTCCACCTGCGCCGCCAGGCCGATGGACGGATCCCGCGGGTCCCCGCCCGAGGCCAGGGCGTCCGCCGTGTAGGAGCTGATCGCAGCGACCGACAGCGACGCCAGGACGGCGGTGCCGATGGAGGCACCGACCTGCTGGGTGGCGTTGAGCATCGCGCTGGCCGCGCCGGCGTCGCGCGGGCCGGCGCCGATGAGCGCCAGGTTGGACAGCGGCACGAACGTGAAGCCCAGCCCCAGGCCCAGCAGCAGCTCACCCGGGAGCGGCAGCTCCCAGAACTCGGTGTCGACGCCGACGAAGGAGAGCGTGAAGAGCCCGGCCGCGGCGAACAGCCCACCGGCGACCATCAGCGGCTTGGGTCCGATCTTCGGCACCAGGACGCTGGCCGCACCGGCCGCGATGAAGACGCCCAGCGTGGTCGGCAGCGACGCGAGCCCTGCCTGCACCGGCGAGTAGTCCAGCACCTGCTGGAAGTACAGCGACAGGAAGAAGAACGCTCCGATGAGGCCCGCACCGACGAGCGTCGAGGTCAGGTAGGCCCCGCCGCGGTTCCGGTCCAGGACGATGCGCATCGGCAGCAGCGGATTGCGGGTCCGGAGCTCCAGGACGACGAACAGGGCCACCAGGACCAGACCGCCCACGATGAACACCCAGGCGAGTCCGTCGGCCCAGCCGCTCGCGGGCGACACCAGCGTGGTGCTGCCCTCGGCCTGGGCCGCCTGGTTGGCCGCCCGCGCCTCGGCGGAGTTGGTCTGCGCGGCCTCGGCGACGCGGGTGAAGCCGTAGACGATCGAGGCCAGGCCGGCGGTGATCAGCACCGCCCCGGGGATGTCGTAGCTGGTGTCGCCCGGGGCCTTGCTCTCCGGCACGTACTTGATGGCCAGCACGATGGCGAGCAGGGCGATGGGCAGGTTGACCCAGAAGCACCAGCGCCAGTCGGCGTACTCGGTGAGGAGACCGCCCATGAGCAGACCGATCGCCGCGCCTCCGCCCGCGAGGGCGCCGTAGACGCCGAAGGCCTTGGCGCGCTCCTTGGGTTCGGTGAACAGCACGGTGATCAGCGCAAGGGATGCGGGGGCGAGCAGCGCGGCGAACAGGCCCTGGAGGGCGCGGGCGCCGAAGAGCATCGCCTCGTTCTGGGCCAGGCCGCCGAGCGCCGAGGCGAGCGCGAAGCCGGCTGCCCCGAAGAGGTAGGCACGCTTACGGCCCCAGAAGTCGGCGATCCGTCCACCGAGCAGCAGGAATCCGCCGAAGGTCAGGGTGTAGGCGGTGACGATCCACTGCTGGGTGGCGGTGCTGATGCCCAGATCGGTGCTGACCGCCGGCAGCGCGATGTTGACGATCGTGGCGTCGAGGACCACCAGTAGGACGGTCATGGCGATGATGCCGAGGGCCAGCCAGCGGCGCTCGTAGGGCTCGTCGGCGGAGAACTGGTCCCCGTCGGCGGCGGTGGTGTGCACGGGGTCTGTCACAGGGTCCTCATCGTTCGGGCGGGTGAGCCGGGATCGCCGGCCGAGGCAGGCAACGTAACGGCCTGCGACCATGGCGTCGTGCCTGTTTCGCTGCTGTTCACCTCGGACACGCACGTCCCGAAGCGGGCCCGTGACCTGCCGCATTCCCTGTGGGCGGCGATTTCCTCCGCCGATGTGGTCATCCACGCAGGCGACTGGGTCGACGTGGCGCTCCTGGACCTCCTGGAGCAGCGCGCGCGCCGGCTGGTGGCCGTCCACGGCAACAACGACCACGGCGCGCTCCGCGAGCGGCTGCCGGAGGTGGCCCGCACCGAGTTCGAGGGCCTCCGGTTCGCCGTCGTCCACGAGACCGGCGACGCGAAGGGCCGGGAGGCCCGCTGCGCGGCCCGCTTCCCGGACGTCGACGTCCTCGTCTTCGGGCACAGCCACATCCCGTGGGACACCACCGCCACCTCCGGGCTGCGGCTGCTCAACCCCGGCTCGCCCACCGACCGCCGGCGGCAGCCGCACGGCACCTTCCTCACCGCCGTCGCCGACGACGGGCGGC
Organism: Blastococcus sp.; assembly: GCA_041640835.1. Taxonomy (GTDB): domain Bacteria; phylum Actinomycetota; class Actinomycetes; order Mycobacteriales; family Geodermatophilaceae; genus Blastococcus. The sequence goes on from JBEPZM010000027.1 coordinate 19,752, forward strand.
TGCGCGACGTCGTCCTCCACGCCGTGCCGCCTCGCCCGTGAGTGCTCGGCCCGACCTTCCCGACGCCGCCGTGGCCATGCTGGCCTGCCCCGTCTGCGTGGCCTCGCTCGCGGTGGGGGAGCGCGGGGACGTGCTGCGCTGCCTCGCCGGGCACGCGTTCGACCGGGCACGCCAGGGTCACGTGACGCTGCTCCCGCCCGGCCACCGGGCGCCCTCGGGCGACTCCGCGGAGATGGTGGCCGACCGGATGGACTTCCTCGCCGCCGGCCACTACGCCGGCATCAGCGCCGCCCTCGGCGACGCCGTGCTCGAGGACGGGGGAGCGGTCCCGGAGCGACTGCTGGACCTGGGCGGGGGCACGGGCCAGCACCTCGCCGCCGTCCTCGACCGCCTGCCCGGCGCGACGGGGGTCGTGCTCGACTCC
>JBEPZM010000028.1:0-19980 GCA_041640835.1 Blastococcus sp.
CCTGCTGCTGCAGCGGCTCGATCTCCGCCTCGATGAAGCGGTCGAGTTCGCCGAGCAGGTCGGTCAGGTGCGTCGGCAGGGAGAAGTCCACGTCGATCCTTCCGGAGAGCCGGTGGCCGGGGAGCTGTGCGAGCGATGTTGACATCGACGTCGGATGTCCGCAGGCTCCGGGTATGACCGCCGTCACAGCAGCCCCCGAGGCGGGCGCTGTGGAGGACGGCGGGCTCCCCGTCCTGCTCAGCCGCGAGGGCGACGTCGTCACGCTCACGCTGAACAACCCGCGGCGCAAGAACGCGATGTCCCATCCGGCCTGGCTCCTGCTGCGCGACTCGCTCGCCGCGGTGGCCGCCAGCGACGCGCGGGTGCTCGTCGTGACCGGGGCTGCCGGCGACTTCTGCGCCGGCGCGGACCTGTCCGTCGAGCGGGAGGCCCGGCCACCGATGGCGCGCATGGCGGAGGTGAACCAGGCCTGCCTCGCGCTGCACCGGCTCCCGATCCCCACGATCGCCAGGGTCGACGGCGTGGCCGTCGGCGCCGGGATGAACCTCGCACTCGGGTGCGACTTCGTCGTCGCGTCCACCCGCGCCCGTTTCTCGGAGATCTTCGTCAGGCGCGGGCTCTCGGTCGACTTCGGCGGGTCGTGGCTGCTGCCGCGGCTGATCGGGCTGCACCGCGCCAAGGAACTGGTGCTGCTCGGCGACATGCTCGGTGCCGAGGAGGCCCACCGGTGGGGTCTCGTCCGCGAGGTCGTCGACCCGGCCGGCCTCGACGCCGCGATCGACGCCCTGGCGGAGCGGCTCCTGGCCGGCCCGCCCGTGGCCATGCGCCAGTCCAAGCGCATGCTCAACGACTCCTTCGAGGCCGGCCTGGAGCGCGCCCTCGAGGACGAGGCGCGGAGCCAGGAGATCAACTTCGCGACCGACGACGTGGTCGAGGCCGGCAGGGCGTTCCGGGACAAGCGCAGTCCCGATTTCCGTGGCCGCTGAGCACCGCGGGCCGCTGACCGGCAGGGTCGCGCTCGTCACCGGGGGAGGCCGTGGCATCGGAGCGGCGATCACCAGCGAACTGGCCCTGTCGGGAGCAGCCGTCGTCCTCACCTACCGACGGGACCGCACGGCGGCCGACGCTCTCGTGGAGACCCTCACGGGCCAGGGTGCCGCCGTGCTCGCGGTCGAGGCGAGCATCGAGGACGGCGAGGCCAGCGAGCGCGCGGTCGCCGCGGCCGTGGCGGAGTTCGGGTCGCTCGGCATCCTGGTCAGCAACGCCGGCGTCGCCAGCCGGGGGCACGCCGTCGCGGACACCCCCGCCGACGAGGTCCGCTGGCTGCTGGAGGTGCACGCCGTCGGCCCGCACCAGCTCGCGCGGTCCGCCCTGCCGCACCTGCGCGCGCAGGACCGGTCCGACGTCGTCTTCATCAGCAGCATCGCCGCGTCCACCTGGGGCGCGCGAGGTGCGCCCTACTCGATGGGCAAGGCCGCCGTCGAGGCGCTCGCGCACACCCTCGCCCGCGAGGAGCGGGCCCATGGCGTGCGGGTGAACATCGTCGCTCCCGGGTTGGTCGACACCGACATGGGCCGCCGACTGGCACGGGCCACCCGGGACGTGTCCGACATCCACGAGCTCGACGGTCGCTCGCCGTTCGGCCGGGTGTGCGCCCCCGAGGACGTGGCACGGACCGTGCGCTTCCTGGTCGGCCCGGAGAGCGGGTACGTCAACGACCAGCGGGTCGTCGTCAACGGAGGGACGTTCTGACGGCCGCTCCGGTCCTCGTCGTCGAGCGGGCCGACCGCGTCGCGACGGTGACCCTCAACCGTCCGGCAGTGCGCAACGCACTCGATGCGGCGCTCCTGCGCGAGCTGCGGGCGGCCATGGCCGGCCTCGACACCGACGACCAGGTCGACGTCGTGGTCCTCACCGGGGCCGATCCCGCGTTCTGCGCGGGACTGGACCTCAGGCAGCTCGGCAGCTCCGGCGAGAACCTGTCGAACGGGACCCGCGACGACGGTGTGCCCTCGTGGTTCCCGTGGGCGCCGCTGGCCAAGCCGGTGATCGGCGCCATCAACGGATTCGCCGTCACCGGCGGCCTCGAGCTGGCGCTCAACTGCGACATCCTGATCGCCTCGGAGCGGGCCCGCTTCGCCGACACCCACGCCCGGGTCGGCGTCCTCCCGGGCTGGGGCCTGTCCGTGCTGCTCCCGCTGATGGTCGGGCGAGGGCTCGCCCGGCGGATGAGCCTGACCGGTGACTACCTCTCCGCCGACGAGGCGCTGCGGGCCGGCCTGGTGACCGAGGTGGTCGCGCACGAGGATCTGCTGCCGGCCGCCCGACGCGTCGCCGCCTCCATCGTGGGCAACGACCAGGCCGGTGTCCGCGCGCTGCTGCGTTCCTACCGGGACATCGAGGCCTCGCTCGTGGCCGAAGGACCGAGGATCGAGGCCGCCACCTCGGCGGCGTGGAGGGCGGGCTTCGACCCGGCCGAGGTGGAGCGGCGCAGGGCCGGCGTCATCGGCCGCGGCCGAGCCCAGACGTCCTGACGCATCGCTCGGGCCGGAACGGCCTCCGGGGCGCTGCACGAGGATCCCGAGGAGTACGTCCGGCAGCACAGCTGACCGCCGGACGGACGCGGGCCCTCCTCGGGCAGTGCCGGAGGAGGGCCCGCGCGTGTCGCGAGTGACCCGGGTCTGCGCTCGACCCAGGCCGGGTCAGAGGCGCTCGACGATGATGGCGGGCGCCATGCCGCCCGCCGCGCACATGGTGACGAGTCCGTAGCGGCCGCCGGTGCGCTCGAGTTCGTCGAGGACCGTGCCGATCAGGATCGCACCGGTGGCGCCGATCGGGTGGCCGAGGGCGATCGAGCCACCGTTCACGTTGACCTTGTTCACGTCGAGCTCGAGGTCCCGGATGAACTTCTCGGCGACGACGGCGAAGGCCTCGTTGATCTCCCAGAGGTCGATGTCGTCCTTCGTGAGCCCGGCCTTCGCCAGCACCTTCTTGGCCGCGGGGACCGGTGCGTTGAGCATCAGGGTCGGGTCGTCGCCGACGTTGGCGGTGGCCACGACGCGGCCGCGGGGGGTCAGGCCGTGCTTCTCCGCGTAGTCGGGCGAGGCCAGGAGGACCGCCGCGGCGCCGTCGACGACGCCGGACGAGGTGCCGGCGTGGTGGAGCGGCTGGATGTCGAGCTCCGGGTACTTCTGGTTGATCAGCCCGCGGGCGGTGTTGCCCTCCGCGTCCAGCGGCATGTCCATGATCTTGGTGAAGGCGGGCTTGAGCTCAGCCAGACCCTCGGCCGTCGTCTGGGGACGCGGGTACTCGTCCTTGTCCAGGACGACGTTGCCGTCGTCGTCGAGCACCGGGACCAGGCTCTTGTCGAACCGTCCCTCGGCGATGGCCACCGCGGCGCGCTGCTGGCTGCGCAGGCCGAGGGCGTCCAGGTCCTCGCGGGTGATGCCCTCCAGGGTGGCGATCGCGTCACCGCACACGCCCTGGTGCGACTGCGGGTGCACCTTCTGCAGCCGGGCGTTGCCCGCACCCATGCCGTACATCGTCAGTCCGGCCGCCCGCTCCTCCTGGGCCAGGGCGCCCGTGCCCGACATCATCTCGGTGCCGCCCGCGATCACCAGGTCCTCCATGCCGGACATGACCTGGGCCGCCGCGAGGCTCACGGCGCTGATGCCGCCGCCGCAGAAGCGGTCGAGCGTCACTCCGGACGCCTTGACGTCGTAGCCGGCGTCGAGCGCAGCCATCCGCCCCAGGTCGCCGCCCTGCTTGCCCTTCTGCGACGAGGTGGACCAGATGATGTCGTCCACCTCGGAAGTGTCGAGGTCGTTCCGCTCCTTCAGCGCCTTGAGGACCGTGGCGGCGAGGTGCTGGGGGTGCATGTGCGAGAGGGCGCCCTTGCCCACCTTGCCCGTTCCGCGCGGGGTGCGCACAGCGTCGATGATCAGTGCTTCGGTCATGCAGATGCTCCCGAGGGCTTTCGTTCACCGGCAGGCACGGTGCCCGCCCGGCTCCAGCGGCTCGTCGGTCGTGGCGTCGACGAGGTTCGACGGTCGACTGTGGTCAGCTCACCGTGGTGGCGTACTCGTCGCGCAGCTTGCCCTTGACCATCTTTCCCGTGGGCGTGCGGGGGAGTGCCTCGCGGAAGTGGAACTCCCGCGGCACCTTGAAGCCCGACAGGTGCTCGCGGGCGAAGGTGGCCAGCTCGGCGGCCAGCTCCGGCGTCGCCTCGACGCCTTCAGCGGGCTCGACGAAGGCCACCACGCGCTCGCCGAAATCGGGATCGGGCACACCGATGACGCCGATGTCGGCCACCGCCGGGTGCAGGGTGAAGACGTTCTCGATCTCCTGCGGGTAGATGTTCACCCCGCCCGAGATGATCATGAACGAGGAGCGGTCGGTGAGGTAGAGGAACCCGTCCTCGTCCACGTAGCCGAGGTCGCCCACCGTCGTCCAGTTGGAGTGCTCGGGGTGCTCGGCGCTCCGGGACTTCTCCTCGTCGCCGTGGTAGCTGAACGGCCGGCTCTCCGTGGCGGAGGCGAAGTAGACGGTCCCGATCTCGCGCGGACCGAGCTCCTGGCCGTCCGGCCCGCAGATGTGCAGCGCGTTCGGGTCGCTGGGGCGGCCCACCGAGCCGGGGTGCTCCAGCCACGTCGCCGAGTCGATGAAGGTCGAGCCGGCGGCCTCGGTGGAGGAGTAGTACTCCATGATGATCGGCCCGAGCCAGTCGATCATCGCCCGCTTCACGTCCGGCGGGCACGGCGCCGCCGCGTGGATGACCATCTTCAGCGACGACAGGTCGTAGCTGCTGCGGACGTCCTCCTCCAGCTTGAGCATCCGCACGAAGTGCGTCGGCACCATCTGGGTCTCGGTGACGCCGAACCGCTGGATCGCCTCGAGCACGCCCTCGGGGTCGAACTTCTCCATCATCACCACCGTGCCGCCGAGCACGTGCACCGCGGTCATGAACGCCATCGGCGCCGCGTGGTACGCCGGTGCGGGGGACAGGTAGACCGTGTCTTCGGTCATCCCGTACAGCAGCTGCAGCACCAGGGACATGTTGCTGGGCTGCTCGACCGACTCGCCGGTCAACGGGCGCTTGATGCCCTTGGGCCGCCCGGTCGTGCCCGAGGAGTACAGCATCGTGTCGCCACGGGGCTGGTCCGTGATCGGGGCGTCGGAGGCGGCGTCCCGCACCTCCTCGTAACTGCCGTAGCCGGGCAGTGCCCCGCCGAAGGCCAGCCGGTGCTCGACACCCGGCGTCTGCAGCTTCGCCGCGAGCTCGGCCAGGTTCGCCGACACGAACAGCACCCGCGCGCCGGAGTTCTCGACGATGTACTCGGCCTCGGCCGGAGCGAGGTGGCTGTTGACGAAGGTGACGTACAGCCCGATGCGCACGCCGGCCCAGTAGAGCTCCAGGGCCTCGGGCACGTTGTCGCTGAGCACGACCACGGAGTCGCCCGTCGCCAGCCCGACGGTGTCGCGGAGGAAGTGCGCCGTGCGTCGGCTGTTGTCGTCGAGCTGACGGTAGGTGAGCGACCGGCCGGAGCCGGTCATCACGACCGCGAGCTTGTCCGGCGCCTTCTGCGCCCAGGTTCCGGGGTACATGAGGGCCTCAGACCCCCAGCTTCTGGGCGATGCGGTCCTGCTGCGCCGACGGGCCGCCGAGCAGCACGTTGCCGGTGATCGCGTTGCGGTAGTACAGATGCGCGTCGTGCTCCCACGTGAAGCCGATGCCGCCGTGCAGCAGCATCGTCTGCTTCGCGGCCTCGACGTAGCCGGAGGAGGCCAGGTGCCGGGCGACGGCCGCGTCGAGCGACGCGGTGGCGCTGCCCTCGGCCAGCGACTCGGACGCCTTGCGGATGGCGGCGTCGGTGAGCGCCCAGTCGGTGTAGATGTCGGCGAGCGGGTGCTTGACGCCCTGGTAGATGCCGATCGGCTGGCCGAAGCTGTAGCGGATCTTGGCGTACTCGGTCGTCATGTCCAGGCAGGCCTTGGTCGCCGCCGCCTGCTCGCTGGCCAGGGCCAGGTCCGCCAGGTCGGCCACCGAGTCGACGGCCGAGGCCGCGTCGCCGGCGAGCAGTCGGCCCGGGGTGCGCTCCAGGGTGACGGTCGCGATGCCCCGGGTCAGGTCCAGCGTGTCCGACGGCGTGATGGTGAGGCCGGCTGCGCCCTTCTCGACGAGGACGACGCCCGAGGCGGTGGTGACCAGCAGGACGTCGGCCTCCGCGGCGTTGAGGACCGCCGTCTTCGTGCCGGTGACGGTGCCGTCCTCGACGACGCAGGTCGAGTCGGCCACGGCCCACGGGCGGCGGGCGCCCTCGCTGACCGCCAGCGTGCCGACGGCGGTGCCCTCGGCGAAGCGCGGCAGCCAGGTGGCCCGGGCCTCCTCGTCGTCCAGGGCGAGCAGCGTGCCGGTCGCCAGGACGCTGGTGGCCAGCACCGGCGTCGGCACGAGGCCGGAGCCGAGCTCGCGCAGGGCGACGACGAGGTCGGACCACGACGCACCGGCGCCGCCGTACTGCTCGGGGATCGGCAGGCCGGCGACGCCGAGCTCCTGGCTCAGCCGGCGCCACACGTCCGGGTCGAAGGAGGCCTCGGAGGCGATGGTCTTCCGCACGGCGGACATCGGCGCCTGACCGGAGACGAAGCGCTTGACGCTGCTCGCCAGGTCGCGCTGGTCGTCGGTGTCGATGAGGGTCACGAAGTGGCTCCTAGGGCTGACGCGGCGGTCACTTGGACAGCTTGAGCTGGTTGAAGGGCACGTTCTTGTCGACGCCGGCGTCCTTGGGCAGGCCCAGGACGCGCTCGGCGATGATGTTGCGCTGGATCTCGTTGGACCCACCGGCGGTCGCGCCACCGGGTGCGGCCAGGATCGAGCGGGCGATCGGCAGGGTGTCCGGGGTCTGCAGCGCGATCTCCTCGCCGAAGATCTCCTGGACGAGGTCGGAGACCCACAGCGGGAAGGTGGCGCCGGCCAGCTTGGCCGCCGAGCCGCGGGCGCCGATGGGCACGCCGGCCTTGGCCTCCTGGTGGAGCACCGCGCTGTAGGAGCGCATGGCGCTCTCCTTGGCGTAGACCTGCGCGAGCGTCCGGCGCACCGACGGGTCGGCGTCCAGACCGCGGGCCCGGACCAGCTCGACCAGCGCGTCGTAGCCCAGCGGGTTGGCGCGCGCCCGGACGCCGGTGCCGATGGTGACCCGCTCGTAGCGCAGCATCGCCACGGCCACGGCCCAGCCGTTGTTCACCTCGCCGATGACCGCGTCCTCGGGGACGTGGACGTCGTCGAAGAAGACCTCGTTGAAGGGCGCGTCGCCGGTGGCCACGACCAGCGGGCGCACGGTGACGCCCGGGTGGTGCAGGTCGACGATGAACATCGTGATGCCCTGGTGCTTGGGCCGGGACGGGTCCGTGCGGACCAGCACGGCGCCGAAGTCGCTGAACTGGGCCCCGGAGGTCCACACCTTCTGGCCGTTGATCAGCCAGCCGTCCTCGACGCGCACGGCGGAGGTCTGCAGGCTCGCCACGTCGGAGCCGCCGCTGGGCTCGGAGAACAGCTGGCTCCAGATCTCGTCGCCGCGGAGCATCGGCGCGATGTGGCGCTTCTTCTGCTCCTCGGTCCCGAACTCGAGGAGCACGGGCGCGGGCATGCCCAGGCCGATCACGAACGGGCCGACGGGCATCCGGAAGTCGGCGGCGACCTCGTTGAAGGCGAGCTGCTCGGCGGTGCCGAGGCCCTGGCCGCCGTACTCCTTCGGCCAGGTGATGCCGGCGAGACCCGCCTCCCACAGCCCCTTCTGGAAGGCCTTGGACTCCTCGATCGTCGCACCGCCGCTGTTCGGGGTGGTCTCGTCGAACGGCTTGGCGTTCTGCTGCAGCCAGGCGAGAGCCTTGGCCCGGAATTCCTCGGTCGACATGGTGATGAGCCCTTCGTGCGGGGGGATGGCGGCGGTCCGGAAGATCGTGGCGGTCAGGCCGAGGCGTGTCGGTGGGCACGGGATCGCCGTGGCAGAACACGTTCTGCTAGGACAGCCCGGTCATCGTGGTGCCGGGATCGGATGGATGTCAAGGACTGTCAGGTGAGCAGCTTCCTGGCCGCGAAGCGGATCCTCTCGTCGGCCGCGTCGGCGGTCAGCCGGCCGTTGAGCCAGTCGATCGTGCACCCGATCCACAGCGACTCGACCATCTGCAGGGCGAGGTACTGCTCGGCCGTGATCTCGTGGTCGGGGCCCCAGGCGGCGGCCGCGGCGATGCCCACGAAGGTGGCGTCGTGGCCGTCCCGTGGCGTGCTCGTCTCATGGGCTCCGAAGGGGACGGGCGACTGTCGGACCGAGAGCGCGGCGTGTGCGTAGCCGGGGTCGTTGCGCATCGCCTGGAAGGCGCGGGCGAAGACCTCGCCCGCCCGCACCTCGGGCGTCGCCCCGCGCGGGCGTCGTCGGGCGACGTCGTCGCCGAGCTTGCGGATCTCGTACCGGACGGCCGCGAGCAGCAGTTGGTTCTTGGACGGGTAGTAGCGGTAGAGCGTCGCCATCGCGACCTTCGCGATCCGCGCCACCTCGCGCATCTGGACCGCCTCGTAGCCGCCCCTTCCCGCCAGCTCGATCGCCGCGCGCGCCATGCGCTCGAGGCGGGCGGCCTGGACCTCGGAGGTCCGCCCGGACAGCCGCTCCTCGCTGAGGACGGTGTCCGTGTCCGGCACCGGGGTGCCTCCGACCTGGGTCATGGCCGGCGGTTGGCCAGCACGAGGCTGCCGGACGCGGCGAAGAACATGCCGACGCCCTGCACGAAGCTGATGCCGACGCCGGGCACCTGCGCGAACGCCTCCCCGCGGAGCTGGCGCACCGCCTCCTGGATGGCGAACATCCCGTACATGCCGGAGTGCGTGTAGGACAGCCCGCCGCCATTGGTGTTCATGGGCAGCTTCCCGCCCTTCCCGGTGTGCCCCTCGGCGACGAAGTCGCGCGATTCGCCCCGCCCGACGAACCCGAGGTCCTCGAGCATGTAGAGCGGGAGGTGGGCGAAGGCGTCGTACCCCATCAGGTGGTCGACGTCGGCGTGCGTGATCCCGGCGGTCGCCATCGCTTCGGCGGAGGAGCGGCGGAAGGCGTGGAACGACCCGGGGTCGGCCATCTGGGAGACCATCGGCGCCTCGGCGGACTCGCCCGAGCCCAGCAGGTACACGGCCCGGTCGCCCGCCGGCAGGTCGGCGGCCCGCTCGGCGCTCATGAGCACCAGCGCGCCTCCGCCGTCGGTGACCACGCAGCACATGTCCTTGGAGAACGGCCAGGCGACCGGCGGCTGCTCCAGCACCGCCTCGACCGTGGTCGGGGTGTTGCGGAGGGCCCGCGGGTTGCCGATCGCCCACTCGCGCTGCGCCACGACGACCTGCGCCAGCGCCTCGCGCTCGAAGCCGCGCTCGTGCAGGAAGCGCAGCGCCGGCACCGTGAAGGTCGAGTACGGGGTGTTCGCACCGTAGACGGCCTCGAACTGGCCCTGTGCCGACGCGGGGCTGGGCCCCCGGCCGCCCACGCCGACGCGCGACCGGCCCGACTCGCCGTGCGTCACGAGGACGACGTCGGCGGCGCCGGCCGCGATCGCGGCCGCGGCATGGCGGACGTGGAGCATGAAGCTGCAGCCGCCGACCATCGTCCCGTCGAGCCAGCGCGGGGTGATGCCGAGGTGGTGGGAGACCTCGTGCACCAGGGGGCCCGCGGTCGCGACGCCGTCGACGTCCTCCACCGTGAGGCCGGCGTCGACCAGGGCGTTGCGCGCCGCCTCGGCGTGCAGGTTGATGACGGAGGTACCGGGCAGGTTGCCGATCTCCGTCGTCTCGGACGCGCCGACGATCGCGATGCCGCCACCGTGCATGGACGTCGTGCTCATCGGGTGGCCTCCGCGGGGGTGAACATCGGGATCGCGTACTCGCCGCGCTGCTCGAAGGTCACGCGCAGCGGCATGTCCAGGGGCAGGTTCTCCGGCAGGGGCTCGACGCCGACGATGTTGGACATCATCTGCGGGCCCTCGTCGAGCCGGACGAGGGCGATGACCTGGGGCGCGTCCTCCGGCGGGAAGGTCCGGTGGTTGATCACGTACGAGATCAACGTCGCCCGGCCGCTGGTGACCCGCCACTCCACCTCCGCCGAGCCGCACCGGGGGCAGAAGGGGCGGGGGTAGAAGTAGTACTCGGTGCAGCTGGTGCACTGCTGGATGCGCAGCTCGCCGGCCGCCGCTCCCTCCCAGTACGGGGCCGTGTCAGGGGTGGGGAGTGGTGTCGGACCGGGCATCGGCCGTCCTTCCGGGCGCAAGCAGAACGAGTTCTGGCGAACACTCATTCGTCCCGTGGTCGGTTGTCAACCACGGCGCTCCGAAGTCGACCCTGGACACGGCGTAGCAGAACGTGTTCTGCTACGAAGACGTGACGGGCGCCACCGTCCTCTGCAGGAGAGGCACCACATGAGCCGCACACTCGACGGCCGAGTCGTCATCGTCACCGGAGCCGGCCGGGGCATCGGCGCCTCCGTCAGCCGGCTCTTCGCGGAGCAGGGCGCGAAGCTCGTGCTCAACGACCTGGGCGCCAACCCGGACGGCACCGGTGGCGACGAGGGCCCCGCTCGCGAGATCGCCGACGAGATCGTGCAGGCCGGCGGCGAGGCGGTCAGCGACGGCGGCGACATCGCGGACACGGCCACCGGCAAGCGCCTGGTGGACCTGGCGGTGAGCACCTACGGGAAGCTCGACGTCGTCGTCAACGTCGCGGGCATCCTGCGCGACAAGATGATCTTCAACCTGGACGACGAGGACTGGGACGCCGTCATCCGCGTCCACCTGCGCGGCCACTTCAGCACGATCAAGCCGGCCGCCGCGTACTGGCGCGAGCAGCGCAACCCGGACGGCCACTTCCGGATCATCAACTTCACCTCGGACTCCGCGCTCCAGGGTTCGCCCGGTCAGCCCAACTACGCCGCCGCCAAGATGGGCATCATCGGCCTGACCGCCTCGCTGGCCAACGCCCTGGGCCGGTACGGCGTCACCGCCAACGCCATCGCCCCCGGCGCGGCGACGCGGCTGACCGCCACCATCCCGCAGGACAAGAAGCTGGGCGGCGACCGGCCGGCCGCCGACGACTCCCGGTCGCCGGACAACATCGCGCCGCTCGTGAGCTACCTGGCCGGCGAGGGCTCCGACTGGATCTCCGGGCGCACGCTCGGAGCCGCCGGGTACGGCGTGACGCTGTGGAACAACCCGGAGGTGCGTGGCCGGATCAGCTCCGACGGCCCCTGGGACCTCGACGACCTGGCGCAGCAGATGGAGAAGGAGTTCCGGCCGCTGGCCGAGGGGCTCCACCCGTCGATCTTCATGGGGCAGATCCCGAAGTAGGAGGGGCAGCGATGCGCATCGGCTACGGGCTCCGCGGGCAGGCGTCCGACGTCGCCACCGAGGCGGCGTGGGCGCGCGACCTGGGACTGGACGCGCTCTCCACGTCGGAGGTCGCGCACGATCCCTTCCTCCCGCTCGCGCTCGCCGCGGCGACCTCGGGGGACCTGCGGCTCGAGACGCACATCGCCGTCGCGTTCGCGCGCAGCCCCATGGTCACGGCCAACGCGGCGCACTTCCTGCACCAGTTGTGCGGCGGGCGGTTCGTGCTCGGCCTGGGCACGCAGATCAAGCCGCACATCACCCGGCGGTTCGACATGCCCTGGAGCAGTCGGCCGGCGGCCCAGATGCGCGACTACATCCAGGCCCTCCAGGCCATCTGGCGGGACTGGAACCAGGGCGAGCAGCTCGCCTTCCGCAGCGAGCACTACAACCACACCCTGATGACCGACATGTTCCGGCCGGCGCGGATGCCGACCGCCCCGGAGGTGCACCTCGCCGCGGTGGGCCCGGTCATGACCCGGCTCGCGGGGGAGGTCGCCGACGGGTTGATCCCGCACGCCTTCAGCACGCCGGAGTGGTTCTCCGAGGTCACGCTGCCGGCCCTGCGCGAGGGGCTGGAGCGGTCGGGGCGCGACCGCGCGGACGTCGTCGTGCACTGCCCTGGCTTCGTCGTCGTGACCGGCGAGGCGGGGGCCGGGGAGCAGGAGTCGCTCGCGGTGCGCCGGCAGATCGCGTTCTACGGCTCGACCCCGGCCTACGGCGACGTCCTCCGCCGTGCGGGGCGGGCCGAGCTGCACGACCAGCTGCACGCGCTGTCGATCGGCAGCGACCCCGAGCGCTGGGCCCGGATGGGCGACCTGGTGGACGACGAGCTGCTGGCCGCGTTCTCCGTCATCGGGCCGCTCTCGGAGGTCGCCGACGAGCTGGCCCGGCGGTACGGCGGGCAGATCGACCAGGTGCACCTCGCGCCGCCGGCCGGCACCACCGCCGAGGACGTCGTGGAGTTCCGGCGCCGGCTGTCCTGAGGTCTCAGCCCCAGGCGCTGGGGTCGCCGGAGCTGGGCGGGGCCATCCGCGCCTTGAGCCGGGCGTTCGGCAACGGCGGTGCGGGCAGCCGCTGCACCGGGCCGCGGTAGCCCTCGACCCGGCCGAACCGGTCGGACCCCGCTTCCCACTCCTCGCGGTAGCCGGCGATCTCCTCGTGGGTGCGGCCGAGGAAGTTCCACCACATCACCACGGGCTCGCCGAACGGCTCTCCGCCCAGCAGCATCAGCCGCACCGGCCGGTCGCCGGGGTTGGCCAGCGTGATCTGCGAGGCGCCGGGGGCGAGGTAGCCGAGCTCCGCACGGGCCAGCTCGGCGTCGCCGAACACGACCGGGCCCTCGTCGACGAGCACGCCGTGCTCGAACTCGGGCGAGACGTCCAGGACGACCTCCGCGCACGGCTCGAGCACCAGCTCCGCGCCGAGCAGCGGGGTGTGGGTCGGCACCGGGGACGTCGATCCGCACAGCGTCCCGAGCAGCACCCGGACGACGGCGCCGTCCAGCCGCAGCACGTCGGGGACGTGGTGGACGAACGCCCTCGGGGCGTGCCGCGCCGACTCGGGCAGCGCGGTCCACAGCTGGACGCCGTGCAGGACGCCGGAGTCGGGGGTGGAGACCTCCGAGTGCGCCACGCCCGACCCGCCGGTCATGAGGTTCAGCTCGCCGGGGCGCACCAGCGCGTGCGCCCCGGTGGTGTCGCGGTGCTCGATCTCGCCGCTGAACAACCAGCTGACGGTCTGGAGGCCGGTGTGCGGGTGCGGCGGCACGTCCATGCCGCCGGTCCGGGAGATGTCGTCCGGCCCGTAGTGATCGGCGAAGCACCAGGCTCCGATCAGGGACCGGGAGCGCTGCGGAAGGGTGCGGCGCACCGTCATCGCCCGCGGTCCACCCAGCGGCACATCTCGGCTCGTGACCACCTGAACGTCGCTCACGCCGAGCAGCCTGGCACAGCGACGGTGCCCGGAGGGAAGGCCGGAGCCGGGGTCAGCCCGCGAACTCCCGCACCGGCCGCCCGCGCAGGCCGACGTCCGCCCGGAAGAGGGAGCCGGCCAGCGGATCGGCGCCCGGGGGCAGGTTCTCCCGCGACGTGGTGATGAACAGCTGGTCGAGGTCCGCGCCGCCGAAGGTGCAGGCGGTGACCATGCCGACGGGCACCTCCACCACCTCGTCGTGCACGCCTCCGGGGGAGAAGTGCCAGACCTGGCCCCGGTCGGCGAGGGCCACCCAGATCCCGCCGTCCGCGTCCACCGTCAGCCCGTCGGGCAGGCCGCCGTCGGGGATCTCGGCGAACGGCCGGCGGCCGTGCAGCCCGCGGGAGCAGTCGTAGTCGAAGACGTCGATCCGGGAGGTGGGCGTGTCGTCGTAGTAGGCGAGTGAGCCGTCCGGGCTCCACTCGAGCCCGTTGGAGACCGTGACGCCCTCGACGACGGTGCTGACGCCGCCCGCGGCGTCCAACCGGAAGAGGGTGCCGGCGCCCGGCCGCTGGTCGTAGGCCATGGAGCCGCAGTAGAAGCGGCCGTCGGGGTCGCAGCCGCCCTCGTTCATCCGTATCCCCGCGTCGTCCCAGAGCTGGGGGAGGTGGGTGAGCGTGCCGTCCGCGGCCTCCAGGGCGAAACCGCGCTCGATCCCGAGGACGGCGCCACCGCCGCGCCGAGGCCGGACCGCGGCGACGACCCCGCCGACGTGGCGGCGGCCGACCGTGCCGTCCGCGGCCAGGGAGAGCACGTCGCCGGCCAGCATGTCCACCCAGCGCAGCCCGCCCCAGGACGGCGACCACACCGGGCCTTCGCCGTGGTAGGCCACCGGATCGGTCACCTGCTCCGCATGCACCGGGTCGTCCTCTCGCCGGGGGATGTCGGGTGCCATGCCCGCCTCCGGGTGCCCGTGAACCCGCGACACCGCCGGTGGAGTGCTCGGCGGGACCGCCTCGGTTCGTACGGCAGACTCGCGTCGTGATCGTCCGGGGCATCGTGTTCGCCGGGACCGCGACGGACGCACGTCCCGACATGCGGCAGTTCGCGCAGGAGGTCCTCGGGATGACGCCCGCTGCCGTGGGCGGAGTGGAAGCCGACCTGTTCGACCTGCCGGACGGGTCCTCGTTCGCGGTGGCGTCGCCCGGCGGGATGGGCCGGACCGACAGGAGCCTGGGGTTCCTGGTCGACGACGTGGACGCGGCGGTCGCCGACCTCGTGCGCGCCGGGATCCCGGTCGACCCCCACGTCTCGGGCAACGAGCGCGAGCGCTACGTCCACTTCACGGCTCCCGACGGCCAGCTGTACGAGCTCGTGGAGCGACGGCAGCCGGCTCCGGCGCGCGGTGGCCCCCTGCGGCGCCTGGGCAGAATGCGTCGCGTGGAGCTCCGCCGTCCCCGTCGCGTCTTCGTCCTCGGGGGCGCCCGCTCGGGCAAGTCCTCCTACGCCGAAGGGCTGCTGGCCCGGGAGCAGGCGGTCGACTACGTCGCCTGCGGCACGCCGGCCGGCCCCGACGACCCGGAGTGGGCCGACCGGATCGCGCTGCACCGGGCCCGCCGTCCGGGGTCCTGGCGGACCGTCGAGACGCTGGACCTGGTGTCGGTCCTGGCGGAGCCCGGCCCGCCGGTCCTCGTGGACTGCCTGACGACCTGGCTGGCCGGGACGATGGACGAGTGCGGCGTCTGGTCGGAGCAGCCCGGCGCCGACGGGCGGCTGGCGGCCGCCGTCGACGACCTCCTGGTCGCCTGGGCGGGCGCCCGCCGGCGGGTGGTCGCGGTCAGCAACGAGGTGGGCAACGGCATCGTCCCCGCCACTCCCTCGGGACGGCGGTTCCGCGACGAGCTCGGCGTCCTCAACGCCCGGATCGCCGTCGGCAGCCAGCGGGTGTGGCTGCTGACCGCCGGGCTGCCGCAACGGTTGCGCTGAACACCCGTTTCGACCCGCGGGTGCCGGGGCAGAGGGGCTGCGTGCGAGCGATGGTCTACCGCGGTCCGTACAAGATCCGGGTCGAGGAGAAGCCGATGCCGCCCCTCGAGCACCCGAACGACGCGATCGTCCGGGTGACGCTCGCCGCCATCTGCGGCTCCGACCTGCACCTCTACCACGGGATGATGCCGGACACCCGCGTCGGCCACACGTTCGGCCACGAGTTCATCGGCGTCGTCGAGCAGATCGGCTCGTCGGTGCAGAACCTGCAGGTCGGCGACCGCGTGATGGTGCCGTTCAACATCTTCTGCGGCAGCTGCTGGTTCTGCGCCCGGGGCCTGTACTCCAACTGCCACAACGTGAACCCGAACGCGACCGCGGTGGGCGGCATCTACGGCTACTCGCACACCACCGGCGGCTACGACGGCGGGCAGGCGGAGTTCGTGCGGGTGCCGTTCGCCGACGTCGGTCCGGTGCGGATCCCCGACTGGATGCACGACGAGGACGCCGTCCTGCTCACCGACGCCGCCGCCACCGGCTACTTCGGCGCCCAGCTCGGTGAGATCGCCGAAGGTGACACGGTCGTGGTCCTCGGCGCGGGGCCCGTGGGCCTGGTGGCCGCCCAGTCCGCCTGGCTGATGGGCGCGGGCCGGGTGATCGTCGTCGACCACCTGCAGGAGCGGCTGGAGAAGGCCCGGACGATGGCCTACGCCGAGACGCTGGACTACGACCAGTACGACGACGTCGTGGTGGAGCTGAAGAAGCAGACCGACTACCTGGGCGCCGACGTGGTGATCGAGGCGGTGGGGGCGGAGGCCGACGGGAACTTCACCCAGCAGCTGACCGGCCCGAAGCTCAAGCTGCAGGGCGGGTCGGCCACCGCGCTGAACTGGGCGATCGACGGCGTCCGCAAGGGCGGCACCGTCTCGGTGGTCGGCGCCTACGGGCCGATCCCGAACGCGGTGAAGTTCGGCGACGCGCTCAACAAGGGCCTGACGCTGCGGATGAACCAGACGCCGGTGAAGCGGCAGTGGCCGCGCATGTTCGAGCACGTGCGCAACGGCTACCTCACGCCGCGGGACATGATCACCCACCGGTTCCCGCTGGAGGAGATCCCCGAGGCCTACCACGTGTTCTCCAGCAAGCTCGACGGCTGCATCAAGCCGCTGATCGTGCCCAGCGCGGACTGACCGGAGGAGTCGACATGACCGGTGCGAGCACCTCCGGTGACATCCCGAGCGCCTATGTCCGCGACAAGCGGACGCCGCCGCCCGGCAGTAATGAGCTGCGCGCCCGGATCCCCGGGTGGGGCGTCGACCTCAACCCGGCCGACCGCCCCTCGTACCCCAAGTTGCAGTACCCCGCCGACACCGGCGCGCACTGGGACTTCCCCGAGCGCCAACCGGAGAAGTGGCCGCGGGAGCGCTCCATCGAGCACGCCTTCGTGACCCCGGTGTTCGGCACGGCCCAGCCGCCGCACGGCCTCTCCGGCGTGATCCGGAAGTACTCCTACGCCCGGTTCAGCGAGGGCCGGCTGGCGCACTGGCTGCTGCTCGTCGCCGCCGACCGGGTGGACTCGGCGGAGCACCGGCTGCGGTCGTTCGCCTCCACCCGCCCCGACGTGCCGGCCACGGGTCTGCGCAGCGAGTTCACCCGGGGTGGGCTGCGCTCCCGGCGCGGCCGCTCGGACGCGCGGCACCACCTGCTCGACCCGGTCATCATCGCCGGGCCGTGGGTCGCGGCAGCCGGCGCCGCTGCGCTCGGGGTCCGGAAGCTGGTCCGCCCGCGCGGCTGAGGGCTCCGCTCAGTCGTCGCCGGGGAACAGCACCCCGAGTCCGAAGCGGGCCGGCGGGCGGAAGGGCTCCCACTCGTGCCGGGGCTGGGCCAGCCGGTCGGCGATCACCCACAGCACCGCCGGGTCGTGCCCCATGCCCAGGTGGCTGGCGTGCACGGCCACGTTCTCGCTGCGCGGGCCCACCCGCTGACGGCACGCCCGCCAGTCGACGACGCCGTCCCACCGCGAGTAGACCGCGGTGCTCGGGATCAGCAGGGGAGCGGCCGGCGAGTCCCGGGAGCCGAACGGGGAGCCCAGCGAGATCAC
Organism: Blastococcus sp.; assembly: GCA_041640835.1. Classification (GTDB taxonomy): domain Bacteria; phylum Actinomycetota; class Actinomycetes; order Mycobacteriales; family Geodermatophilaceae; genus Blastococcus. Next base: position 17,414 of record JBEPZM010000028.1, read on the forward strand.
CTGCCGGACCTGGCGCGGTGCCCGCCGGGCCAGGCTCCGGGCGAAGATCCCGCCGAGGCTCTGACCGACGATGCTCACCGCCGTCCCGTGCTCGGCGGCCAGCCGGTCGAGCAGCCGGGGCAGCGCGTCCTGGATCTCCTGCGTCGGGCCGCGGTTGCGGCCCAGCTCCCACCCCACGACCGGGTAGCCCAGCCGCCGGAGCCACGTCCGCAGCACGCGGGTCGAGACGTCCGAGGCCATCAGGCCGGGCAGGACGAGGACGGGGTGCGGCTCCCCTCGGGGGGCCAGCTGCAGCAGAGGGAGACCGGCGGCGAAGGCGCCGGCGCTGGCCAGCGCCCGCACGGGCTCGGTGGCGGAGAGCAGGCCCCTCGGACGGCGCCAGGCGGGTCGCGTCACGCCGTCAGTCGGCCGTCGGCGGGAGCAGGCGGGGAGCGAAGACCTCGTCGATCGGCCGGGGGCCCACGTACTGCCGGCAGGTGCAGGGCACCCAGCTGTGCCCGGACCAGCGGCCGCGCTTGTCGTAGGTGTCCCGCCTGAGCTCGGCGTAGCAGGTCGAGGTGTCCCGGTCGTGCTGGCTCAGCACGTGCCCGCAGCCGCACACCGGGGTGACCGGCGGGGGAGGGGCGGGCCGCCGACGGCCGAGCCGGCCGGCGAGGAAGCCGGAGGCGAGCAGGGCGGCACCCACCAGGAGGCTGACCGGTTCCATGCGCCACTCCCCACGCTCGTCGGCCGTTCGACGGTAACCCGGCGGCGCCACCGGCCGCCGCTTTCGCCCGATCGGACGGGGTTACCGGGCTGTGCTCCAGGGCACACAACCATTCGTGGACACGTACGCCGTAGGGTTCGCCCGCCCGGACCGCTGGTCCGGCCGGGAGCCCGCTCATGAGACACATCCCTGGCACGCCGTCGAGGCACACCGCCCGCCGTCCGAGCTGGACGGGGAGATCGAGCTGGCCGTCTGCGGCGCGATCGTGCAGGTCTGGGGCTCGCAGAAGTGGGAGCGCGTCGGCGCCGGCCGCACCGCCTGCCCCAGCTGCCAGAAGGTGACCGCCGTCGGGAAGACGCTGACCTCCGCCCGCTGAGCCCAGCCCGTTGAGCCCAGCCCGTTGAGCCCAGCCCGCTGAGCCGCCTCAGCGCTCCGGTCGGCGCCCGCTGATCGCGGAGATGCCGGTGACCTCCCGGCCCACGATCAGCGCCTGCACCGAGTCGGTGCCCTCGAACGTGAAGATCGCCTCCATGTCGGCGTGGTGCCGGGCGACGTGGTGCTCGAGCAGGATGCCGTCGCCGCCGAGGATGTCGCGGGCGTCCGCAACGATGGCCCGCGCCTTGGCCGCGTGGTTCATCTTGGCCAGGGAGGCCATCGCCGCCGTCATCCGGCCGGCGTCGGCGAGCGTCGACAGCCGCCAGCACATCAGCTGCATCGAGGTGATCTCGGCCAGCATCCGGGCCAGCTTGTCCTGCACCAGCTGGAAGCCGGCGATGGGCTGGCCGAACTGCTCCCGCTTCAGCGCGTGCGCCAGTGCCAGCTCGTAGGAGGCCATCGCCAGCCCGAGCGCCCGCCAGGCGACGGTGTACCGGGTCCGGTCGAGCATCCGGGAGACGTCCTTGAACGAGTGGCACTCGGCGAGCTTGTTCTCCACCGGCACGCGGACGTCGGTCAGCGTGATCTCGGCCTGCCAGACCGCGCGCAGCGCCGTCTTCCCGGTCATGACGGTCGCCTCGTAGCCGGGCAGTCCGCCGTCCCTCCCGCCGGTCTCGACGACGTAGCCGCCGACCGCGCCGTCCTCGCCGCGGGCCCAGATGATCACGTAGTCGGCGATCGAGCCGTTGCCGATCCACTTCTTCCGGCCGTTCAGGACGTAGGAGTCGCCGTCCCGGCGGGCGGAGGCCTCCAGGCCGACGGCGTCGGAGCCGTGCTCGGGCTCGGTGAGCCCGAAGGCGCCGATCTTCTCCAGCCGGGCCATCTCCGGCAGCCAGCGCTGCCGCTGCTCCTCCGAGCCGAGCACCGCGATGGACTGCATCGCCAGGAAGCTGTGCACGCCGTTGAACGTGCCGACGCTGCCGTCGGAGCGGGCGAACTCGGCGGCGACCAGGCCGGCGGCGACGTTGCTCATCCCCGGGCAGCCGTAGCCCTCGATCGTGCCGCCGACGACGCCGAGCCCGGCGAGCTTCGGAACGATCTCGAAGGGGAACTCGGCGCGGTCCCAGTAGTCGTTGATCGTCGGCTCGACCTCCTTCTGGCAGAAGGCGCGGACCCGGTCGCGGATGGCGATGTCCGCGGGGTCCAGGAGCTCGTCCAGGAGATAGAAGTCAGGGCTCGGCGCGGTCACCTGCCGGACGCTACGACTCCTGCGGGCATGCTGCTCGTCGTGCGGATCGTGGTGGCACCCGACTCCTTCAAGGGCAGCCTGTCCGCCGACCGCGCGGCCCAGGCGATCGCCGCCGGCATCGTGCGGGCGGTGCCGGGTGCCGAGCCGGTGCTGCGCCCCCTCGCCGACGGGGGAGAGGGCACCGTCGCCGCGGCCCTGCGGGCCGGCTGGTCGTCCCGGACGGCGGTGGTGACCGGT
>JBEPZM010000029.1:0-19949 GCA_041640835.1 Blastococcus sp.
AGAAGGCCAAGGGCCTCCCCGCGGACCAGGTGTTCCTCGACCTCGAGGACGCGTGCGCGCCGCTGGCCAAGCCCGGTGCCCGCAAGAACATCGTCGCGGCCCTGAACGAGGGCGGCTGGGGCGACAAGATCCGCACCGTCCGGGTCAACGACTGGACGACGGAGTGGACCTTCCAGGACGTGCTCGAGGTCGTCGGCGGCGCCGGCGCGAACCTGGACGCGATCATGCTGCCGAAGGTGCAGGACGCCGCGCAGGTCAAGGCGCTGGACATGCTGCTCACCCAGATCGAGAAGGCCAACGGCCTCGAGGTCGGGAAGATCGGCATCGAGGCGCAGATCGAGACCGCCCAGGGCCTCATCAACGTCAACGACATCGCGTTCGCCAGCGACCGCATCGAGACGATCATCTTCGGCCCCGCCGACTTCATGGCCTCGATCAACATGAAGTCGCTGGTCGTGGGCGCGCTGCACCCCGACTACCCGGGCGACCCGTTCCACTACATCCTCATGCAGATCCTCATGGCCGCCCGCGCCCGTGGCGTGCAGGCCATCGACGGCCCCTTCCTGCAGGTGCGCGACGTGCCCGCGTTCGAGGAGGTCGCCAAGCGCTCGGCGATGCTCGGCTTCGACGGCAAGTGGGTCCTGCACCCGGGCCAGATCGACGCCGCCAACGAGATCTACGCGCCGTCGCAGGAGGACTACGACCACGCCGAGCTGATCCTCGACGCCTACGACTGGGCGACGTCGGAGGCCGGCGGCAAGAAGGGCTCGGCGATGCTCGGCGACGAGATGATCGACGAGGCCAGCCGCAAGATGGCGCTGGTCATCGCGGGCAAGGGCCGCGCGGCCGGGCTGTCCCGGACGTCGTCCTTCACGCCGCCCGAGAGCTGATCCACCCAGCTCACGAGGCCCCGCTCCTGCCGATCGCGATCGGCGGGGGCGGGGCCTCCTGCGTCCCCGGGGCTAGAAGCCCTCGTTGGTGACGGCGACGACGGCGACCATCCAGAACACGATCATCAGCACGAACAGCGCGGTGACGATCCCGCCGACGATGATCCCGGCCAGCGCCAGGCCGTCGCCGTCCTCGTGGGTCTGCCTGATCTGCCGGCGGGCGATGATCCCGGTGACCAGCCCGGCCGGCGCGAACACGAAGGCCAGCACCAGCGACAGGATCGCCAGGGAGTTGGTCGGCCGCCCGTAGGGGTAGCCCGGCGCGGGGTACGGGCCCGGCCCGTAGGGCTGGCCGTACCCCTGCCCGTAGCCCGGCTGGGCGTACCCGTACTGCTGCTGCGCGTAGGGGGGCTGGTCGTACTGCGGCTGGTGGTACTGCGGCTGGTCGTAGCCGGGCCGGCCCGGGGCCTGCTCGCCCGGGTAGCGGCCTTCGTCGGGCGCGGTCCGCGGGCCGTCGTCGGGGGTGCTCATCGGTTCTCCTCCTGCTCGCCGGCGCGGGCCGGGTGGCCGGCGGGACCACTCCACCACGGGCCCGCCCCCATGGAGGGCAGAAATGGCCATTTCTGCCCTCGTGGGCAGGTGCTCACCGGGGGTAGCCCATACTTTCCGCTGACTATGGACACCGGAGTCCCCGGAGGAGACCGATGACCCGCTTGGCCCAGACCGCGGACCTGACCGACATCCAGCGCGAGATCCTGTCGACGGTTCGGAGCTTCGTCGACCGGGAGATCATCCCAAACGCGCAGGAGCTCGAGCACGGCGACACCTACCCGCAGCAGATCGTCGACGGGCTCAAGGAGCTCGGCATCTTCGGCCTGATGATCCCCGAGGAGTACGGCGGTCTCGGCGAGTCGCTGCTGACCTACGCGCTCGTGGTCGAGGAGATCGCCCGCGGCTGGATGAGCGTCTCCGGCGTCATCAACACGCACTTCATCGTGGCCTACCTGCTGCGCCAGCACGGCACGCAGGAGCAGAAGGAGTACTACCTCCCGCGCATGGCGACCGGCGAGGTGCGCGGCGCGTTCTCGATGTCCGAGCCCGGCCTGGGTTCCGACGTCGCCGCGATCCGCACCAAGGCGACGAAGAACGCCGACGGCGACTACACGATCAACGGCCAGAAGATGTGGCTGACCAACGGTGGCAGCTCCACCCTGGTCGCCGCCCTGGTGCGCACCGACGAGGGCGCCGAGCGCGCCCACGAGAACCTGACCACGTTCCTCATCGAGAAGCCGGCCGGCTTCGGCGAGGTCAAGCCCGGCCTCACGATTCCCGGCAAGATCGACAAGATGGGCTACAAGGGCGTCGACACCACCGAGCTGGTGTTCGACGGCTACGCGGCCAAGGCGTCCGAGATCCTCGGCGGCGTCCCGGGCAAGGGCTTCGCGCACATGATGGACGGCGTCGAGGTCGGCCGGGTCAACGTCGCGGCGCGCGCCTGCGGCATCTCGATCCGCGCCTTCGAGCTCGCGATCGCCTACGCCCAGCAGCGCGAGACCTTCGGCAAGCCGATCGCCCAGCACCAGGCGATCGCCTTCCAGCTCGCCGAGATGGCGATCAAGGTCGAGGCCGCCCACCTGATGATGGTCAACGCGGCCCGGCTCAAGGACGCCGGCAAGCGCAGCGACGTCGAGTCGGGCATGGCCAAGACGCTCGCCAGCGAGTACTGCGCGGAGGTCACCACGCAGTCGTTCCGCATCCACGGCGGCTACGGCTACTCCAAGGAGTACGAGATCGAGCGGCTCATGCGCGAGGCGCCGTTCCTGCTCATCGGCGAGGGCACCAGCGAGATCCAGAAGACGATCATCAGCCGCGGGCTGCTCAAGGAGTACAAGCTCAAGGGCTGAGACCCGACGGTTGAACGCGAGAGGCCCAGAACCAGTCCGGTTCTGGGCCTCCCGCGTTCAATCCTCCGTCGGTCAGCGGGCGGGACGGCGTTCGTAGTTCCTGCGCGCCCAGAGGTAGCCGACCAGCGCGATCGCGGCGCACCACGCGGTGGCCGCGAGGCCGCTGGTGCCGATCGCGGTCCCGGTGAGCAGGCCGCGCACCGTCTCGATGATCGGGGTGAACGGCTGGTGCTCGGCGAACCAGCGCAGCGCCGCCGGCATGGACTCCACCGGCACGAAGCCGCTGCCGAAGAACGGCAGGAGCATGAGCGGCATGGGCAGGTTGCTGGCCGCCTCGACGGTCTTCGTCGACAGCCCCATCGCGACCGACAGCCAGGACAGCGCGAAGCTGGTCATGACCAGGACGCCGACCGCCGCCAGCCACTCGGCGGCGCTCGCGTCGGGCCGGAAGCCCACGCCCACGGCGACGGCCAGCACCAGCGCCAGCCCGATCATCGTCTGGATCACCGCCCCGACCACGTGCCCGGTGAGCACCGACGCACGCGCGATCGACATGCTGCGGAAGCGGGCGATGATCCCCTCGGTCATGTCCATGGCGATCGCGATCGCCGTGCCCTGCGCGCCGCCGGTGATGGCGAGCACCAGGATCCCGGGGACGACGTAGGCGACGTACTCGGCCCGCCCGCCGGACGGTGCGCCCAGGCCGGCGCCGAGGGTGCCGCCGAGGACGTAGACGAACAGCAGCAGGAAGACGATCGGCATCGCCGCGACGATCACCGTCAGTCCCGGGTAGCGCAGCGCGCGCTTCAGGTTGCGGCGCAGCATCGTGGCCGAGTCGGCGACGGTGTAGGTGAGCGTGGTCATGGCGTGGGCACCTTCTCCTGCTGCTGTGCGGGGCGGCCGGTGAGGGCCAGGAAGACGTCGTCGAGGTCGGGGGTGTGCACGGTCAGCCCGGCGACGTCCAGGCGGGCGTCGTCCAGGCGGCCGAGCAGGGAGCGCAGTTCGGCGACGCCGCCGTCGCCCGGCACCTCCAGCGCCAGCCCGGCGGCGTCCGGAGCCGGCAGGCCGAGGACGCGCGCGGCCTCGTGCAGCGACGGTGCGTCGCCGAACTGCAGGCGCACGTGCCCGCCCGGGACCAGTCGCTTCAACTCGTCGGCGGTGCCCTCGGCGACCAGCCGGCCGCCGTCCAGGACGCCGATGCGGTCGGCCAGCTGGTCGGCCTCCTCGAGGTACTGCGTCGTGAGAAGCATGGTGACGCCGTCGGCGACCAGCTCCCGGACGATGTCCCACACCGCCCTCCGGCTGCGCGGGTCCAGGCCGGTCGTCGGTTCGTCGAGGAAGACCACCTGCGGGTCGCCCATCAGCCCCATGGCCAGGTCGAGCCGGCGGCGCATGCCGCCCGAGTAGGTGGCCGGCGGCCGGTCGGCGGCCTCGACCAGGTCGAAGCGCTCGAGCAGGTCGCCGGCGCGACGGCGTCCCTCGCGACGGTCGAGGTGGTGCAGGTCGGCCATCAGGCGGAGGTTCTCCGCGCCGGTGAGCAGGTCGTCCACCGCGGAGAACTGGCCGGTGACGGCGATGGCCGAGCGGACGCCCCGCGGGTCGCCGGCGAGGTCGTGCCCCGCGATCCGGACCGATCCGGCGTCGGGCGGGGTCAGCGTGGCGAGGATGTCGACCGTCGTGGTCTTGCCCGCGCCGTTGGGGCCGAGCAGGGCGAAGACCGAGCCCTGGGGGACGGTCAGGTCGAGGCCGTCGAGGACGACCGTGGGACCGAAGGACTTGCGCAGTCCGGTGACGGCGATGGCCGCGTCGGTGGTCATGTCGGTCGCCCCTCAGGCCCGGCGGATCGTGATGTCGCCGTAGGACGTGCGGGCGTGGACCTCGACGGTCTCCTCGGCGCCCTGCGGCCCCTCGCTCTCGGTGAGCAGGTTGCGGACGTGGCCGGTGCCGGCGGAGACGTCCAGCCAGGCCGCCGTTCCCTGGCGCACGCCGGCCTCGACCTCGCCGTAGGCGGTCTCCAGGACCAGCGAGCCCCGGACGGCCTCGCCGACGCGGACCTGGCCGTACTTCGTCGTCCCGGTCACCGAGCCGAGCGCGCGGTCGACCGTGACGTTGCCGTAGCCGGTCTCCAGCCGGGCGGGGCCGGCGGTCTCGCCGACCCGGATCTCCCCGTAGGAGGTGCTGACCTCGGTGCGGCCGTCGACGGTGCCGGCGGTGACGTTGCCGCTGGCACTGCGGGCGCGCAGCGTGGCGGCCTGGTCGACACGGACGGCGCCGTGCTTGCACTCCAGGTCGGCGGCGCCCACCCGCCCGAGGCAGGTGATGTCGCCGGCGGTGCTGCGGACGTCGAGGGCGGAGCCCGCCGGCAGGTCGACGTCGACCTCGATCTCCGGGCCGGACCCGAAGAAGAGCAGCCGGGGGCGGCTGGTCGACCGGACGAGCAGTTCGCCGTCGCGGAAGGTGACCTGGGTCTGCTCGGCCGCCGCGACGTCGGCGGCGCTCTCGGGGTTGCGCGGCCGGACGGTGACGGTGGTGTCGTGCCGGTCGTCCGCGCGGACCTGCACGGCGCCGTACGTGATCTCGATGCGCGCCCGGACGGGTCCGGGGGTGTCGAACGTGGGCATGGCTGCGCCTTCCTCGGGGCAGGGGGGATCGCCCCCGGACCGGTCGGTCGGGGTCGGCGGTGCGGGGTGCGGTGTACGGGGCTGCTAGCGCGCCCAGCCGGTGTACTCGGCGCCGTGGGCCCGGCGGCCGCGGCGTTGGTCGGCCGACGGACGCGTCTGGGGGTCGACGGCGTTGGCGACCGCCCGCACCAGCCAGGTGTTGACCGAGACGCCGAGCCGGGTGGCGGCCTCGTCGACGCGGGACTTGAGCTGCTCCGGCAGGCGCAGGGTGATCCGCAGGGTCTCGCCCTCCTCGATGTCCTGGGCGGGTTCGGCGGCCGGTGCGGCCGCCGGTGCCGGCTCGGGAACCGGGGGAGTGGTCACCGCGAAGCCGAGGTCGCTGCCGCGGAGCCGGACGTCGACGGCGCCGGGAGCGAGCTGCCCGGTGATCTCCTCGGCCGCCTGGGAGAGCGCGCTGAGCAGCGCCAGGCGGACGGAGGACTCCAGCGGAGCGGTCAGCCGCTCCGCCAGTGCGCGGGACTCCTCGCCACCGGCATCGGCGGCCGTGAGCAGGTCGCGACGCAGCTGCTCGACGAAGGGGGTGAGGTCCATGACGCCACTGTGACACCACAATGACGTCACCGCAAGCCCCCGGTGGTGTCACGACCCCGTGTCGGGTAAGCACGGTCCATGCGCGCAGCTGGAGTGACCGAGTTCGGCGGGCCCGAGGCCCTGCACATCGTCGACGTCGAGCCCGAGCCGCTGGGCCCGGGCCAGGTGCGGCTGCAGGTGCAGGCCGCCACGGTGAACCCGACCGACACGTACGCACGGTCCGGGGTCTACGCCGGCCGCGACCCGGTGAAGACCCCGCCGTGGGTGCCCGGGATGGACGTCGCGGGCGTCGTCTCCGAGGTGGGGGAGGGCGTCGACCACCTCGCGGTGGGCGACCTCGCGATGGGGATCGTCGTCCCCTTCGGGCCGTACGGCGCCTACCGCGAGGACAAGGTGCTGCCCGGCGACTCCGTCGTCCGCGCGCCGAAGGGCGTCGACGCCGTGGCCGCGGCGACGCTGCCGATGAACGGGCTCACCGCGCGCCTGTCGCTGAACCTGATGGGCCTCCAGCGCGGCCAGGTGCTCGCGGTGACCGGCGCGGCCGGCTCGTACGGCGGCTACGTGATCCAGCTGGCCAAGACCGAGGGGCTGACGGTCATCGCCGACGCCTCCGAGGCCGACGAGCAGCTCGTCCGCGACCTCGGCGCCGACGTCGTCGTCCGCCGGGGGGACGACGTCGCCGACCGCATCCGCGAGCACTACCCCGAGGGCGTCGACGGCCTGGCCGACGGCTCGGTGCAGGACGAGCTGGTGCTGCCCGCGGTCAAGGACGGCGGCGCCGTGGCCACCGTCCGTGGCTACAAGGGCGACGGGCAGCGCGACCTGCGCGTCTTCCCGACCCTGGTGCGCAAGATCGCCGAGGACCGCGCGGCGCTCGACGGCCTGCGGCAGCTGGTGGAGGACGGCGCGGTGACCCTGCGGGTGGCGCGCGCGTTCCCCGCCGAGGAGGCCGCCGAGGCGCACCGGCTGCTCGAGGCCGGCGGGGTCCGCGGCCGGCTCGTCCTGACGTTCTAGGCCGGGCGCTTCGCCCGGGGCAGTCCGTCCACCACCAGCTCGTACGAGTTGCGCACCAGCTCGTCGACGAGCTCCGGCGTCACGGTCCCACCGGCACGGATGGTCAGCCAGTGCCGCTTGTTCATGTGGTAGCCGGGGACGATCTCCTCGTGCTGCTGCTGCAGCGCGTGGCTGTGCTCGGGCTCGCACTTCAGGGTCACGACGGGTTCACCGGGCATCTCCGTCGCGAGCAGGAACACCTTGCCGACGACCTTGAACACCTCCGACTCGGGCCCGAACGGGTGCTCGCGGGTCGCCGCCGGCAGCTCGGCCGCGGTCTCCATCGCCAGCTCGAGCAGCTCTCCGCCGTCCATGCGGGGGAGCGCCGTCAGCGGCGGGCGGCGGTCGGCAGCCAGACCGCCAGGCCCAGCAGCAGCATGGCCAGCGGGACGTGGACGACGAGCAGCGAGCGCGAGTCGTCGGACGCGATGCCCAGGAGCATCTCGACCACGAGCAGGACGAACAGCAGCGTCGTCCCGACCAGGACCGGCCGGTTGGTGCGCAGCCACACGACGGCGGCCACGGTGGCGAGGAAGGCCAGCACGACGGTGACCTCGGCGCCGTGCTGGTGCACGGTCACCCAGGTGCCGGGGTCGTCCGAGCCGCCGAGGAAGAGCCCCGCCCACACGCCCTGCAGCAGCACGCCGAGCGAGGCGAGTCCGACGAGGGCGCTGTGCGCGGGGTGCGCGCGGCGAGCCGTCGTCGGCGTGGTGGTGGGATCGGCCATGGGGAGCTCTCCTCGGTGGGGAACGGTCGGGGGAAGTGTGCCGGTGGGAGGATGACCGCCGTGCCCGAGCCCACCGCCGACCGTCCGGCCGACGACGGCGCGATGGCCGGCCTCCGCCGGCGGGCGCGGATGCTGCTGCCGGTCACGGTGCCGCTGATGATCTACCTGCTCATCCGCATCGGGGACTCCTCGCGCGTGGCCCTGGCGGTGGCCGGGGGCCTGCTGGCCGTCGTCGCCGTCGCGAGCGTGGTCCTGGTGCGCCGGCGCGGGGCCGAGGAGCCGCGGGGCTGAGCCCCCGGTGTGGCCCGCTCCTGTGACGCGTGCCATGGTCGGCGATGTGAACGGCGCACAGGCACTGATCCGGACCCTGGTCGACGCGGGCGTGGACGTCTGCTTCTCGAACCCGGGCACCTCCGAGATGCACTTCGTCGCGGCGCTGGACGACGTGCCCGAGATGCGCGCGGTGCTGACCCTGTTCGAGGGCGTCGCCACCGGTGCCGCCGACGGCTACGCGCGGATGGCCGGCGGCCCCGCGGCCACGCTGCTGCACCTGGGCCCGGGCCTGGGCAACGGGCTGGCGAACCTGCACAACGCCCGCCGCGGCCGCGCGCCGCTGGTGAACGTGGTCGGTGACCACGCCCGCTCGCACAAGCGCCTGGACGCCCCGCTGGAGTCCGACATCGACGCCCTCGCCGGCACCGTGTCCGGCTGGGTCCGCCGCTCGCTCTCCCCGGCCGACGTCGCCGGCGACGCCGCGGAGGCCGTCGCGATGGCCAAGAAGACCGGCGTCGCCACGCTGATCCTCCCGGCCGACGTGTCGTGGGAGGACGGCGCCGAGCCCGCCGTCCCGCTGAACGTCCGGCCCCGGCCGCACGTCGCCCCGTCGCTGGTCGAGGGCATCGCGAAGGTCCTGTCCGGCGAGGAGACGGTGATCTTCCTGGGCGGCGACGTCATGGCGTCCCCCGAGGGTCAGCTGGCCGCGGCACGGATCGCCGCAGGTACCGGCGTGCGCCTGGTCGCCGAGACCTTCCCCGCGCGCACCGCCCGTGGAGCCGGCCTGCCCGACCTGCACCGGCTGCCCTACCCGCCGGAGATGGCGATGGCCGCGCTGAAGGGCACCAAGCACCTCGTCCTGGCCGGTGCCACGGCGCCGGTGCACTTCTTCGCCTACCCAGGCCTGCCCGGCCACCCCGTGCCGGACGACTGCACGGTGCACGTGCTCAGCCAGCCGGGGGAGAACGGCGTCGCCGCGCTGGAGGCGCTGGCCGAGCTGGCGGCCCCCGGCGCGGAGCCCGAGGTGATGGAGCGGGAGACCCCCGAGCTGCCCAGCGGCAAGCTGAACCCGCGGGCGATGGCGGCGGTGGTCGGTGCGCTGCTGCCGGAGAACGCGATCGTCGTCGACGAGGCGCTGACCTCGGGCGCGGGCCTCACCGAGATGACGTCGGCCGGCCCGCGGCACGACTGGCTGTCCCTGACCGGCGGCGCGATCGGCGACGGGCTGCCCATGGCCCTCGGTGCGGCCGTGGCCTGTCCCGACCGGCCGGTGATCGGCATCCAGGCCGACGGCAGCGCGATGTACACGATCTCGGCGCTGTGGAGCTACGCCCGCGAGCAGGCGAACATCACCACGATCATCTGCGACAACGGCTCGTACGCGATCCTCGAGCACGAGCTGACCCGGGTGGGTGCGGCCAGTGACGGCGAGCGGGCGCGCAAGCTGCTCGACCTGACCGGCCCGACGCTGGACTTCGTCTCGATCGCGCAGGGCATGGGCGTGCCGGCCACGCGGGCGACCACCGCCGAGGAGCTGGCCTCCCAGGTCCGCGCCGCGCTCGCCGAGCCCGGTCCGCACGTCGTCGTCGCCACGCTGCGGTAGTCCGCCGGCCCTGCCGAACAGGGCCGATCGACTCCTGCGGAGCGCCGCCCCTGCGGTGGATCCTGTCGCTCTCGGGTGCCGGCGTGCGCCCCGCGGGAGGTGCCCGTCATGGTGCTGCGGAGCCGAGCGGGGAGCGGGCGAGGCCGGCTGCGGGCGGCCCTGGTCGTGCTGGCGGTGGCGTTGCTGCTGGGCACCGGCACGGCGCTGGCCGCGTGGGCGGCCCCGTGCGAGCAGACCGATCCGCTGGCGCGGAAGTACTGCGAGCTGGGGGAGGCGTCCTCCGTCGTCGGGACGCCGGTGGGCGCCCCGTACGCCGTCGGGGCCGGCCGCGTGCAGGACCACACCCGCGGCCTGATCGCCTGGTCCCCGGCGACGGGGGCGCACGAGGTGCACGGCTCGATCGGGGTCCGGTACCGCGAGGCGGGCGGGGCGGGGGGCTTCCTCGCCTTCCCGCTGACCGACGAGCTGCCGACGCCGGACGGCGTCGGGCGGTTCAACCACTTCCAGGGCGGCTCGATCTACTGGTCGCCCTCGACCGGTGCGCACGAGGTGCACGGCGCGATCCGGGCCACGTGGGAGTCCCTCGGCTGGGAGCGCGGCTTCCTGGGCTATCCGCTGACCGACGAGTGGCCGACGCCGGACGGCGTCGGGCGGTTCAACCACTTCCAGGGCGGCTCGATCTACTGGTCGCCGGCGACCGGTGCGCACGAGGTGCACGGCGCGATCCGGGCGAAGTGGGAGTCGCTGGGCTGGGAGCGCGGTTTCCTGGGCTATCCGGTGACCCACGAGACGCGGACCCCGGACGGCGTGGGGCGGTTCTCCGCCTTCCAGGGCGGATCGGTGTACTGGTCGCCGGCGACCGGGGTGCACGAGGTGCACGGCCTGATCCTCGGCGCCTGGGCGGCACAGGGCTGGGAGCGGGGCCCGCTCGGCTATCCGATCTCGGACGAGTTCACCGTCCGCGGCGGCCGGCAGAGCAGCTTCGCCGGCGGCTTCCTGCGGTTCACCGCCGCGACCGGGGCCGTGCGCACCGCCGTCCTCGAGCCCTACGAGCACAGCGGCACGTGGGTCACCCGCTTCCGGTTCAGCCGCGAGTACGCGGGCGCGAACCCGCCGATCAGGCCCGAGCACGTGGATGCGATGGCCGACGCCGGGGTGCGGGTGGTCTACCTGCAGGCGGCCGCCGACGAGCCGCGGTACCCGGACCTGATCAGCCCCGACCTGCTCGGCGCGTTCCTCACCCGCGCGCATGCCCGGGGCATGCAGGTGGTCGGCTGGTACCTGCCGCGCTTCGTCGACGTGGACGCCGACCTGCGGCGGCTGCGGGCGATCGCCGACTTCCGGGCGGGCGGGCAGGCGTTCGACGCGGTGGCGGTCGACATCGAGGACCGCACGGTGACCGACGTCGACCTGCGCAACGCGCGCCTGGTCGAGCTCTCGCAGCGGCTGCACGCCACGCTGCCCGGGGTGACGCTCGGCGCGATCGTGCTGCCGCCGGTGGTGACCGACGTGATCAGCCCGGCGTACTGGCCGCGGTTCCCCTGGGCCCAGCTCAGCGAGCTGTACCAGGTGTGGCTGCCGATGGCCTACTGGTCCAACCGGACGGATGCGACCTGGAGCGACGCCTACCGGTACACGCGGGAGAACATCCTCCGCACGCGGGCGAACCTGGGTGAGCCGTGCGCCGCGGTGTCCACGATCGGCGGCTTCGGGACGACGGAGACGGCAGCCGACTACAGCGGCATGGCGCGGGCCGCGGCCGAGACCGGCGCGGTGGGGGTGTCGGTCTTCGACTGGACCACCACCCCACCGGCGAGCTGGCCGCCGCTGCGCGGCTACGACGTCCGCGGCGCCTGCTGAGCGAGCCCGGGGCCGCACACCGCGGCGCGGCCCCGGAGCTCAGCGGCTCAGTGCTTCTTGGTGCCGTGCGTCAGATTGTCCATCTGGGACGACGTGTCGGCGGCGGACCGCTTCTCCTGGCGCTTCTCCTTGATGGACTTCCCGGCGGGCTTCTTCGTGTTGGACTGCTTCGGGGACTTGTCACCCATGGCGTGCGCTCCGCTCGTCGGAAGCCTGGACGGCTCCGTGGGGCGACGCTACGCGGTTGGGAGGATGCCGTGGTGGAGAGCCGCACGCACGCGTCGTCAGTCCTCGTCCGAGCCACGCCGGAGGCGGTGTACGACCTGGTGTCCGACGTGACCCGGACCGGTGAGTGGAGCCCGGTGTGCCGGGACTGCTGGTGGGACGAGGGCGGCTCCGCGCGCGTCGGCGCCTGGTTCACCGGCCGCAACGAGGTGCCCGGCCGGACCTGGGAGACCCGGAGCCAGGTGGTCGTCGCCGACCGGGGCCGGGAGTTCGCCTGGGAGGTCGGCGACGGCTTCGTGCGCTGGGCGTTCAGCATGGAGCCGGCGGACGCCGGCACGCGGCTGACCGAGTCCTGGGAGTTCCTGCCGGCCGGTATCGCGATCTTCTCCGAGCGCTACGGCGAGGCCGCCGACCGGGAGATCGCCGACCGCACGCGGGCCGCGCACGAGGGCATCCCAGCGACGCTGGAGGCGATCCGGCGGATCGCGGAGTCCGCCGCCTGAACGCGCAGCGCAGGTCACCCGGGCGGGGGAACCGAGTTCCGGACCGTTCAGATCCGTAGTCCGGGGGCCGATCACCCGCATGTCGGACGACCGGTGGATCAGGCGGGGAGGGACAGCGTGAACGCACGGATCGTGGCGGTGGCCGCGCTGGTCTCCACCGTGCTGGCGGTGCGTGCGGTGCTGTTCGGCACCGACGCCGCAGTGGCCCTGTACTACCTGGTCGGGTTCGGGGCGGCGGCCGTGGCCTGGTACGGCGCGGCCCGTCAGCCGGCGACGGTCCGACGGATCGCGCGGCCGGTCGCCCTCGGCGTGACGCTGTCGGTGCTCGGCGACGCCGCGTGGTGGGCCGAGGCGCAGATCGGGATGGGCGGTCTCGGCCCGTCCGACGTCCTCAACCTCGCCGGCTATGCCTCCCTCGGCCTCGGGCTGCTGCGTGCGTCTGCGCGTGGCGGCCGGAGCCGGCAGCAGCAGGTCGCGGGGTCGATCGACGCCCTCGTGGTCTTCGTGGCGGTGGTCGCGGTGCTGTGGCAGTTCGCCATGGCCCAGG
Organism: Blastococcus sp.; assembly: GCA_041640835.1. Taxonomy (GTDB): domain Bacteria; phylum Actinomycetota; class Actinomycetes; order Mycobacteriales; family Geodermatophilaceae; genus Blastococcus. Next base: position 12,798 of record JBEPZM010000029.1, read on the forward strand.
TCGTCTCCGACGCGTCGCTGCCGCTGGCCAGCCGGCTGGTCTGGGCGGTCAACCCCGCGCTCGACGCCGCGCTCATCGCCCTCGTCCTCCGCTTGCTGACCACCGGGGTCCGACGTCCCGAGGGGCCGGTCACCATCGCGGTGGGCGCCGGGGCGTGGCTGGTGGCCGACATCGGCTATCTCGTGGATGCGCAGTTCCGCAGCGGGACCGCGTGGCTGGGCACCGGCTGGTTGCTGGGCCTCGTCCTCGTGGCGCTGTCCTGCGGGATGAACCGCTCGTCCACCGCGGGGGCGACGCCCCTCGCGCGGGACGGGATGGGCCGGCTGGCCGTGTGCCTGGGTGCGCTGCTCGTGCCGGCCGCCATGGAGGCCTACGTCGACCTGAGCGGCGCCGAGGAGGCGCCCGGACTGGTGCTGGTGGCCACCGCGGTGCTGACCGCGCTGGTCTTCGTCCGCACGTCGCTGCTGGTGGCCGGGGAAGCCCGTGCCCGGGCGCGGCTGCGCTCGCAGCAGCGGTACAGCGCGGCGCTGGCGGCGCACAGCTCCGACGGGGTCGTCGTCCTCGGTCGCGACGGGCGACTGCTCAGCGACCTGGCCACCCTCCCGGACATGTTGCAGGTCGACGGCGGCGGTGAGGGCGACATGGACGCCGTCGAGCTCATCCGGCGCCTCGGGGGCGATCCGCGCGAGGCCCACGTCATGTTCGAGCGGGCGGTCCTCGCCGCCGGCGAGGTCGTGGACGCCGAGCTGCTGTGCGAACGCGGCGGCGTCGCGTTCTGGCTCGGCATCCGGGCGGCCGACCTGACCGACGACCCCGACGTCGGCGGCGTCGTCATCCACGTCACCGACATCAGCGATCGCAAGCGCGCCGAGGAGGCGCTGGCCCACCAGGCGTTCCACGACGCGCTGACCGGCCTGGCCAACCGTGCGCTGTTCGCCGACCGGGTGGAGCAGGCGCTGCGGCGCGGTGTCCGCGGTCAGGGGCAGCCTGCGGTCGTGTTCATCGACCTCGACGGCTTCAAGGGCGTCAACGACACCCTCGGCCACCCGGCCGGCGACGCGCTGCTGCGCGAGGTCGCCCGGCGGTTGCGCTCGGTCGTCCGCCTCGACGACACCGTGTCCCGCCTGGGCGGGGACGAGTTCGCCGTGCTGGTCGAGCAGGCCGGCTCCGGACCGGAGGAGGCCGTCGCGACGGCGGAGCGGGTGCTCGGCGCGCTCGCCGTCCCGTTCACGCTGGAGCGGCAGACGGTCACGATCTCGGGCAGCGTGGGCATCGCCGTGGCTCAGGGCGGGACCACCGGTGACTCCCTGATCGGTGATGCGGACATCGCGATGTACGCGGCGAAGATGGCCGGCCGTGGCCGGTCGGTGGTCTTCGACTCGGGGATGCGCGACTCCGCCGTCGCGGCCCGCGAGCTGGAGCAGGCGCTGCGGGGAGCTCTCGCAGCGGGCGAGTTCCGGCTGGTCTACCAGCCGGTGATCGACCTGGGCGACGACTCGGTGACCGGGTTCGAGGCCCTGCTGCGCTGGAACTCCGCGCTCCTGGGCCCGGTGCCCCCGGACCGCTTCGTGCCGGTCGCCGAGGCCTCCGGCCTGATCGAGTCGATCGGCGCGTGGGCGCTGCGCGAGGCCTGCGCGACCGCCGCGGCCTGGCGCGCCGAGCACGGCCGGGACCTGACGATGGCGGTGAACGTGTCGGCGGTGCAGCTGACGTCGGCGCACCTGGTCGAGCACATCACCGAGGCCCTGGACGCCGCCGGTCTGCCGTCCTCCGCGCTGGTGCTCGAGGTCACCGAGACGGCGCTCGTGGCGGATCCGGAGCGGGCCAGCGAGTGCCTGGCCGCGCTCCGCGCCCTCGGTGTGCGGCTGGCGCTGGACGACTTCGGCACCGGTTACTCGTCGCTGGCGCACCTCCGCCAGTTCACCGTGGACGTGCTGAAGATCGACCGTTCGTTCGTCGCCACGATCGGTGAGGACGGCGTGATGCCGCCGATCGTCCGCGGCATGATCGACCTCGGCCGCACCCTCGGGCTGGAGATCGTCGCGGAGGGCGTGGAGACCGACGCCCAGCGGCGACTGCTCGTCGAGGGGCGTTGCGACCTGGCGCAGGGGTACCTGTTCGCCCGGCCGCTGGAGCGAGCGGACGCCTCTCTGCTCCTGGTCGCCGCCGCCGCCCCCGCCGGCGCCTGATCGGCTCGGTCAGTCGTTGAAGGGCACGTAGTCGGTCCCCCCGCCCAGCGCGGTGAGGACGATCATGGCGGTGAAGGCGAGCAGGACGGCCGCCGCCACGATGGCCCCCAGCAGCACCACGTGGTCCTCGATGCCGAGCTTCTCGGCGGTGGTCTTCCGGTCCGGCGGGTCCGGGGGCTCGGCGGCGGGAGGGTTCTGCTCGACCGCGGCGGGCGGCCGATCGACGGGAACTGTCATGACGACTCCCGAGGGAGGCCGGCCGCGGAGACCGGCGTCCGGACGGCGGCGACCCGGCGCCCGTGGACCACGCTAGTGCCGTCGCGGGCCGGCGGGAGGGGGCGGAAGGCCCGGCTGCACAGTCGGTCGCGTTCGTCTGGACGCGGGACCCCCGCCGCGACAGACTCCGCTGACCAGCGCTGACGACGACGTCATGGAGGTCGGCATGCCGTACCCCTTCGATCGCAGTGGCATCGAGGTGGGCGCGGACGGCATCCGCCGCTACCGGGATCTGCCGCGGAACCTGCCGGAGCTGCTGCGGTCGGCGGTCGACCGGCGGCCCGACGGCGAGGCGCTGGTCGAGCTCGGCGGGGACCGGGTGACGTACCGGCAGCTGTGGGACCGCGCCGCCCGGGTCGCCGGTGGGCTGCGCGCGGCCGGGGTGCAGCCGGGGGACCGGGTCGCCAACCGGCTGCCCACCGGCAACGACTGGGTCTACGCGTTCTGGGGGACGCTGCTCGCCGGCGGCGTCGTCGTACCGGTGAACACCCGCTTCGCCGAGCCCGAGGTCCGCTACGTCGTCGAGGACTCCGGCGCCGCCTTCGTCGTCGAGCCCGGCGCGCCCCTCCCGGACGGCGATCCGCTGGAGAGCACCGACCAGCAGCACACCGACCTGGCCGGGATCTTCTACACGAGCGGGACGACGGGCTTCCCCAAGGGTGCGATGACCACCCACGAGAACTACCTGGCCAACATCGAGACCTGCCTGCGCTGCCTGAACCTGGGCCGTGAGCCGCGCACCACCCTGATCTCGGTGCCGCTGTTCCACGTCACCGGCTGCAACTCGCAGCTGCTGGTGGTCACCGCACTCGCCGGGAAGTCGGTGATCATGCCCGCGTTCGAGGTGGGCGCCTTCCTGCGGGCCATCGAGGAGGAGCGCGTCGACGTCCTCACCACCGTGCCGGCCATCTACTGGCTGGCGCTCCAGCAGCCGGGCTTCGCCGACGTCGACACCTCCTCGGTCATCTCGCTCAGCTACGGCGGTGCGCCGATCGCCCCCGACCTGGTGCACCGCATCCAGCAGGCGTTCCCGACCGCCCGCGTCGGCAACGGCTTCGGGCTGACCGAGACCTCGTCGGTCTCGACCTACCTGCCGCACGAGGACGCCGCGGAGCACGCCGACTCGGTCGGCTACCCCGCGCCGGTGGTCGACGTCCGGCTCGACTCCCCGGACCCTGACAGCGGAGTGGGGGAGCTGCTCATCCGCGGCCCGCACGTCGTCGCCGGCTACTGGCGCAAGCCCGAGCAGACGGCGGAGACCTTCGTCGACGGCTGGCTGCACAGCGGTGACCTCGCCCGCATCGACGACGACGGGCGCGTCTACGTCGTCGACCGCAAGAAGGACATGATCAACCGCGGCGGCGAGAACGTGTACTGCGTCGAGGTGGAGAACGCCCTCGCCGCGCATCCGGCGGTGGGCGAGGTCGCGGTCATCGGGGTCGCCGACTCGATGATGGGCGAGAAGGTCGGCGCGGTGGTGGTGCCCCTGCCCGGCCGGACCCTCGAGGCCGCGGAGCTGATCGCCTTCGCCCGGGAGCACCTGGCCGACTTCAAGGTGCCCCAGTACGTCGACATCCGCACCGCACCGCTGCCCCGCAATCCCGGCGGCAAGGTCCTCAAGCCCTCGCTGCGCGAGGGCACCGACTGGCAGCCGGTGCGCTGACCCGATCGATCCATCCACCGAAGGGGAGCCATGCCCACCGTCGAGACAGTCCGTGGCCCGATCGACACCGCCGACATGGGGGCGACCCTCATGCACGAGCACGTCTTCGTGCTCTCCACCGAGCACGTGCAGAACTACGGCGACGGCGACTGGTGGGACGAGGACGAGCGCGTGGCGGACGCCGTCACGAAGCTGGACGAGCTGAAGGCGCTCGGGATCGACACGATCCTCGATCCCACGGTGTGGGGCCTCGGCCGCTACATCCCGCGGGTGCAGCGGGTCGCGGAGCAGACCGACCTCAACATCATCGTGGCCACCGGCCTCTACACCTACGACGAGATCCCGCACCAGTACGAGCACCGGGGCCCGGGCCTGCTGCTCGACATGCCGACCGATCCGATGGTCGACGACTTCACCGCCGACCTGACCGACGGCATCGCGCGGACCGGGGTGAAGGCGGCCTTCCTGAAGTGCGTGGTGGAGGCGAAGGGCCTGACCCCCGGGGTGGAGCGCACGCTGCGGGCCTGCGCGGCCACGCACCGGGCGACCGGCGCACCCATCACCGTGCACACGTCCGTCGCCAACCAGGCGGGGCTGATGGCGCTGCAGGTGTTCCGCGACGAGGGCGTGGACCTCACAAAGGTGGTCATCGGGCACGCCGGCGACAGCAACGACCTGGACTACCTGAGCGAGCTGGCCGAGGCCGGCTGCCTGCTCGGCATGGACCGTTTCGGGCTCGACATCTACAACCCGACGTCCTCGCGGGTGGACACGATCGTCGCGCTCGCCTCCCGCGGGTACGCCGACCGGATGGTGCTGGCGCACGACGCGAGCTGCTACATCGACTACTTCCCGGGTATCGAGGCCCAGGCTGCCAAGGAGCAGATCGCGCCGAACTGGAACTTCACCCACATCAGCAAGGACGTGTTGCCGCTGCTGCGCGAGCGGGGCGTCACCGAGGACCAGGTCCGGCAGATGCTGGTGGAGGCGCCGCGGCGCTACTTCGAGTGAGCCTCGCGGTCGCGCCCCCGGCTGCGGGATGTCGGAGGGTCGTCGCACACTGACGGTGTGCCGCACTCCTCCGTCGCCCCGCCCGGGGCGGCGGTCCCTACGTGACGGCGACCCAACTGCAGCCTCCCGGCACCCGCGGCCGGCCCGCGGCTCCGCCCCCCGAGGGCGGCTGGCTCAAGCGGCTGCTCGGCTACTGCCTGCGGCACCGCGGCGACCTGTTCGGTGCGTTCGCGGCCGCTCTCGTCGCCTCCGTGGTCGCGGGGGTCGCGCCGCTGCTGGTGCGGGAAGTGGTCGACCGGGTGGTCGCCGGCACGGACTCGGGCGAGCCGGTCGACATCAGCCCCTTCGTCGTCGCGCTGGTCGGGGCCGGAGTGCTGCGGTTCGCGGCCGGGTTCGTCCGCCGGTACCTCGCCGGGCGGCTGTCCCTCGACGTCCAGATGGACCTGCGCAACGACGTCCACGCCGCGCTGGCACGGGTCGACGGGCCCGGCCAGGACCGGTTGCAGACCGGCCAGACTGTCAGCCGGGCGATCAGCGACGTCACGCTCGTCCAGGGCCTGCTGGCGTTCCTGCCCAACCTGACCGGCAACGCGCTGCTCTTCGTCGTCTCGCTGTGCGTGATGGCGTGGCTCTCCCCGTTGCTGACCCTGGTCGCGCTCGCCGTCGGCCCCGCGCTGTGGTGGGTGGCCCTGCGCTCTCGGCGCGACCTCTTCCCGGCGAACTGGGCGGCCCAGCAGCAGGCCGGAGCGGTGGTCGGGGATGTCGAGGCGGCCGTCACCGGCGTGCGCGTGGTCAAGGGCTTCGGCCAGGAGGACCGCGAGCTGGACCGGATCGAGTCCGGGGCCCGCCGGCTGTACGGGGCGCGGATGCGGGTGGTCCGGTTCACCGCGCGCTACAACCCGCTGCTGCAGGCAGTGCCGGCGCTCGGGCAGGTCGGCGTGCTGGCGCTGGGCGGCTGGCTGGCTTTGCGCGGCTCGATCAGCCTGGGCACCTTCCTGGCCTTTGCGACCTACCTGGCCGCGCTCGTCTCCCCGGTCCGCCAGCTGGCCGCGCTGCTCACCATCGGGCAGCAGGCCCGGGCGGGTGTCGAGCGGGTGCTGGAGATCGTGGACAGCCGGCCGACGGTCCTGCCCGGCACCGGCCGACTGCCGGCGGGGCCGCTGACCGTCGAGCTGGACGACGTCACGTTCGGCCACGACGACGACCGGCCGGTGCTGTCGGGGGTGTCGCTGCGGATCGAGCCGGGGGAGACCCTGGCGCTGATCGGCACGGCGGGCTCGGGCAAGTCCAGCGTGGTGAACCTGCTGCCCCGGTTCTACGACGTGTCCGCCGGCGCCGTGCGGGTCGGCGGGGCCGACGTCCGCGACCTGGACACCGAGGATCTGCGCTCCGCGATGGGCGTCGTGTTCGAGGACAGCTTCCTGTTCTCCGACTCGGTGCGGTCCAACATCGCCTTCGGGCGGCCGGACGCCACGAACGACGAGGTGCTCGCCGCCGCCCGCGCCGCGCAGGCCGACGGCTTCATCGGCGAGCTGCCGGACGGCTACGACACGGTGGTCGGGGAGCAGGGGCTGACCCTGTCCGGCGGGCAGCGGCAGCGGGTCGCGCTGGCCCGGGCGCTGCTGGTCGCGCCGCGCGTGCTGGTCCTGGACGACGCGACCTCCGCCGTCGACGCGGCGGTGGAGGCCCGGATCCACGAGGCGCTGCGCGGGGAGATGCAGGGCCGGACGGTGCTGCTGGTCGCGCACCGGCGCTCGACCCTCGCGCTGGCCGACCGCGTCGCCGTCCTCGATGCCGGCCGGGTCGTCGACGTCGGCACCGCCGCGGAGCTCGAGGCGCGGTCCCCGCTGTACCGGCTGCTGCTGTCCGGGGCCGAGGGGGAGGTCCCGCCGCTGGCCGACGAGCTGCCGCCGGGCGGGACCACCCCGGAGGCCTGGCCCGAGCCGGAGGCGCCGGCAGAGGACGAGGGCCCGTCGCGGGCTGCACCCGCCTCGATCGGTGCGCCGGGCTCGG
>JBEPZM010000030.1:0-18695 GCA_041640835.1 Blastococcus sp.
CACCGGCTGCCCCGGGTCGCCGGCGCCGTCGTCTCCGAGCTGGCCGCCTCCGGCAGCCGGGCGCGGGAGCAGCTGGAGCGGGCATCGGCCGCGGCGGCCCGTGACGCCCTGCGCTGGGCCGCGGAGGCAGCGCTCGCCACCCTGGACGTCACCCGCCTCGTCCTCGCGCACGTCGATCTCGACGCGCTCGCCGCCGGCATCGACGTGGACGCGGTGGTCGCCCGTGCCGACCTCGACGCCGCGGTGGCCCGCGTGGACGTCGACGCGATCGTCTCCCGCGTGGACGTCGACGCGGTGATCGACGCGCTCGACCTCGACACCGTCATGGCCCGCATCGACCTCGACGCCCTGCTCGCGCGCATCGACGTCGAGGCCGTCGTGGGCCGGGTGGACCTGAACCAGGTGGCCGCCCGCCTCGACCTCGATGCGGTGGCCTCCCGCGTGGACCTCGAGGCCCTCGTGCGCCGGATCGACCCGGACGCCCTCGTCGCCCGGGTGGACGTCGACGCGCTGATCGCCCGGCTGGACCTGGTCACGCTCACCCGGTCGGTGCTCGAGGCCATCGACCTGCCGCAGATCCTGCGCGAGTCCAGCGGCGCGGTCTCCTCCCAGGCGGCGCGGGTCGTCCGCACCGAGGGCATGCACGCGGACGACTCGGTGTCCCGCTGGGTGGACCGCGTGCTCCGCCGCGGCCACCCCGGCGCCGTCGTGACGCCCTGATCCCCGACGCCGGAGCCGGCGCCCGCGTCAGGCGCCCGCCCGGTCCATCGCCGCGTCGAGGGTGATGGCGGCGTCGATCAGCGCCAGGTGGGTGAAGGCCTGCGGGAAGTTGCCGATCTGCTCCCCGGTCAGGGCGATCTCCTCGGAGTAGAGGCCCACGTGGTTGGCGTAGGTGAGCATCTTCTCGAAGGCGTTCCGGGCGTCACGGACCCGACCGGCCCGGGTGAGCGCGTCCACGTAGGCGAACGAGCACAGCGAGAACGTGCCCTCCGACCCCCGCAGACCGTCCGGCGAGGCGGCCGGGTCGTACCGGTAGACCAGGCTGTCGGTGACCAGCTCGCCGTCCATGGCCTCGAGCGTGCTCAGCCACATCGGGTCGGTGCCGGCGACGAACCCCACCGTCGGCATCCTCAGCAGCGAGGAGTCGAGGACCTCGGTGGCGTAGTGCTGGACGAACGCCTTCCGGTTCGCGGAGAACCCCTGGTCCATGACCTGGGCGTAGACCCGGTCCCGCTCGGCGGTCCACCGCTCCAGCGCCGCCGGCCGGCCGTGCTCGACGGCCATCCGGATTCCCCGGTCGAAGGCGACCCAGCACATGACCCGGCCGTAGGTGAACGACTGCCGCCCGCCGCGGGTCTCCCAGATGCCCTCCTCCGGCTGGTCCCAGTTGTCCGCCAGCCAGTCCAGCACCCCGGCGATCGTCGACCACCCGCGGTGCGGCACCTCGACGCCGGCGCGGGAGGCGGCGTACATGGCGTCCAGCGCCTCGCCGTAGATGTCGAGCTGCAGCTGCTCGGCGGCGCCGTTGCCGATCCGCACCGGCGCCGAGCCCCGGTAGCCCGACCAGTGCTCCAGCACGTCCTCCTTGAGGTCGGCGGAGCCGTCGATGCGGTACATGATGTTGAGCGGCCCGCTGTCGCTGCCGGCCTTCTCCCGGATCCGGTCGCCCAGCCAGCCGCCGAAGCGGGCGGCCTCCCCGACCATCCCGAGCTTGAGCAGCGCGTGCACGGAGAACGAGGCGTCGCGCACCCACGTGTAGCGGTAGTCCCAGTTGCGCTCGCCGCCCACCTGCTCCGGCAGCGCCGCCGTGGGCGCGGCCACCAGGCCTCCGGTGGGCGCGTAGGTGAGCAGCTTGAGGGTGACCGCCGACCGCTGGACCGACTCCCGCCAGCGCCCCGTGTAGGTGGACTGCGCCACCCACTGTCGCCAGTACTGCACGGTCTCGTCGAACAGGGCCTCGATCTCGGCCACCCGGATGGCGCGCGGCGGCCCGTCCGCCGCGGACTCCAGGACCAGCCCCCGGGTCTCCCCCGCGGCCAGGTCGAGCGTGGCGTGCAGGTCCTCGTCCCGCATCGTCACCGTCGCCTTGCGCGCGTCCTCGGGCTCCCGGACGACGTGCAGGGTCAGCGTCGTGCCGTTCGCGGTGAAGACGGCGCCGTCCTCGCCTGCCGTGGTGCGGTGGGGGTGCCGGCCGTAGTCGAACCGCGGTGAGACCTCGACCTCGAAGCTCATCTCGCCGCGGACGCACTGGACCATCCGGACCAGCCGGTGCCGATCGGTGGCCGTCTCGCCGGCCGGGGGCATGAAGTCCACGACCTGCCCGACGCCGGCGTCGGTGAAGAATCGGGTGACGAGCACCGCGGTGTCGGCCAGGTACATCTGCCGGGTCGTCCAGCCGGTCCCGGCCGGCCGGATGCGGAAGCGCCCGCCGCGCTCGTCGTCGAGCAGCGCCCCGAAGACGCTGGGCGAGTCGAACCGCGGGCAGCAGAACCAGTCGATGGCGCCGTCCGTGGTGACGAGCGCGGTGGTCTGCAGGTCGCCGATCAGTCCGTGGTCGGCGATCGCGGTCTCGGTCATGGTCTTCTCCCTTGGTCGATGTCCGCCGGGGTGGCCGGCGGGTCGGCGGGCTGCCGCGGGTGCGGTCCCGCCGGTACCAGCGGCGCGTCGGCGGCGGGTGCGGGCACGTGCGCGGTGCCTGGTTCGTCGGTCGGCTCCTCGGGGGCGCCCACCGGCGGCCGGGCCAGGAACTCGATGACGCCCAGCGCGATCAGCAGCAGCACGGCGATGAGCAGGATCGCCTTGCCGGACAGTTCGCTGAGGGAGACGAAGGCCAGGACGGCGAGCGCGACCGCGGTGATCCGCAGCGCCCGCACGTGCGTCCGAGCCCAGGTGCCCACCGGTCCGTCCGGGGACGGACCCCCGCGGACCGACTGCAGCCGTCCGCTGGTCCAGCGCCGGAGGCCCACCGCGGTCTCCGACCGGCCGGCGAGGAACCCCGCCAGGGCCAGCACCAGGCCGAGCACGACCAGCGCGCGCAGCCCGTACCGCAGGTAGGTGACCACGATGTCGAAGCCCGACGCCGTCGCCGGCGCCGCCGCGGCCGGCACGGCATCGACCAGCAGGCTGCGGGCCACGAGCAACCCCGCGGCCAGCACCACCATCGAGGCGGCCAGGCCCAGCCCCGCGCCGACGAGGGCCCGGAACCGGTTGCGCGCCAGGTACACCCCCACGACCAGGAGCAGCACCATCACCCAGGGCAGGACGTCGGCGACCGTGTTCAGCGTGCTGTAGGCCGACTGCGCGCGGACCAGGGTGTCGGCCTTCGCCAGCTCCACGGTCGGGTTGACGTCGGGCACCAACGAGACCGCGGTCAGCCCCGCATCGCTCAGCCGGTCCTTGACCACGTCCACGAAGGGGCCCAGCTGCAGGAACACCGCTCCGTCCCGGACCACGACGCCCTCGCTGTCCCCCGACAGCACGGCGTCCATGTCGTCGTGGGCCACGGCGATCGCCCGGTCCCACGTCGCCTCGAACGCGTCGCTGGCCACGAGCTGGGCGATCCGGTCCCGGACGAAACCGGTCACGGCCGAGGTGATGGTCGGGGTGAAGGTCTCGAGCCGGTCGACGAGCTGCGGCGGCACCCCGACCTCCTCCAGCGCGTCGACGGCGTCCTCGGCCAGGCTCGCGACGTCGACGTACTCGAACACCGTCGCGGTCAGCCGGTCGGTGAGGGCCGCCTGCACGTCGGGGTCGTCGACCAGCGGGCTCACGCTGCGCACGAACCGGTCGGTGTCCGAGACCTGGTTGCTCGTCCACACCGCCAGGCCCGCCACCGGCGCCAGCACGCAGCCGAGCGCGATGAGCACCACCGCGAACACCGACCGCCAGCGGACCCCCGCCCTCGCCGGGCGGCCCTGCGCCGGCAGTGCCCGGACCTGGCTGCGCAACAGCTCCAGTTCCGCACGTTCGTCCGTGGTGAGCGCCCCCGACGGAGGCGGTGCCGCGGAACTGCCCCACTGGGTCATGGCGTGCCTCCGTCGGGGTCCGGTGTTCCGGCAGGGTCAGACGAGCGCCTTGGACTTCAGCGCCTCGTACTCCGACTGCGAGATCACGCCGGCGTCGAGCAGCGCGCGGGCCTGCGTGATCTGGTCGGTCGGGCTCGGCGTGCCGCTCCCGCCGGCGACCTGGCGGATGTACTCGTCCTGCTGCTTCCGCTGCGCCACCGCGCGCTCCTGCGCACGCCTCGCCATGCCCTTGCCGCGGGTGATCACGTAGATCAGCGCGGTGAGGAAGGGCAGGAAGATCAGGGCCACCATCCACGCGGCCTTGGCGACGCCGCCCGCGTCGGGATCCCGGAACAGATCCGTGATGATCGAGAACAGCAGCATCAGGTACGCCACGAACACGTAGGTGATGAAGATGAACCACACAACGTCCCAGAACGACATCTGAGGCACCCTTCGGAAGGTCGGACGAGTCGGGACGGAGCCTGGGCGCTGCACCGGGCCGGCACCTCACCTCTCCTGGGTGAGCCCGCGGATCCGCGCGCTGCCGGGTCCGCACCGGGCCGTCGCCGACCCGCGGGGACGCGTGGTCCGCCGGGGACCGTGCGCCCGGGCGCCGGGACCGTTTCACCCGCATCGCGTGACGCCGGCGGTGGCGGGCGGGCCGCACGGTGCACCCGGACGCGTGCGGCCGCTCCGCTCGGCCCGAGGGAGGAGCTGCGATGACCGACCGGACCTCGTCCGATCCCCCGGGGCGGCACGGGAGCCGGTTGGCCGCCCTGCGGCCCAGTCCCCTGCGCCGGACCTCGGACCGCCTCGAGGCGCTGGCCGGAGTGCTCGTCGTGCTCGCGCTGCTGGCTGCCATCCCGGTCGCGCTGGCCGTCGCGACGGCGACCTACACGAACGGCGTGTCCCTCGCCGCCGCGGAGACCGCGAGCCGGCGCCTGGTCACCGGCCGGTTGCTGGAGGACGGGACGTCGCAGGACGGCGCCGCGGCGTCCTCGGCCGCGGTGGCGACTGTCGAGTGGGACGACCGCGCGGGAGCGACCCAGGAGGGCCAGGCCGCCGTCCCCGTCGGTGCCCGGGCGGGGTCCACGGTGCGGATCTGGGTGGACCGGCAGGGCGACCGCGCACCGCCACCCGCCACCTCCCAGGAGGCGGCGTCCGACGCCGTCGTGTTCGGCATGTCGACGTTCGTCGGCATCGCCGCGCTGGCCGTCGGCGCCCACGTCGCGTGCCGGACGCTGCTCGACCGCGGGCGCATGCGTCGCTGGGAGGAGTCCTGGGCCGCGGTCGAGCCGATCTGGACACGCACGATCCCCTGAGCCGCTCGGGCCGCCCGCCCAGCTCCTGTCCACGCCATCGACGACCGGGACCGGGTCACCGTGTCGTCGGCCGGTCCACCTCCTCCTCCTGCGGGACGTCGTCGGGTGGCCCGTGCCGGTGCAGCAGTGCGAGCGCGCGCCGGCGCACGCGTGGCATGCGGCGCAGGACTGCCCGCCCAGGGAGGCTCGTCGTCCGCTGCCCTCTCCGGAGGATCCTGCCCACGAGCGCCGACGGACGGCCGCCCACCGCTCCCGCGACCGGTCGGGCCGGCGGCCCCTGTCCGCTCCCCTTCCGGCGAAGCCGGCCGAGCAGTCCCGACCCGAGTCCGACCGCGGAACGGCGCACCGAGTCGACGGCCCGGCGGGCCGCTGCGCTCGGCATCCAGCTGCCCGCGGGCGACGTCCGCCGGGGCCGGTCGTCGGCGCGGACGGCCACCCTGGCTCTCCTGTCACGCTCCCAGCGAGCGGTGGACCCGCGCGCCAGGGCGATCACCGCGGCCACCGCCGCGAGGAACCCGACCGCGATGAGCAGGTGCGAAACCATGGCGCGTCCACCCCCGGTGCAGCCGCAAGGCTGTCCGGTGCCCGGTCGTCCGTGGCGGCGCCCCTGGACCATCCCGCCCGCTGCATGACACATCAAGACGGTCCGTTCCGTCTACCGAACCGTTATGGGCCGCCCGACCGCCGGCCGGAGGTGGGCCCGGTCAGTCCCGGGAACGGCGGCGGAACGCGGACACGGCGAGCGGCGCGAAGAGCGCCGCGAGGATGATCGACCAGCCGATGGACGACACGATCGGGTGCTGCAACGGCCAGGCGGCGTCGGGTCCCGCGGCCGGTCCGTTGCCCCACAGCTCCCGGCAGGCCTGGGTGACGGCGGACACCGGGTTCCACTCGGCGACGGCCCGCAGCCACGACGGCATGCTCTCCGTCGGGGCGAACGTGTTGGCCACGAAGGTCAGCGGGAACATCACCGTGAACATGAAGCCCTGCACGGCCTCGACGGTGCGCATCAACGAGCCGACCCAGATGCCGAGCCAGATCACGGCGAACCCGAACAACAGCAGGAGCAGGAAACCGAGAACGCCGTCCACGACGCCGTTGCGCACCCGCCAGCCGATGAGCAGGCCCGTCACACCCATCACCGCGATGCCGATGCTGGAGTGGATCAGGCTGGAGATGCTGCGCCCGACCAGCACCGCGGGGCGCGGGACGGGCAGCGACTTGAACCGGTCGACGAACCCCTTCTGCAGGTCGCTCGTCAGCCCCATGGCCACGATCGCCGACGAGAAGACCATGGTCTGGACCATGATCCCGGGCAGCAGGAACTCCCTGTAGTTCGACCCTTCCACCGCGATCGCGCCGCCGAAGACGTAGGCGAACAGCAGCACGAACATGACCGACTGCACGGTGACGTCGAGCAGCATCTCCGGCATCCGCCGGATGTGGAGCAGGTTCCGCCAGACGATCGTCATCGACGCCCGGACGAGGGTCGGGGGGTGGATGGGCGGCCGCTCGGCCAGCGCCGGCGGGGTGGTCCGGACGGTGGTCACGGTGTGGCTCCCTCGGTGGTCGGGCCGTTGTCGGCCCCCGCGCGGGGTTCGGATTCGGCGCGGTGGCCGGTGAGGTGCAGGAAGACGTCGTCCAGGCTCGGTCGGGCCAGACCGAGGTCGTCCAGCTCGATGCCGCTGGTCTCGAAGACCGACGCGATGCGCGTCATGTCCCCCAGCCCACCGGCCTGGCCGGTCAGCCGACGACTGCCCAGCTCGACGTGCACCTCCGGTGAGTGGGCGCGCATGAGCTCGGCTGCCTGGTCGAGGTCGGCGGCATGGGTCAGCGTCACCACGACGCTCGCCTGGCCGGCGCGGTCCTTGAGCTGGGTCGGCGTGCCGGCCGCGATCACCCTGCCCTTGTCCACGACGACGATCTCGTCGGCCAGGTGGTCGGCCTCCTCCAGGTACTGGGTGGTCAGCACCAGGGTGGTGCCCTCCGTGACCAGCTCGCGCAGCACCTCCCACAACCCGGATCTGCTCTGTGGATCCAGTCCGGTCGTGGGCTCGTCGAGGAACAGGATCGGCGGGGTGGCGAGCAGGCTCACCGCCAGGTCCAGCCGGCGGCGCATGCCGCCGGAGTAGGTCTTGGCCATGCGGTCGGCGGCGTCGACGAGGTCGAAGCGCGCGAACAGCCGCTCCGTCGCCTCCGCGATGTACCTCTTGGGCAGCCCGTAGAGACTGCCGATCAGCTTGAGGTTCTCCCGGCCGGTGAGGATCTCGTCGACGGTCGCCGCCTGACCGGTCAGGCCCAGGCTGCGCCGGACCTCGTTCGGCTGCTCGAGGATGTCGAAGCCGGCCACCCGGCCCGTGCCGCTGGTCGGGACGCTCAGCGTCGTGAGCATCCGCACGAGGGTGGTCTTGCCGGCCCCGTTGGGGCCGAGCAGGCCGAGGACGGAGCCCTGCGGGACGACGAAGCTCACCCCGTCGACCGCCTTGGTCCCGTCGAAGTGCTTGACCAGGTCGATCGCTTCCACTGCGGGTGGGACGTTCATGCGGTGATCCTGTTCCTCGACACCGACAGTTCGTCAGCGCTGGACGTCGGCAGTGTCACGCCGACAGCATGCGGCGTCCAGGTGCCCCGGACACACACCTTTTTCCGGGCGGAACCCCGGGAACTCGACGCCCTGACTTCTCCTCCACCTCGTGCGGCGGATGGACGTCGAGGCCTAGCCACGACCGCCGGCCGACGGCCGGGGAGCCGGGCGGTCCACGCGGGCCACCCACTCGGTCAGGAGCGCCCGCAGGAGCTCCGGCTGCTCGTGCGGCAGTGCGTGCCCGGCGTCGTCGAGGACCGCGAGGGAGGCCCGCGCGTGCCGCGCCACGAGATCGGCCGCGGCGGCGTACCCGACGGTGGAGTCCAGTCGCCCCGCCACGACGACGGTCGGCCCGGCGTACGGCGGTGCGGGGTGCGGGGCGAGCTCCCAGCGCGCCCCGATCCGCTCCATCGCCGCGGCGTCGACCAGCGCCGCCCCGGGCGCGACGAACCGCTCGTAGCGGTCGAGCATCTCCGGGGTGTGCAGGACGAAGTAGCTCCGGAACTCCTCGTCGCCCAGGCCGGGCGACCCGGCGACGACGCGGTGCTCCGGCACGTCCCGGACGCCCGGCAGCAGCGGGCAGACCAGCGCCAGGCCGGCGACCTGCTCCGGCCGGCGCGCCGCCATCGCCTGCGCGAAGTAGGCGCCGGCCGAGTGACCGACCAGCAGGAACCGCTCGCCGCCGGTCACCGCGTCGGCGAAGTCGAGCAGCACACCGAGGACGTCGTCGGCGCTGCGCACAGTCCCCGGGGCCGCCGTCCGGCCGTTGCCGGGGAGGTCGGGGTAGATCCGCCGCAGGCCGGCGCCGCCGAGGGCGGGTTCGAAGCAGGCCTCCGCCTCGCGGTGGTCGACCCCGGCGCCGTGGAGGACGAGCACCGGCCGGCCGCTGCCGTGCGTCACGTGGTGCACCGGCACCGGCTCCGTGTCGCCCGCCACGCGGTTCAGCCAACCGCGCAGGGAGTCCTCGGACAACCCCGCCCGTCCGATAGTCGGCCGCACGGTCCGAAAAGCACTGTCGGACTGTCGGGGGTCTTCCCTAGCGTCCTGGTCGCACGACCTCGACCGACCTCACCCCTGGAGTACCCGTGACCGTGCCAGGCCCGCAGTCAGCCCCACCCCCGGCAGCGCGGGGCCGGGGCCTCTCCAAGGTCTACGGCGAGGGCGACACCCGGGTGGTGGCGCTGGACGACGTCGACGTGGACTTCGACCGCGGCCGCTTCACCGCGATCATGGGGCCGTCGGGGTCGGGCAAGTCGACCCTCATGCACTGCATGGCCGGGCTCGACTCGGTGTTCGGCGGCTCGGCCTTCATCGGGGACGTCGACCTCGGCGCGCTCGACGACAAGGCGCTCACCGTGCTGCGGCGCGACCGGATCGGCTTCGTCTTCCAGGCGTTCAACCTGCTCCCGACGCTCACGGCGCTGGAGAACATCACGCTGCCGATGGACATCGCCGGCCGCAAGCCCGACCAGGCCTGGCTGGACACGGTCGTCGACACCGTCGGGCTGCGGGAGCGGCTGGCGCACCGGCCGAACGAGCTCTCCGGCGGCCAGCAGCAGCGGGTCGCCTGCGCCCGGGCGCTGGCAGGCCGCCCGGACATCGTCTTCGCCGACGAGCCGACCGGGAACCTGGACTCCCGCAGCGGCGCCGACGTGCTCGGCTTCCTGCGCCGCTCGGTGCGCGAGATGGACCAGACCGTCGTCATGGTCACCCACGACCCGAAGGCCGCCGGCTACGCCGACCGCGTCCTGTTCCTGGCCGACGGCCGGATCGTCGACGAGATGGCCGAGCCCACCGCCGACCGGGTGCTCGAGCGGCTCAAGGCGTTCGACGCCGACGGCGGCGACGGCGACCGGCCGGGCGCCACCGACGCCGCCTCCCGGGCCGGGGTCCGCTGACGTGTGGCGGACCACCTGGCGCAACCTGCTGGCGCACAAGGTGCGCCTGGCGCTGTCCGGGCTGGCGATCGTGCTCGGCGTCGCCTTCGTCGTGGGGACGCTGATCTTCACCGACACGCTGAGCAAGACCTTCAACGACCTGTTCGAGAGCACCTCGGCCGACGTCAACGTCACCCGCGCCACCGCGTTCGACCAGGGCCTGGAAGGCACCGGGACGGGCGGGACGGCGACCTACGTCCCGGCCACGCTGGTCGACGAGATCGCGGAGGTCGACGGGGTCGCGGCCGTCGAGGGCAGCGTGCAGGCCGAGGGCGTCTACATCCTCGACCGCGACGGCGAGGTGCTCGACACCGGCGGGGCGCCGGGGATCGGCATCAGCTGGGACACCGAGGAGTCCCTCTCCCCCACCACGCTCGTCGACGGCCGGGCCGCCACGGGCCCCGGCGAGCTCATGATCGACACCAACGCGGCGGAGGAGACGGGATACCAGGTCGGCGACACGATCACCGTGCTCACCCCCGGGCCGCGCATCGAGGCCGAGCTCGTCGGGACGTTCCGCTTCGGCGACGAGGGCGGGCTGGCCGGCGCCACCCTGACGGCCTTCGACACCGCGACGGCGCAGGAGCTGCTCACCGCGCCCGGCCAGTTCACCGGCATCGGGGTCGGGGCCGCCGACGGCGTCGACGACGACGTGCTGGCCGACCGCGTGGCCGCCGCCGTCGGCTCCGACTACGACGTGAAGACCGCCACCGAGCAGGCCGAGAGCCTGTCCTCGGACTTCGGCGAGGCGCTGCAGTTCATCAACATCTTCCTGCTGGTGTTCGCCGGCATCGCGCTGTTCGTCGGCACCTTCATCATCCTCAACACCTTCTCGATGCTGGTCGCCCAGCGCACCCGCGAGCTGGCGCTGCTGCGCGCGCTCGGCGCCAGCCGGGGGCAGGTGACCCGCTCGGTGCTCGGCGAGGCGCTCGTCGTGGGCGTCGTGGGCGCCACCCTCGGGCTGGCCGCCGGCTACGGGATCGCCGCGGGGCTCCGGGCGCTGTTCGGCTCGTTCGGCCTGACCCTCGACGGCAACCTGGTCCTGGCGGCCGACACGGTGCTGTGGGGCTACGCCGTCGGCGTCCTCGTCACCCTCGTGTCGGCGTACGTGCCTGCCCGGCGGGCGGCGCGGATGCCTCCCGTCGCGGCCATGCGCGACGACGTCGTCACCGCCCAGCGCGGCCTGCGCCGCCGCACAGCGGTGGGCGCCGTGCTGGCCGCCGCCGGCATCGCCGCCCTGGTCGCGGGGTCGCTGTCCGACGACGGCGGGACGGGTGCCTCCCTCGTGGGGATCGGCGCCCTGGCGCTCATCGTCGGGGCCATCGCGCTCAGCCCGGTGCTCGCCCGCCCCTTCCTGCACACGGTCGGCGCGGTGCTGCCGCGGCTCTGGGGCACGACCGGGCGGCTGGCGCAGGAGAACGCTGTCCGCAACCCGCGGCGGACCGCCGCCACGGCCTCGGCGCTCATGATCGGCCTGGCGCTGGTCAGCGCGTTCAGCGTCATCGGGGCGTCGACCAACGCCAGCATCGACAAGCTGATCGCCGGTTCGGTCCGCGCCGAGTTCGTCGTCTCCAGCGCCGTTGGGCAGCCCTTCAGCGCCGACGTCTCGACGCAGCTCGCCGACGTCGACGGTGTCGGCGCGGTCATGCCCCTGCGCTGGGGGCAGGCACAGCTCGACGGCCAGACCAGCTTCCTGACCGCCGTCGACCCCGATCCGCTCGACCGGACCATCGAGTTGAGCTGGGTCGACGGCTCGGCCGACGGCCTGGACGGCGACGGCGTCCTCGTCGACCAGCCGACCGCCGAGAGCCGCGGCTGGGCGGTGGGCGACACGGTGGACGTGCTGACCCTGGACAACCGGACCGATGAGCTCGTGGTGTCGGGCATCTTCGAGTCCAACCAGGTGATCGGCTCCATCGTGGTCTCGCTGGACACGCTGGCCGGCGCCGGCGGGCTGGCGCTGGACCGGTTCCTCTTCGTGGACCTGGACGACGCCGCCTCGGCGGCCGACGTGCGCCCGCAGCTGGACGAGGTGCTGGAGGCCTATCCGATCGTCGATCTCAAGGACCAGACCGAGTTCCAGGACGAGCAGAAGGGCCAGATCGACCAGCTGCTGCTGCTCATCAACGCCATGCTCGTGCTGTCCGTGCTCATCGCCGCGCTGGGCATCGTCAACACCCTCGCGATGTCGGTGATCGAGCGGACGCGGGAGATCGGGCTGCTGCGCGCCGTTGGGCTCAGCCGGGCGCAGCTGCGCCGGATGGTCCGGCTGGAGGCGGTGATCATCTCGATCTACGGCGCGGTGCTGGGGCTGGTGCTCGGCACGCTGTTCGGGGTGGCGCTGAGCCGGTCGCTCGCCGACCAGGGAATCACCGAACTGGCCGTGCCGTATCCGCGGATGGCGGTCTTCCTGCTCGTGGCCGCGCTCATCGGCGTGCTGGCTGCGGTCTTCCCTGCCCGGCGCGCCGCCAAGCTCCAGGTGCTGGACGCCATCGCCCGCGCCTGACGCCGATGCCGTGGCCAGAACCCTGGACCACGCGGTACGGGCGGTTCCACAATGGTCGCCCGTCAGGAGGCCGCGCATGGATCTGGGCATCGACCTCGGTACCGCCACGACCGTGGTGAGCGACGTCCGCCACGGCATCGTCTACGACGAGCCGAGCGTGCTGCTCCTGCGGCCGGGCGGGGGGCGCAGACCGCGGGTCATGGCCGTCGGCCGGGAGGCCGGGGAGCTGGTCGGCCGGGCCCCCGCGCGCTTCGCCGCCGTACGGCCGCTGCACGACGGCGTGGTCATGGACCTGGAGACCGCCCGGCTCTACCTGCGCGCGGTCCTCGCCCGAGCGGGGCGCCGCGCCTGGAGCCCGACCCGCGCCGTGATCGGGGTGCCCGCGGACGCCACCTCGCTGGAGGTCCGCGCCCTCCTGGAGGCGGCGGAGGAGGCGAGCATCCGCCCGGCGACGGCGCTGGACGACGCCGTCGCGGGCGCGGTCGGCTGCGGGCTCGACCCGCTCGAGCGTCGGGTGCACCTGGTGATCGACATCGGCGGCGGATCGGCTGCGGCGGTGGCCTTCTGCTACGGCGGCGTGCTCACCCAGCGGACCAGCAAGGTGGGCGGGGTCGAGATGACCGGCGCCGTCGCCCGGTACCTGCGCGAGGAGCACCAGCTGCTGGTGGGCGAGCTCGAGGCCGAGCGGGTCAAGACCTCCCCCACCGCCGACACCGACCCGCTGGTCGTGCACGGCCGCGACGGCGCCACCGGCCGGCCGCGACTGGTGACCATGCAGCCGGCCGAGATCGCGACGGCGGTGCGGCCGGTCGTGGACGAGATCGTGCGGGCCCTGGGCAGCTGCCTCGACGACCTCCCGCCCCAGGCCCTGGCCGACGTGCTCGCCGAGGGCGTGCTCGTCTTCGGCGGCGCGTCCCTGGTGCTGGGTCTGCCTCAGCAACTGGAGACCGCCCTCGGACTGCCCATCAAGCTGGCCGAGGAGCCCCTGACCTGCGTGGCCGAGGGCGCCGCCCGGGCACTGCGGAACCGCCCGCTGCTCGCGGCCTACGGCCGGAACTGACCCGCCGCCGGCAACGATGTGCGCAGATGCGCCCGCCACCCGCTGGCGGACCGGACTCCGCAGCGTCCCCGAAGGCGGCCTATGGGACACCGGCCGGGTCGGGCGCCGGGGCAGGTCGCGGCGGTGACCGGGGGACGTCGCCGGCCGCGCCCTGCATCGAGGGACGCGGATGGGGTTCCGCGTTCTGCTCGCCCGCGGGAGGGTCGACGTCGCCATGTAGTCGGCCGACCGAGGGAGCGGACATGGCTTCGTACGTGCAGACGGGCCCGGTCACTACCTGGTACGAGGAGCACGGGGACGGCGAACCACTGGTGCTGCTGCACGGCGGCCTGGTGGATGCCCGCTTCTTCGAGCCGAACCTGGAGCCGTTGGCCGAACGGTTCCACGTCTACACCCCCGAGCGGCGGGGGCACGGGCACACGGCCGACGTCGAGGGGCCGATCACCTACCAGCTGATGACCGACGACACGATCGCCTTCCTCGACCAGGTCATCGGCGGGCCGTCGGACCTGGTCGGGCACAGCGACGGCGCCTTCGTCGCGCTGCTCATCGCGATCCAGCGCCCCGACCTGGTGAACCGGCTGGTCATGATCAGCGGTGGGTATGACAAGTCGGGCGAGGCCGCGCCAGACATGGAGTTCGACGTCGACCAGGTGGTGCAGTTCCTCGGCGCGGCCTACGGCGAGGTGTCACCGGACGGCGAGGCGCACTTCCCGGTCGTCGTCGCGAAGATCGGCGAGCTGATGAAGAACGAGCCGCACGTGGACATCGCCGAACTGGGGAAGATCCGCGCCCGCTCCCTGGTCATGTTCTCGGACGACGACCTGGTGACGCTCGAGCACGCCGTGGCCATGTTCGACGCCATCCCGGGCGCGGAGTTCGCCGTCGTCCCCGGGACGTCGCACTTCCTCACCCAGGAGAAGCCGCACCTGGTGAACGCGCTCGTCCTCGACTTCCTGACCAACGCGCAGGTGCCGACAGTGGCCCCCATCCGGCGGGCTCGGAAGGGGGCCTCGCCGCAGCCGTAGTCCAATGAACAAGGCGTGGCTCCAGGGCGACGTGGACGCGGGGCGCGGCAGTCGCGTGGGCGGGCCCCACGAGGTTCCGCGCGGCCCTGATGTCCCGCTCAGCCGTGCAGGTCCGTGGAGCGCGGCGCGCCGTCGTGACGGGCTACGCCGTCGTCTGCAGCTGCTCCAGGTTGTGGACCTCGAAGATCTCCGGTTCGCCGGTGGCCTGGATCCCGACCTCGTCCAGCACCGGCATGAGCCGCTCGCCGAAAGCTGTGAGCTGCTCAGGGGAGTCCCAGATCTCGCTCACCTTCAGGTCCCCTTCGATCCCGAACAGCACGTGCATCCGCAGCCCGTCCGGGGGCCACATCCCAGCCTCCTCCAGGCGGCGGTTCACCTCGTCGTACTGCTGACGCGTCAAGCCGACTACCGGAAAACGCACGACGATGCTCATAGCGGACCTCTCCGATGACGGGACTCGCCCAGGCGAGCACGCCCGGACCTTGGACGAGGGGACGCTACGACCGATCGGGCCCGCGGACGGCACACCTCTGCGCCCCGGACGACTTGCGCGCGTGGCGACTACCCAACTGCCCTCCCGAACTCACGGCCGGGCCTCGGGTGGCCCCGCAACTGCTGTGCCGGCACGCAGCGGGCCCGGCAACTGTCCCTTGGTGGGCCGCTCGGAGACAGCAAGCGGCTTCACGGACGCCTACGTGCACATTCTGACGTCTCTGTTCGGCGGCAATCAGGCTGCGACCTGGAGCGGCCTGCTGGTCGGCCACCACGATGATCGCGTGATCCCTCGCGGCCGGGCTCTGCTCCTTGCGCTGCTCGTACTCGCTGTGTCCGCCTGCGGCAGCGACGAGCACGAGCGACTGCTGACCGGCGACGATCCCGGCCGCCCGTCGGCGGGGTGGGAGCGCGGCGACCAAGGGGCTCCGCCATCCGTGATCCGGATCTACGAGGGCGAAACGCACTGCGAGATGGACAGTGCGCTCATCCTGGAGATCCACTGGCCGCTCGACGACGGCAGCACCGAGAACACCGGGCACGCGTTCGTGCGCGACCCGGAGGGTGTCTTCGCTGAGCGCACCCTTGGGTCGTTCGTTCCCGATGCCGAGCTGCCCGACGACGCGATCCCGACCGGCTGGAAGAACGGCAGCGGGGTCGAGCTGTGGCTGGCGGACGACCTCTCGACGGCCTACGCCGTGGACGGTGGCACGGTCGAGGCGTGGCCAGCCCTTCCGGGCGGCTGGATCTGCGCGTGAGCGCGCTTCCGCCCGTCAGGGCGCCGGCGGCCCGGTTCCCCGCACCTCGGCCTGGTGGTCGTAGTAGTAGTGCAGCCCGTCGTCCACCACCGCGGTGGCGCTGTTGGCCCCCGTGCCGGGCCCCTGCACCAGGGCGGTCATCACGATCTCCGGTGCCGCGATCGGCGCGACGGCGGACATCCAGTTGTCGTACTCGTCGTCGCGGAGACCGCCATCCTGCGCCGTCCCCGTCTTGGCCCCGACCGGCACCGGCAGGTCGTTCAGCCGGCTCCCGGTGCCGCCCGCCACGACCGCCCGCATCCCCTCGCGCACCGGCCCCAGGTCCGCCGTGAAGGGCAGCGGCCGCGGCGGCGGTGCGGCGATCGGGGTGTGCGTGCCCGGCCCGGTGCCCAGCGCCATGCCGAGCCGGGGTGTCACCAGCTGCCCGGTGGAGACCGCCGCCGTCCACCCGGCGTTCTGCAGCGGCGTCACGGTCAGATCCCCCTGGCCGATGCCGAGGATGACGGTGGAACCGCCGTACCAGGCCCGCCCCTCCGCCTCGGCGGTCTGCGGCGACCCCAGGTGCCCGGCGGACTCGCCCGGCAGGTCGATGCCCGTCGGCGTCCCCACGCCCAGCGCCCGGGCCGTGTCGATCAGCCGGTCGGCGCCGAGCGCGACGGCGAGCTTGTAGAAGTAGACGTCGTTGGAGACGGCGATCGACTCGACCAGGTCCATCGGCCCCATGGGCCGCCAGTTGCCGAAGGTGTGCCCGCCGTAGGTGAAGCTCGCACCGGTCGGGATGACCTGGTCGGGCCCGTAGATGCCGTGCACCTGGTTCGCCGCCGCCGTGACGAGCTTGAAGGTCGAGCCGGGCGGGGCCACCGCCTGCGTCACGTGCTCGAGCATCGGCGAGCCGGGCATGGCCGCGATCGCCTGCAGCGCGGCGCCGTCGACCGGCGGCCCGTAGACGTTGTTGTCGAAGGACGGCGCGCCGGCCATCGCCAGCACCTCGCCGGTCCGCGGGTCCATGGCCACGGCTGCGGCGATCTTGCCGCGCGGCCGGGGTTGCGCGCCCAGCGCTCCGGCGAGGCCGGCGTCCAGCCGGCGCTGCAGCCCCAGGTCGATCGACAGCCGCAGGTCGGCTCCGCGCACCGGCGGCCGCAGCTCCCCCAGGGCCACCGGCACGCCCCGGGGATCGACGTACAGGCACTGCCGTCCGTTGATCCCGCGCAGGACGGCGTCGTACTGCCGCTCCAGCCCGGCCCGGCCGACGACCTCGCCCGCGGGCAGGCCCTGCCAGCGCTCCTCGTCCTGGGGGGTGGCCACCCCGACGAAGCCGAGCACCGGGCCGAGCAGCGCGCCGTGCGGGTACGTCCGCCGGGGCAGGGGGACGACGAACACCCCGGGGATGCCGGCCGCGGCGACCGCGTCGGCCACCGGGCGCGGGACGTCACCCATCGGCAGCGACAGGGTGGTGTCCTCCGTGAAGGCGAGCAGCGCGTGCAGGTCCGGGGCGGAAGCCCCGATCAGCAGGGCCAGCCGGTCGACGTCGGCCGGCCGGCCGCGCAGGAGCGCGGGGACGCCGAGCACCCGGTCCACGCCGACCCCGGCGTCCCCCGCGTCCAGGGCGACCGGCACGTCGTGCCGGTCGGTGATCGTGCCCCGGGGCGCGGGCAGCCGGAAGCAGCGGGTCATCTGGTCGTCCCCGGCGATCTGGAGGGCCTCGCCGCGGGTCTCCTGCATCCGCCAGCCGTAGACGCCGAAGGAGACGAGCAGCGCCGAGAGCGCGACGGCGGCCAGCCGCACGAGCCGCGGCCGCGGGTTGAGCCGGCCCGGTGCGGCCCACAGCCGGCGGCGGGCGCCGTCGCGCCGGACGGCCAGGACCACCCCGATCGCCGCCAGGTGCACGACCAGCGCCGTGCCGCCGTAGCTGAGCAGCGGGAACGGGACGCCGGCCAGCGGCAGCAGGCCGAGGTTCGCCCCGACCGAGACCACGGTCTCGATGCCCAGGAGGATCGCCAGCCCGCCGGCGACCAGCGCGCCGTGCGGCGTCCGCGACGCGCGGCTGGCCAGCGCCAGCCGCCACACGAGCAGCAGCGCGGCGAGCACCACCCCGGCACCCGCGACCAGACCCCACTGCCCGACCAGGCTGGCCAGCGCCAGGTCGGTGTCCCGTTCGGGCAGGTACTGGGCGCGGAGCTGGCGCAGCGGGTCGTCGGTGCGGCCGAACAGCCCGCCGGAGCCCACCGAGATGTGCGCCTGGCGCACCGCCCATCCCGAGCCGGTGGGCGACTCGTGCGCCCCGACGAGGAAGCTGCCCAGCCGGGACACCTGGTAGGGCCGCAGGAAGCTGATCAGCAGCGGCGCCGAGACCACCGCGGTCGCCGCCAGCGGCAGCAGGAACCGGGCCGGGACGCGCCCGAGGAGCAGCAGGCCGGCGGTGAGGACGGTCAGCAGCATCGCGGTGCTCAGGTCGGGCTGCAGGAGGGTCAGCCCGATGGGCAGCGCGGCCAGCAGGACGGCGAGCGCGAACCGCTGCCAGGCAGGCCGGCCGGAGCCCAGCACCGCGGCGAGCACCAGCAGCAGGCCGAGCTTCGCCATCTCGGAGGGCTGGAAGGTCAGCGGGCCGATGGCGAACCAGCGGGTGGCCCCGTTGGCCGACAGCCCGACCGCCAGGACGCCGACGAGCAGCAGCACCGCCCCTCCGTACGCGGCCCACGCCAGGACGCCCAGGTAGCGGACCCGCACCCGCCAGAACACGGCCAGCGCGAGCACGCCGCCGGCGGCGATCAGGGTCTGCCGCACCGCGAGGTCGCGGTAGCCGATCAGGTACAGGTTGGCGATCCCCAGGAACACGAGCCCGCCGGCGGCAGCCACCGCCAGCAGGTCGAACGCCGCGCTCCGGCGGTTCCGCCGCTGCTCGCGGGTCGTCCGGCGACGGCGCGTCGTCGTCCGCGGTGCGGGCCCGGTCCTCGGCACGTCGCCCCCCGCCCGTCTCACGCGCCGGGCCCGGCGGGCCGGC